>DASSVP010000070.1:0-20628 GCA_035705985.1 Thermoleophilaceae bacterium
TTCCGTGATCGAGTGTCCGGGGTCATAGAAGAGTGGACCGCGGCCCAGTCATACCGCCGGTTGCAGCGCACGTCGATGGTGTGACCAAGGCGGCGTTTGTGGTACGAGACGGTGGACTCCGAGATACCGAGCTCTCGGGCAATCGCCGCGCCCGTCGCGCCTGTCTCGAGGAGCTCCCGCACTCGCTCGCGTGTGACGATTTCCCGCCTAGTGGATATCCTCAATCTCCTCGTTGGGGGGTCGTCTAATCGGCAAGACGCCAGCCTCTGGAGCTGGTTATCGGGGTTCAAGTCCCTGCCCCCCAGTAACTCGTTGAGCTGCCCTATCTACGCGAACACATGTTTGCGCATGGGACGGACGGAACCGCGTCGCGGTCAGCCGTTGAAGGCTTCGAAAGTTGCGCCCGCTCCGGCCGTTGAGGTCTCCCAGTAGCCGTAGGTGCCGCGCTCCAGCAGCTCGCGGCCCGCTGCCGCCGCTGCTCCAAAGGCCGCGAACGCGAATGCGCCTCCCACCGAGATTCGGGCTACGCCCGCGTCGCCCAGCTCGCTCACGCTCGGCATCCCGGGCAGCACGAGGACGTTCACCGGGCGGTCCACCGAGGCCACCAGCTCGCGGATCTCGTCGAGCTCCCGCACACCCGGCGCGAAGAGGACGTCCGCGCCGGCCTCCTGGAAGCTCTGCAGCCGCGCGATCGTGTCCGCCAGGTCGCGGCGGTCGTGCACGTAGTTCTCGGCGCGCGCGGTGAGCACGAACTTCTCCGGCCCCGCATGCGCCGCCTCCGCGGCCGCCGCCACGCGCTCCGCAGCCTCACCCGGGTCGTAGATCCGGTCGTCCTCCCGACCCGCGAAGTCCTCGACGGAGCACCCGGCCAGCCCGGACTCCGCCGCGAGCCGCACGGTCTCGGCGACACCGGCCGCATCGTGCGCGAAGCAGTTCTCGAAGTCCGCGGACACCGGCACGTCGACCGCCTCTGCCAGCTCGGCCGCATGGGCCAGCGCCTCGTCGCGCGACACCTGGCCGTCCAGCCGCCCCAGCGTCGCCGCGAAGCCGCTGCTCGTCGTGGCGAGCGCCTTGTACCCGAGCGAGGCCAGCAGCACCGCCGACCCCCGGTCCCACGGGTTCGGCATCAGCAGCGGCCGCTCACTCGAGTGCAGGGAGAGGAAGTCGTCCATCAGACGGTCGCCAGGTCCGTCTCGAGCGAGCCGAGCGCCTTGGGATCCACCTTCGTGGCGTCCGAGATGAAGCGGCGCGCCTGGTCGAGGTCGTCCGAGCGGCCCACCGACAGCGCCGCCTTCACCCGCCCGCCGTCCACGTAGAAGACGGAGAACTCGTGCTCCTCCATCGAGCCGCGCACGACCGGCTCGCCCGAGCCGGGTCCCACGTACTCCATCGACACCCAGTCCGCGAGGTCCGAGAAGAAGTAGGGCACCACGTTGTGCTCCAGCCCGCGCCCGAGCATGTTGAACGCGGCCGTCTTCCCCTGGTTGAACGCCACGTCCCAGTGCTCGATCCGCATCGGCTTCCCGTGAACCGGGCTGTCGTACTCGCAGATGTCGCCGGCGGCGAAGATGCGCGGCTCCGACGTCTCCAGCTCGGCCGTGCAGCGCACGCCGCCCTGCTCCCCCAGCTCGAGCCCGGCCGAGCGGGCCAGCGTCACGTCCGGCGTCACACCGATCCCAACCACCACGAATTCGCACTCGATCTCGAGTCCGCCCTTCGTGACGACCTTGTTCACCCGCTCGCCGTCGCCCTCGAAGCGCACGACCTCATCGCCACCGTGCACCTTCACGCCGTGCCCCTCCAACACGCCCTGGAAGAAGCGGCCGACCTTCTCCCCGTAGAACCCCTCGAAGGTCACGTCCTCCAGCATCACGATCTCGCACTCAACCCCGTGCGCCGCGGTGAGCGACGCTGCCACCTCGCACCCGATGTAGCTGCCGCCGATCAGGACGGCGCGCTTGTGGGCCTCGGCGTCGGCGCGGATCGCCTCCGAGTTCCCGAACGCGCGCAGGTAATGGATCCCGTCGAGGTCGCAGCCGTCCAGGCGCAGGCGGTTGACGTTCGAGCCCGTGGCGATCAGGGCCTGCTCGAACTCGATCTCCTCCTTCGTCGAGAGCGTCGCCACGCGCGCCTCGGTGTCGAGCTTCATCACGCTCGTGCGTGTCCTCAGCTCGATGTGCTGCTCCTCCCACCACTCGTCCGGGCGGAACAGCGCGTCGTCGCGCGCCTCCTTGCCCTGCAGGTAGCCCTTCGACAGCGGCGGCCGGTTGTACGGCGGATCCTGCTCGCGGCCCACGAGCAGGATCGACCCCTGGCCGCCCCCCTCACGCAGCCAGCGCGCGCAGTTCGCCGCGGCGAGCCCGCCGCCGATCAGCAGGTGGTCGACCTTGTGCCGCTCCACGCCGCCTACGCCGCCGTGCGCGCCGTGAACAGCTCCGTCACACGGGACTCGATACCCACGTCGAGCACCACAAGCACCTCATCACCCGGCTCGATGATCGAATCGCCCGTGGGCACGAAGCCGCCACCCTCGCGCAGAATCGAGATCACGAGCGAGCCGTCCGGCAGGCCGAGGTCCTTCACCGCGCGCCCGGCCGCGGGCGAGCCCTCGCCCACCTCGAGCTCGATGATCTCGAGCCGCTCCTCCGGCAGGTCGAGCAGGTGCACGAGGCCGTACTTCGGCACCTCGTGCTCGATCAGCCGCAGGATCAGGTCCGTGGCGGAGATCACCGGGCGCACCCCGAGCAGCTCGAAGTGCTGGAGGTTGCGCGGGTTGTTGCAGCGGGCGACCACGCGCTCGACCCCGTACTTCTCGCGCGCGACCTGGGAGATCAGGATGTTGTCCTCGTCATCGCCGGTCACGGCCACGACCAGGTCCGCGCGCTCGATCCCCGAGCGCTCGAGGACCCACAGCTCCGAGCCGTCGCCGTACATGGCGCTGTGCTCGAGCTCCTGCTCGACCACGCCGTAGCGGTGCGCATCCGATTCGATCACGGTGACCTCGTGGCGCTTGTTGATGAGCTCGCGCGCGAGGTTCCAGCCGACCTTCCCGGCTCCGACGATCACGACGTACATGGCTAGCCGGCGACTCCCTCGAATCGGATCTGCCCGCGCACCGCTGCCTCCAGCAGCTCGATCGCCGTCTGGGTCGGGCAGACCGTCTGGAGGCCCTGCTCGGCGTACCAGCGGGCGCGCGCCGGGTCGAGCACCCGCACCACCACGCGTTCGACGTCGAAGCGGCGCTTCGCGATCTGCGCGATCACGAGGTTCGTGTTGTCGCCGTCCGTCGAGGCGACGAAGGCGTCGGCGCGCTCGATTCCGGCAGCCAGCAGGGCGTCGATCTCGAGGGCGGTGCCCTCGGTGAACTGGCCGCCGCGCTCCTCCCAGCTGTCGGACTGGCCCCGGTCGAGCAGCGCGATGGCCTCGGCGTCCTCGTCGAGGACGGAGACCTCGTGACCCTCCGACAGCATGGAGTTTGCGATCGCGGACCCGACGCGCCCGCAGCCGACGATCAGAACGAACATATTGGTTCCACTCTAGGGCAGAACCCCTTCCCGAGTGCCCTCCTCGCCCGCCGGCGGCGCGGTGAGAATCACCTTGCAGGGCGCCTTCTCGACGACGTACCGGGTGGTCTCCCCCACGAAGCGGTCGCGGACCCGCCCGCGCCCGCCCAGGATGGCTCCGCCGCGCAGCCGGCTGGGCTCCTCCGCCCCGAGCACGATCGCCTCCACCCCGCGTCGGCGCGCCTCCGAGACGATTGCCTGCCCCACGGAGCGTCCGCGCACCATCGCCGTGGCCACCTCCACGCCCTCGTACTCCTCGCCCACCTCCTTCGCACGCGCGAGGACGCGCTTGGCCTCCTGAACCCTGTCGTCCGGAACGCGGGCGTCGATCGGGAGCGACATCGGGATCTCGAACACGTACAGCGCCTCGAGCACCGCCCCGCCCTCGTCCTCCTCGCCGGCCGAGGTGGCCAGCCGCCCCGCCGTCCCGACGATTTCGTCGTCGAGGTCCTCGCCGAACACCGGCACGAGGATGCTGCCGTACTCCGCGGCGGCGGCCTCCTGGAGAGCCTCGGCGGGGATGGTGAAGCGCTGGGTGAGCGACTTGCCCTGCCCGCGGCGGTAGCTCACGTACAGCGCGATCCCGGCCGCCATCCAGGCGGTGCCGACGATCCGCCCGCCCTCGTGGAACGCGACGACGCTGGCCCACACGAGCACCGCGAGGAAGAGGCCGAAGACCGCCGGCAGCGGGACACGCGCGCCGCGGATCGGGATCGAGAGCGGCACGCGGAAGGCGATCTCGCGGTCCCCCTCCCGGAAGCGGAGCACGATCACGGACAGGTGGGCCAGCGCGAAGGCGATCATCGAGCCGAACGCGAAGACGCCTGCCAAGAACTCGATGTCGCGCGGGGCGGCCAGCGCGAAGGCGAGCACCGCGGCGATCACGATCGCTATGTACGGAGTCCCGCGGCTGCCGTGGAGGCGCCCGACACCGCTCGGGATCTGGCGGTTGGTCGCGAGCGAGTAGGCGAGCCGGGCGAGGCCGAGCATCTGCCCGTTCAGCGCCACGAGCAGCATCGCCGCGGCCGTGACGCCGACGGCATAGCGCCCGGCGTCGAGCAGGAAGCCCGGCTCGTACGCGGATGGGATCGCGAGGACCGGCGCGTCGATGTAGCGAGTGCCCAGGCCGGTCCGGGTGTCGACGACCGGCGCGGCCATCAGGCCCGCGGCGGACACGCACAGGAACACGAGCAGCGCGGCCGCGGCCGCGGCGAGCACCACGCGGCGCAGCCCGCGGCGGCCCACACGCACCTCGCCCGCGAGGCCGGAGGCGGCCTCCACGCCGATCACGGCAGCGGTGGCGATTCCGATCGAGAAGATCAGGTCGGACCAGCGCGGCGCCGTCCCCAGGTCGATCGAGCTCGTGATCGCGCCCGGGTCCCAGTACTCCAGGAAACCGAGGAGCGACACGCCCAGCAGCACCGCGATGCTGATCAGCGAGAGCCTCAGCACCGTCCCAAGCCGGTCGGCGGACAGCCCGTGAACGTTCTGCATCGCGACGAACACGAGCGCGGCGCCGGCGATGGCGAGCGGCAGGACGCCCTCGCCGAGCTCGCCCCAGAAGACGGTCAGGTACTCCGCGATCGCGATCGCGCCGATCGCCATGACGATCAGGTAGTCGAGGAGGATCGCCCAGCCGGCCACGAAGCTCCAGAACTCGTCGAACGCGTACCGGGCGAAGGTCGAGGCTCCGCCGCGCTCGATGTGCAGCGAGCTGCCCTCCACGTACGTGGCCGTCGTGACGACGAAGAACACGCCGGCCAGCAGATAGACGAGCGGCGTGAGGCCGAGCGCGTCCTGCGCGACCACTCCGAGCGTGAAGAAGACCGCGGAGACGACCGCGCTCAGCATGATCGCGAACAGCGCGGGCTCTCCCAGCGTGCGCGCCACGAGCACGCGCGCCCGCTCGGAGCGGCGCCGGAGCCCTTCTGAGCTCTTGCGGAGGCCCTCCGAGCTCCGCCTCAGCCCATCGCGGGCGCGCCTCGAGGGACCGTCGCGGCCCTCGTCGCCGGCGCGACTCACGGCGTCGTCCCGCGGGCGAGCCAGAGCCGGCCCAGCCCGAGCACGACGAGCGCGACGCCGAAGACCAGCCCGACCGCGAGTGCGCCGCCCCCGCGCACGAGCGTCGAGACGATCATCGCGATCCCCAGCACCACGAGCAGGACGCTCAGGAAGCGGGTCGTGTGGACGTACGCGCTTCTCACTGGACCTGGTTCGACGAGTCGATGATCACACGGCACGGCCGCTCGGACAGCACGGTCTCCAGGGTACGGCCGAAGAGCGACGAGCCAGCCCGCCGCGGCGGAAGCGGCAGGACGACGGCGCGGGCGCGGATGTCATTCGCCTCCTCCACAACCCTCCGCCCCGCCTGCCCCGGACGGACCTTTTCCCAGTGGCCGGTCACGCGCCTGCCGCCGCGCACCCGCGCCGAGTCGACGATCGAGGACGCGCGCGCCTCCTGCTCGGGCATGTCGGCGTCGATGGGCGAGTTCGGCGGCACGGTGATCGTCACGAGCACGTGGATGCCGCGCCGACGCCGGGCCGCCAGCCGCACTGCCGTGGAGACAGCCTCCGGCGAGTAGTGGCCGTCCTCGAAGGCGACGAGGACCGACTCGTATTCCACCTCGTGCTCCACGGCGGGCTTCGGGACGACGACGCGGTGCGTCTCCCAGAGGTTCAGGCCGAGGCGGCGGCGGTAGTTCACGTACGTCGCCATCCCGAGCGCGAGCCAGATGGAGCCCGCCACGAGCGTCTCGAGGTTCAGGACGCTCACGACGATGAACGCGACCCCGGTCCCGAGCGCGCCGAACACGGACACCAGCGGGATCTCGTGACCGCCGACCTTCACGTTCCACGGCGCGCGGTAGGGGCGCTCGCGGTCGGGCTCCTTGACGCGCAGGGCGATCACCGCCAGGTGCGCCATGGTGAAGCTGAGCATCGCGCCGAATGCGTAGACCGTGCCGAGGAACTCGGCCTGCCCGGGCAGCATGGTCAGGCACGCGACGCCGCCGAAGAGCATGATCGCCACGTACGGCGTCCGGAAGCGGGGGTGCAGCTGCCGTACGGCCTCGGGCAGCTGGCGGTACTGGCCCATGGAGTAGCTGAGCCGCGAGAGACCGATCAGCCCGGCGTTGGTCGCGACCAGTAGGATCGTCGCCGCCAGGAGGCCCACGTAGAGCTCGCCCGCGTCCTGGAAGACGCCCAGGTCCATGCTGTTCACCACGCCGAGGATCGGGTTGTCGGCGTAGCCGCCCTCGTCGGACGGCTCGGCCAGCTGCGTGGTGCCGTTCTCGACCGGCATGGCCGAGAGGGCGACGGCCGGCAGCGTGAGCGAGATCGTCATCACCGCGACCACGACCGCGCGCGTCGCCCTCGGGATCGTCTCGCCGTAGTCGCGCGCCTCCTCGGCCATGTTCGAGATCGTGTCGATGCCCGTGAAGGCGACCATGCCGACCGGGATGGCGATCAGGAAATCCGCGACCGTGGGCGAGGTCCCGAAGTCGATGTTCTCGACCAGCGTCTCCGGCGACAGCACGAGGATGAACCCGAGGATCACCAGCCCGACCTGCGTGGCGAAGTCCGCGACTGCGAGGACGACGTTCAGGCTCGCCGCCTCCTTCACGCCCACGACGTTCACGACCGCGAGGAAGACGACGACGGTGATGCCGCAGATGATGTCCGCGGGCGACTCCACGAGCGGATGCCAGACGGTCCCGAGGTAGTGCGGCAGGAAGAAGGCCGAGATCGCGACCGTGATGATGTAGTTGAGCATCTGGCCCCACGCGGTCAGTGCGGACCAGAACTCGTTGAACGCCTGGCGCGCGAAGGACGAGGAGCCGCCGGCCTCGGGATACATGGTCGTCGCCTCGGTGTACGTGAACGCCGTGAACACGAAGATCACGCCGGCGATCGCGAACACGACGGGCGTCATGCCGAGCGCGAGTACCGCGACGAGGCCGAGCGCGTAGTAAATCGAGCTGCCCACGTTGCCGTACGCGGTGGAGAACAGCGCACCGGGCCCGAGCACGCGCTCGAGCCCGCGGTGCTTGGGGCGATACTCGGCCATCGACGCTTGAACGCTAATGGTCGGGCAGGCGGCCCACCGCGCCGGGAAGCTGCCGGCCGGACCTAGCTGTCGAAGCCCGCCCCGATCCGGTCCAGCGCGCGGAGCCAGGGGCCGCGCCTGCCTCCCCGCTCGTCGGCACGGGCGAGCGCGCGGCGGGTGGCCTGGATCACTCCGTAGCGGAGCGGCTCCGGCGGGAAGGGGATCGGCTTCCGGCGGACGAGCTCCAGCCTGGTTGCCTCGCTGTCGCGCCCGCCCAGCAGGTCCAGCGCGACCCGTGCCCCGAAGCGGCTGGCGGCGACGCCCAGCCCGGTGTAGCCGACCGCGTACACCGCCCGGCCGCCGAGCGCCCTCCCGAAGGTCACGCAGAAGCGGCTCGAGGTGTCGATCGCACCGGCCCAGCGGTGGCTGAAGCGGATGCCCTCGAGCTGGGGAAAGGTGGCGGCGAAGTTCCGGGCGAGCAGCTCGAAGGTGGGAGCGTGGTCCTCGAGCTCCGCTCGCATGCCGTTGCGAAAGTGGTAGAGCGCCTCATAGCCGCCCCAGAGGATGCGCCGGCCCTCCCCCACCCCGCCCGCCGTGAGCCGGTAATAGTGGAAGCGGTTGCCCGAGTCCGAGACCCCCTGCTCCCGGCGCCACCCGATCGCTCCCCGCTGCTCCGCGGTCAGCGGCTCGGTCACGAGCACGTAGTCGTAGACGGGGACCACGTAGCGGCCAATCGCCCTCACCAGTGGCGGAAACGCATTCGTCGCGAGCAGCACCCGCCGCGCGCGCACCCGAGCGGGATTCCCGTTCGCGCCGCCCGCGGCGGCTTCCAGCACCACGCCGTCACGGTCCCGTCGCAGTCTGGTCACGCGCGTGTGTTCGTGGATGCGCACACCGTCCGCGACGGCCGCCTCGCGGAGGCCCCACGCGAGCCGCGCGGGGTCCACGAGCGCGCTCCCGGTCCGGTGCCAGAGCCCGCCGAGATAGGTCGGCGAGTCCACCTCGGCCCTGACCTCCTCGCGATCGAGCAGGACCACGTCCTCGCCATGCTCCCGCTCCGTCTGCGCCGCCTCCTCGAGCCATTTCACCTCGTGCGGCCGGGTGGCGACGTCGATGACGCCGGCCTCGTTCCAGGCGGCGTCGATCGACCGGGCCTGGAGGGTCTCGCGGATGGCGGCGAAGTTCTCGGCGCCGAGGCGTTGGAGGGTGTCCATGTCATCGGGCCACCGCGACATCCCGTTCTCGAAGCCGTGCGTGAGCGACGCTTCGAGGAAGCCGCCGTTGCGCCCGCTCGCGCCCCAGCCGCAGCGATCGCCCTCGAGCAGGACGACGTCCTCGGTGCCGGCCGCGTGCAGGGCGGCCCAGAGCCCCGTGAACCCGCCTCCCACGATCGCGAGATCGCACTCGAGCTCCTCCTCCAGGGGGGCGAGCGGCTCGAGGGCCTCCGGCGAGTCGAGCCAGAAGACCTTCTGCTCCGAGTCCGCGAGCGCGCCGGTCAGCCTCGGAGCCAGTCGAGCACCTCCCGGGCGTGTGAGTGCGGTGGGAACACCGGATAGAAGACGTGGCTGATCCGCCCGTCGTCGATCACGAGCGTGAGCCGCTTCAGGAGCGTCCTCCCACCTGTCTCGAAGGTGGGCAGCCTGAGCGCGCGGGTGAGCTCGAGCCGCTCGTCGCTCAGGACCGGGAACGGGAGCGCGAGCCTCTCGGCCATCTCGCGCTGGTACTCCGGGTCCTGCGTGCTGAGCGCCACGACCCGCGCCCCGAGGTCGGCGAACTGGCCGTGCGCGTCCCGGAACCCGCACGTCTCAGGCGTGCACCCACGGGCGCCGGGGATGGCGTCCCAGCCGGGCGGGAGCTCCTCGTTCGGGCGGCCGGTGCGGGGATAGGCGAAGAGGACCGTGCGGCCGGGCAGTTGGTCGAGGCTGAGGTGATCTCCCGTCGTCGTTTCCAGCGCTATCGGCGGAACCTCTGCATTGAGGAGATGCCTCGCCGCGCCGTCGTCGGTCGGTACCGGCAGGTCGTCCGGGAGGCTGTGAATGTCGGGGATGTTGGCCAGGCTGTGGAGCCTACGCAGACGGAGCCGACGCAGCGTTCTCTTCCCGTGGACGGTCACGTCGTCCCAGGTGAGTCGCACGACCCGGTAGCCCGCGAGCTCCAGGTCGGCGTCACTCGCGGCGTCGCGCTCCTGGTCGCGCCGGGTGCGGTGGAACTCGAAGCCGTCGGTCTGGACGGCGAGGCGTTGGGCCTCCCAGACTGCGTCGACCTCATGGGTTTCGGTCTCGCCTTGCACGAGGGCATTGAACCTGGGGTTCGGGATCTCCTGTGCGTTCTCGACCAGTGCTTTGAAGCGCCGCTCGAGCTCGCTCTTCTGAGTGCTCGGCCGGTAGGCGGCGATGGCTCGGCGGAGGGTTGTTGCTCCCTCCCGGCCCCTCGCTCGGTTCAGGACGTCAACGACGGCAATGAGGTCGAATAGGCGCGACCGCTCGGCGCGATCGATCGCTACCCCGAGGTTCGAAGCCGGAACGACCGCACTGAGGTCGAGCAAGGTGCGCGCGACCGTCGTGACCGGGATTCCCTCTTTCGTGGTGAAGTCGACGGGGTCGAGCATGCGGCTTCGGTGCGCTTCGACACCCGGTACACGCCCGGCCGGCTGCGGGACGGTCACCTCAAGCCGCAGCGCGCTCGGCCGGAGCCCCCAGAGGTCCGCCGCGGAGCGGTGACTGAGCCACGCCTTCGGGCCGCACGCCAGGACCGCAGCCAGGTAGTTCCCGCGCCGCGGCAGTGGAGCCAGGCCGGTCCTGTACACCCGGCCGCCATGCAAAGCATGAAGGGTCCCGGCGGCGACGCGCCTGCGGATCGCATGCCAGTCGAGTCCCAGCTCCCGAAGCTGCCCACGAGAGATCACCCCGTACTGCCGGCCCGCCAACTCCGCCAGCGCACGGCCACGAGGTGAGCGCCCAGAAGGTCGTTTTCCGACGTGCTTATCGCTCACCCGGCCAGGGTGGTTGGTCTTGCGTTACGGGTGGGTCACGACGGTAACGAGCGTGTGACGGCAGCGCTACTCCGGGCGTGCGGGCGGTGGCCCGAGGGGTGCTCGGGCCGCCGGCCGGGCCGTAAGGCTCGCCGGCCGGCGGTCCGCAGGGTGGGTTAGACCAGGAACGGGATGATCAGCAGGGCCACGATGTTCGCGACCTTGATCATCGGGTTGATGGCCGGGCCGGCGGTGTCCTTGTAGGGGTCGCCGACCGTATCGCCCGTGACCGAGGCGGCGTGGGCCTCGGAGCCCTTTCCGCCGTACTCGCCGTCCTCGATCAGCTTCTTCGCGTTGTCCCACGCGCCGCCGCCGGCCGTCATCGAGACGGCGGCGAAGAAGCCCACCACGATCACGCCGATCAGCAGGCCGCCCAGCGCCTGGGTCGACAGGAGGCCAACCACCAGCGTCACGACGATCGGGATCAGCGCCGGGATGATCATCTCCCGCTGCGCCGACGCGGTCACGATCGCCACCGCGCGCGCGTAGTCGGGCTTCTCGGTGCGGTCCATGATGCCCGGCTTCTCCTTGAACTGCCGGCGCACCTCCTCGACCACTCCGCCGCCCGCGCGGCCGACGGCCTCGATCGCCAGGGCGGCGAACAGGTAGACCATCATGCCGCCGACGATCAGACCCACCAGCACCTCGGGCTGCGAGATGTCGAAGGAGACGACCTGAGCACCCTCCTTGTTCGCCTCCTCACGGAGCTCCTCGACGAAGGCCGCGAACAAGACGAGCGCCGCGAGCACAGCGGATCCGATGGCATACCCCTTCGTCACCGCCTTGGTCGTGTTGCCGACGGCGTCCAGGGGATCCGTCACGTTCCGAACGTCCTCCGGCAGGTTCGCCATCTCCGCGATGCCGCCCGCGTTGTCCGTAATGGGCCCAAAGGCGTCAAGCGCCACGATGAGCCCGGTCAACGACAGCTGCGCCATCACGGCGATCGCGATGCCGTAGATCCCGCCCAGCTCGTTTGCGAGCAGGATGCCGCCGACGAGCAGGAGCGCCGGAGCCGCGGTGGACTGGAGGCCCTGGGCGAGGCCCTGGATGATGTTCGTGGCGTGCCCGGTCTGGGACGCGCGCGCCGTGGTGCGCACCGGCCGGAAGCGCGTGGACGTGTAGTAGTCCGTGATCACGAACAGGCCGGCGGTGACGCCGATGCCCACCAGCGTGCAGAACCACAGGTCCATGGCCGATGGGGCGTCGGCACCGGCGCGCAGCAGGTTCGACACGCCCTCCTTGTAGGAAAGGTCGTCGAACATCAACAGCGTGATCGGGAGGAACGCGAGCGCCGCGAGGACCCCCGAGACGATCAGCCCCTGGTAGAGCGCGCGCTCCACGTTGCCCGCCCGCGAGCGCACGGCGTAGGTGCCGATGATCGAAGCGATCAGCGACACGCCGCCGATGACGAGCGGATAGGTCGCGACGGTGCCGATCTCCTGGAAGGTGAGGACGCCGAGCAGCATCACGGCGACCGCGGTGACCGCGTAGGTCTCGAACAGGTCGGCCGCCATACCGGCGCAGTCGCCGACGTTGTCGCCCACGTTGTCCGCGATCACGGCCGGGTTGCGCGGGTCGTCCTCCGGGATGCCGGCCTCGATCTTGCCCACGAGGTCGGCGCCGACGTCGGCCGCCTTCGTGAAGATGCCGCCGCCAAGACGCGCGAAGACGGAGATCAGGGAGCCGCCGAAGCCGAGCCCGATCAGGGCGTCGATGGCGTCGCGCTCGTCCTCGCCGGCCAGGATCAGGATTCCGTAGTAACCGGCCACGCCGAGAAGCGCGAGGCCCGCGACTAGCAGGCCGGTGATCGCGCCGCCCTTGAAGGCCACGCCGAGCGCGCGGGACACGCCGGAGCGCGCCGACTCCGCCACGCGGGCGTTGGCGCGCACCGATACGTTCATCCCGATGAAGCCGGCCGCGCCCGAGAACACGCCGCCGATCAGGAAACCGATCGCGACGAGGATGCCGTTCGCGTCCTGCGCCTCGAGCCCGACCGCCAGCACGATCGCGAGCACCACGGCGACGCCGGCGATGATCGTGTACTGGCGCCGGAGGTACGCGCTCGCGCCCTCCTGGACGGCCGTGGAGATGTCCTGCATCTCCTGGTTGCCCGGCGAGAGTGCAAGCAGCCAGCGCGAGGTCAGCACGCCATAGAGCACGGCGGCGCCAGCACAAACGAGCGCCAGCAGCACGCCCCAGTCAGTCAGGAATTCCAAGGGGTATTTCCTCCGTCTTGATTCAGAAGAGTCAGCGCGCGGCGCTGTCCGCTAGCGGTGGACAATCGCGCTGTCCAGCGCCGCCCGGCAAATGTCGTCCGGCTGCGGGCCGATTTTCGGCACTGCCCGGAACAGGAGCGCGCGCAGTCTATCGAGGTTGTCGGCGAAAACGCGGAAGGCCGTGTCGGCGGACACGGGCGCCACGCCCGGCATCCCCTCGAGGCCGACGTCATAGTCGGTCACCAGCGAGATGTTCGCGTAGCAGAGCTGAAGCTCCCGGGCGAGCCACGCCTCGGGGTACTGGGTCATGTTCACGACGTCGAACCCGCTCTGGGCGAACCAGCGCGACTCGGCGCGGGTCGAGAAGCGCGGGCCCTCGATCACGACGACCGTGCCGCCCTCCACGACCGGAATGCCCTCCTCGCGAGCGGCAGCGGCCAGGACGGCGCGCAAGTCGGGGCAGTAAGGATCGGCCGCCGAGACGTGAGTGGTCTGCGGCCCGTCATAGAAGGTGCTCTCTCGAGCCGCGGTCCGGTCCACGAACTGATCGCACAGGACGAACGTGCCCGGCTCGAGCTCCGGCTTGAGCGATCCGCAAGCCGAGGGGCCGATGATCCGGTCGGCCCCCACCTCCCTCATCGCCCAGACGTTCGCCCGGTAATTGATCCGATGAGGGGGAAGCGTGTGCTCGTCACCGTGGCGCGGCAGGAAGGCGACGTCGATGCCCTCGAGCTGCCCAACCCGGACCGGCGCGGAGGGTGGGCCGTAGGGCGTTGCGACCGGGACTTCGGTTACGTCAGCGAGGAACCTGTAGAACCCCGAGCCCCCGAAGATGCCGATCACGAGCCGGGTGTCCAGATCTTTGGCGGCGGCGGCTCGTCGTCCTTCTTTTCGGAGGTTTCCTTGACGTAGAGCATCTGCACCTGGTCGAGGGCGTTCTGGATCGGCTGCCGAGCCTCCTCCGGGACCAACGGGAGCATCTGACGGGCCGCGTCGATCGCCTTCTGAGCCTCGGCCGGATCCTTGGCTCCCTCCACCGAGAGCTTCTGCCCCGCCAAGTTGACGAGGGTCGCAACCGTTTGCACGACGACGTCTTCGGTCTTTATCTGGCGAAGTGCTTCGAGCAGCTGCTGCTCGCTCGGCTCGTTCACGTCGCGACCTCCTCCGCCGCATAGGTGCGCTGGCTGAGCGCCACCTCGGCGGCATAGATGTCCTCCATACTCGCCCCTTCGGCGAGCCCCCGCTTCTGCCGCTGCGCCCCGTTCTCCTCCGGGAGCACCACGTCGATGCCGAGCGCCGACCGCGCCGGCGCCGTCCACGCCAGCAGCCGGTCGCGCGCCGCGACGGCCGGGTACTCCTCCCCGCGCTCGAGGTCGATGAGCTTCCCGTCGAGCCCGTGCCGGATCGCGCGCCAGAAGTTCTCCTCGATCATCCGCCCCGGCGGATCGTCGAACGGCACCTGCTCGTCGTGGTCCATCGCGGCCTGGGCGATGCAGGCGGTGATCAGCGCCGCGAGCGCCGTGGAGTCGTCGGCGCTCGCCTGCGCGTCGCAGATCCGCATCTCCACCGTGCCGTACGCGTGGTGCGGGCGGACGCTCCACCAGACCTGCGTGAACTCGATGATCGAGTTGGTGCGCACCAGGAAGTCGACGTAGTCGGCGTACGCCCGCCACGAGCCGAACGCGTCCGGGATCCCGCAGCGCGGGAAGCTCTTCGTGAAGATCTGCGAGCGGGTCGAGTGTAGCCCCGAGTGGCGCCCGTCGAGGAACGGCGAGTTCGCCGAGATCGCGAGCAGCTCGGGCATCACCGGCCGCAGCCGGTCGCACACGCGCACCGCGCGCTCGGCGCCCCGGACACCCACGTGCACGTGCACGCTGAAGGTGTTGTTCCGCCAGGCCACGTACTGGAGCGAGTCCTGCACGCGCCGATAGTGGTCCGTGTCGATGATCCGCTGGTCCTGCCACGGGCTCCACGGATGCGTGCCCGTGGCCCCGAGCAGGATCCCGTGGCGCGCGGCGAGCGCGAACAGCCGCGAGCGCGTGTCGCGCTGCCGCGACACGGCGTCGGCGAAGTTCTCTCCGCGCCCGGACCGGATCTCGATCTCGGACCTGATCAGCTCGCCTGCGACCGACTCGGCGAGCACCGGGTCGTCCTGCGCGGCGTGCCGCAGCTCCTCGAAGCGGTGGTCCAGCTCGAGCGTCCGCGGGTCGAGGATCGCGAACTCCTCCTCGATTCCGACCGTGAAGTCGGTCGAGGCCTCGAAGACCTGCCTGACCCGCGGCATGTCGAGCATGAAAGGGACCTCAGGTGAGGTAGAAGTAGAGCGCGTAGAGCAGGTCCACGGCCGGGCTCGAGGTGTGCACCGTGACCTCGGGCGGGACCTGCAGGAGTGCCTCGGAGTAGTTGAAGATGATCTTCACGCCGGCCTCGACGAGGTCGTCTGCGACCTCCTGCGCGGCCTCGGTGGGGACTGCGAGCACGCCGACCACCACGTCCTCCTCGCGGATCACCCGCTCGAGATCGTCGTACGGCCGCACCGTGAGGTTGTCGCCGACCTGGCTCCCGACCTTGCCCCGGTCCTTGTCGAACAACGCGACGACGCGGAAGCCGTGGTCGGCGAAGATGTCCGACCCCGCGATCGCCTGGCCGAGGTTCCCCGCGCCGAACAGGGCGATGTTGTGCTTGCCCGTGGTCCGCAGGATCTTCCGGATCTGCGAGACGAGCGAGTCGACGTTGTAGCCCACGCCGCGCTTGCCGAACTTGCCGAAGCCGGACAGGTCCCGGCGGATCTGGGTGGAGTTCACGTGCGTGTAGTCCGCCAGCTCCTGGGACGAGATCGTCTCGCGTCCCATCTTCTTCGCCTGGGTCAGGACCTGCAGATATCGCGACAGTCGGGCAGCGACGCCGAGCGACAGCCGCTCGGAGGCGCTCGGCTCGCCGTCAGGCCGAACCGGGTGGAGCCCGACGCCGCCTCCTGTTGCGTCGTCGTACCTCACGAGCCGTCCACTCTATCGAGCCGCTCCACGAGCACTCCTTCGTCGACGAAGTATTCGAAGAGCTCCTCGCCGTTCAGGGCAAGTACCGGGATCCGCTCGCCGTATTCCCGATTCAGCGTGGGATCGAGGGTGATGTCGATCTCCCGGAGCTCGACCGCGCGCCCGTCGCAGACGCGCCGAACGAGGTCACGCGCCTCGTCGCAGAGGTGGCAGCCGGGCTTGCCGAAGAGAGTCACCACGGGCACGCGCATGATGCTGCCACTCTTGGGTCGTGGAGCACATCGAACTCGTGATCTTCGGCCTCCTGGTGGCCACCGCGGGGCTCGCGGTGCTCGCGCGGGTGGTGGGTGTCCCGTACCCGGTCACGCTGGTGGCCGGCGGCGCCGCGATCGGCTTCCTGCCCGGGGTTCCGTCGGTCGAGCTCGAGCCGGAGCTCGTGCTCCTGATCTTCCTGCCGCCCCTCCTCTACGGAGCCGCATTCTTCACCTCGGTCCGCGACCTGCGCCGCAACGCCGGCCCGATTGCGCTGCTCTCGATCCCGCTCGTGTTCGTGACGATGCTCGCGGTGGCCCTCGTGGCCCACGAGGTCATCGGCCTCGCCTGGGGGCCGGCATTCGTGCTCGGCGCGATCGTCTCGCCCACTGACGCCGTCGCACCCGCGGAGATCATGCGGCGGATCGGCGCGCCCCGCCGCCTCATCAGCATCGTGGAGGGCGAGAACCTCACGAACGACTGGACGGCGCTCGTGCTGTACCGCTTCGCGATCGCGGCCGTGGTGACCGGGTCGTTCTCGCTCTGGGAGGCCGGGCCGAAGTTCCTGGCGACCGGCGTGGGCGGCCTGATCGTCGGCCTTGCCGCCGGCCGGGTCATCCGCGAGATTCGCGCGCGCATCGACGACCCGCCCACCGAGATCACGATCTCGATCCTGTCCGGCTACGCCGCCTACCTCCCGGCGGAGCACCTCGGGGCCTCCGGCGTGATCGCGGCCGTGGCCACCGGCCTGTACATGGGCTGGCACACGCCGCAGCTCACCACGCCGCTCATGCGCCTCCAGGGCGTGGCGATCTGGGAGATCCTCACCTTCCTCCTCAACGCGATCCTGTTCCTGCTCGTGGGGCTCCAGCTTCCGGGCGTCCTCGACAACCTGTCCGGACGCACGACCGGAGAGCTGGTCCTCTGGGCCGCGCTGGTCAGCGCGGTCGTCGTCGCCGTCCGGATGCTCTGGATCATGCTCGTGATGGGGCAGCGTCACGCTCCGCCCGCCGAGCGTGTCGCCGTCGGCTGGGCGGGGATGCGCGGCTCGGTGTCGCTGGCCGCTGCGCTCGCGATTCCCATCACAACCGACGCCGGCGCCCCCTTCCCCGATCGCGACCTGATCGTCTTCCTCGCCTTCGCGGTCATCTTCGTGACTCTGGTGGGCCAGGGCCTCACCCTCGCGCCTTTGGTCCAGCGGCTCGGGCTCATGGACGACGGCGAGGAGGAGCGCGAGGAGCGGGTCGCGCGGCAGCGCATCGCCGAGGCCGGCCTCGGGCGTATCGACGAGCTCGGCGAACCCGACTGGATCAGCCCCGAGAGCGTGCAGCGGGCGCGCAACGTGCTGGACTACCGGGCGCGCCGGTTCGGCGCGCTCGCCGGCGGGGACGGCGACGGCTACGAAGAGCGCACGGACGCCTGGCGGCGGCTCATGTACGACCTATATGACGCGCAGCGCGTGGAGCTCGTCGAGCTGCGAAACCGCGGCGAGATCAGCGACGAGGTGCGGCGGAAGATCGAGCGCGACCTCGACCTCGAGGAGTCGCGGCTCGAGAACTGAACGGGTCGAGGCGCGCGGGGCACCGCCCCGCGCTTGCGCTACGGCAGGCGGGCCGCGGCGTCGAGGTCGAGGTAGTCGGGATACCGCAGCGGCTTCAGGAACCGCGCCGCGCCGGCGATCATGGCGGCGTTGTCCGTGCAGAGCTCGACCGGTGGCACCCACACGGGGACCCCGAGCTCCGCGACGGCCGCGCGCAGCTCCGAGTTCGCGGCCACGCCGCCGCCGATGGCCAGCCGCACTGCGCCCTCGCGCTCGATCGCCGCGCGCGTGCGAGCGGCCAGGGCGTCGACGATCGCCCGCTGGTAGGACGCTGCCAGATCGGCGGCCCTCGAGTGCGCCTCCTCGCCCAGCTCGCGGATCGCGTACAGCAGCGCGGTCTTGAGCCCGCTGAAGCTGAAGTCGAGCTCTCCGGGCGCGCTGCGGGGGAAGCTGAACGCCTCGGGATCGCCCTCGCGAGCGAGCCGATCGATCTCGGGTCCGCCGGGATAGCCGAGGCCGAGCAGGCGAGCGCCCTTGTCGAACGCCTCCCCGGCCGCGTCGTCGAGCGTCTGCCCCAGCACCTGATATTCGAAAGGCTCGTCCACGCGGGCGAGGAACGTGTGGCCGCCGCTCGCCACGAGGCAGAGGTACGGGGCCACGACAGGGTCCTCCCCGAGCGTGCTCGCCACCACGTGGCCGTGCAGGTGGTCCACCGGGACGAGCGGCAGGCCGCGCGCCGCGGCCAGCGCCTTGGCGAACGACAGGCCCACGAGCAGCGCGCCGATCAGACCGGGGCCGTGGGTCACGGCGACGGTGTCCACGTCGTCCAGGCGCGCCCCCGCCCGCTCGAGCGCGTCCGCGGTGACAGCGTCGACCAGCTCCAGGTGGTGACGCGAGGCGATCTCCGGGACGACGCCGCCGTAGCGCGCATGGAGCAGCCCCTGCGAGGCGATCACGTTCGAGTGGATCCGCCCGTCCTCCCCCACGACGGCCGCGCACGTGTCGTCGCAGCTCGTCTCGATGCCGAGGATCACGCGGTGGTTCTCTGTTCCACCGTCCGCCACATGATGAGCGCGTCCTCGCGGTTGTCGTGGTAGTACGCGCGGCGCCTGCCGGCGGCCCGGAAGCCGAAGCGCTCGTAGAGGCGGATCGCGGCGTCGTTCGAGGTGCGCACCTCGAGCGTGTACTGCTCGCTCGGCTTGTCCGCCTGATCGAAGAGGCGCACCAGCAGGGCGCTCGCGATGCCCTGGCGCTGCCGGACGGGGTCCACCGCGACGTTCATCAGATGCCAGACCGTGTCGTAGCGCGAGCAGACGACGTAGCCCACGATCACGCCCTCCTCGAGCGCGGCCAGGCAGATCCCCGACGGCTTCGAGAGCTCGAGCACGAACATCGCCAGCGACCAGGGCGTGGGGAAGGCGCGCCGCTCGATCGCGATGACCTGCGGCAGGTCCGCGTAGGCCAGCGGGCGGATCTCGAGATCGGAGTTCACTGTTGCGGCTTCGCGTCAGGCTCTCTCAGGTACTCGGGGAGAACCGCCCCGGGCGGCTCGTCCGGCATCCCCAGGCCCAGGCGGCAGACGTGGAGCGCGCTCACGACGTGGGCCTCGGAGCCGTCGGGCTCGACCGGGATGCCGGCCTCCTGGAGCATCCCCCGAAATCGTAACGACCCGTCTCCCGCTGCCAGCGGCTTGAAACCGCCTTCGCGCAGGCGTGTGACAAGCGCCTCCGGCTGAGCCGCGAAGGGCGGCCACACCGCCTCCGGGCCGTCGTACAGGGCCGCGAAGACCTCGCCGCGGCGGGCGTCGATGAGCGGGAGCGCGAGACCGGCCGAGGCGTTCTCGCGGATCCCGGCGGCGAGCGCGGCCAGCGAGGACACCCGCCGGAGCGGGAGCTCGTTGGCCGTGGCGAGTGCCCGCGCTGTCGCGATCCCGATCCGGAGCCCCGTGAAGGTGCCCGGCCCCACTCCGACCGCGATCGCCTCCAGGTCCACCCAGCGGACCTCGGCCAGCTCCATTGCGGACGCCACGGCAGGCATCAGCTCGCTCGCGTGCCTGGGGGGACCGGCGAGCCGGTCGGGCGGCGGGGTCACGTCGAAGGCCTCGCCGTCCGCGCGCAGCACGCATGCGCTCGACGCCGCGGTCGAGGTGTCGAGGCCGAGCAGCGTCACGACACCGTGATCCGCCTCCGGTCACCGCCGGCGTGCTCCAGCAGGACGCGGGCAGCAACGCGCTCCAGCGCCGGCTCCGCCACCTCCGGCCACTCCACGAAGCCCACCCGCTCCGGCGTGAGGTAGTCCTCGAGCAGCGCCGGGTCCTCACCCGCCAGCGAGCCCAGCCGGTACAGGTCGAGATGGGCGACCTCGGGGTCGCTGCCGAGCACCTGGCCGATCGTGAAGGTGGGGCTCGTGACCGGTCCTTCGATGCCCAGCGCACGGCACGCCCCGCGCACGAAGGTGGTCTTGCCGCTGCCCAGCTCACCGCTCACCAGGACGACCTCACCCGGGGTGAGCCCGCGCCCGAGCGACGCTCCGACGGCCTCCGTCTCCTCCGGGCTGCTCGTGTGTTTGACCTCGCGCGGCATCAGGTACGCCTTCTAGAGACCGTACGAACCTTGGCAGGGGGAGTGCCTCATGAGCAGGACCTTGCGCGTGGTCGCCTTGGCCGCGCTGATGATCTTCGTGTTCGCCACAGCGAGCGCGTCCGCAGCGACCCCACAGCTGGGCTCGTCGCCCGACTGGAGCAGTGTCGACGGCGCGATTCCGTACGGCGACGGGCACGCGATCCCGCTCGAGGCCGCCCAGCCAGCCTGGTTCACCGACGAGCTGGCCGCGCGCGTGGACGCCGCGAACGGCGCCCCGGTGGCGGCGCCGAACGACGCGCCGCTCCCCGGCGAGATCGGCATCCGCCCCGGCTCGTGGATGATCGCGCCGGCGGGCTGCACGATGAACTTCGTCTTCGGCTCGCCGGGCGGCTACTCGATCGGC
>DASSVP010000071.1:0-8475 GCA_035705985.1 Thermoleophilaceae bacterium
TGACCGAAGGGGAGCTTGTAGGTCTCGAGGCCGACGGCGCGGCAGAGGAGCTGGTGGCCGAGGCAGATGCCCCAGACGGGCACCTTGCCGACCACCCCCCGCACCGCGTCCACCACGTAATCCAGCGCGGCGGGATCCCCGGGCCCATTCGCGAGGAAGACCGCCTCCGGGTTACGCGCGAGCAACTCCTCCGCGGACGTGCCACACGGATGTAGCTCCAGGTGCACCCCCCGGTCACGCAGGTTGCGCACGATCGAGTCCTTGATGCCTGTGTCGAGGGCGACCACCCGCGGCCCGTCGCCCTCCAGGACGATCGGCTCGCGCGGGGAGACCTCCCGGGCGAGGTCCGCGCCGGCCATGCAGGGCTCCGCCATGACTCGGTCGCGTGCGTCGTGTTCCGGCAGGTCGGCGGCGAAGACTCCGCCCCGCATCGCGCCCTTGTCACGGATATGGCGAACAAGTGCGCGTGTGTCGACACCGGACAGCGCCGGGATGCCGCAGTCGGACAGCCAGGTGAGCCAGCCGCCCTCCGCGCGGGCGGCGTCCTCGCGGTCCACGCCCTCGCGCATGATCACCGCGCGCGCGTGGATGCGGTCCGACTCCATGTGGACCCGCGCCACGCCGTAGTTGCCGATCAGCGGATAGGTGAAGACGATGATCTGGCCCGCGTAGCTGGGATCGGTGACCGCCTCCTGATAGCCCGACATGGAGGTGTTGAAGACGACCTCACCCGTGCCGGCGATCTGTGCGCCCACCGACTCTCCGTCGAACCGGGTTCCGTCCTCGAGCAGCAGGTACGCCGCGCTCACGCGACCGCGCCCAGCGCGAAGCTCCGCTCGCGGTAGGCGACCGCTCCGTCGGCGATCGTCATCCGCACCCGGCCGGTGAGGCGCCGGCCGGCGAAGGCGCAGTTGGCCGAGCGGCTCTCGTAGCCGGCCTCGCCCACGTCCCACTCGGCCTCGAGGTCCACCAGGCAGAGATTTGCAGGCGCGCCGGGCTTCAGCGTCGGCACGGCTAGGCCGAAGGGCGTCCCGCCCGAGGTCATCCGCTCCACGAGCAGCGACAGCTCGAACACGCCGCCCAACACGAGCCCGGTGTGGAGCGCCGCGAACGCCGTCTCCAGCCCGGTCACGCCCATCGGCGCCAGCTCGAACGGCTGCTCCTTCTCCTCGCGCGCGTGAGGGGCATGGTCCGTGGCTATGCAGTCGATCGCGCCCGAGCGCAGCGCCTCGATCAGCGCCCGCCGGTCGGCGTCGCTGCGCAGCGGCGGGTTCATCTTCATGTTGGTGTCGAGCGAGCGCACCGCCTCGTCCGTGAGCAACAGGTGGTGCGGGGTCGCCTCGCAGGTGACGGCCGTGCCGGCCGCCTTCGCGCGCTCGATGACGTCCACGGTCTCGCGCGCCGAGACGTGCTGCACGTGGATGCGCCCCTCCTCGTACAGCGCCAGCGCGCAGTCGCGCGCGACCATCGAGGACTCGGACACCGACGGGATGCCGGCCACGCCGAGCAGCGCGGACATCTCGCCCTCGTGCATCGCGCCGTCGCCGGACAGCGACGGATCCTCCTCGTGCAGCGCGAGCACCCGTCCGGCGAGCCGCTGGTACTGGAGCGCCTGCCGCATCACACCGCCGGAGCGCACGGGCAGGCCGTCGTCGGTGAAGCCGGCGGCGCCCACGTCGGCCAGCTCGGCCATCTCCGTGAGCCGCTCGCCCTGCTGGCCGACCGTAATGGCCGCCATGAACCCGGTCGGTATCCGCGCCTCCGCCCGCGCGCGCTCGCGCAGCGAGCGCAGCACCGGCGCCGAGTCCACGACGGGATCGGTGTTCGGCTGTGCGAGGATCGCGCAGAAGCCGCCGGCGGCAGCGGCGCGCGTGCCCGAGTCGATGTCCTCCTCGTCCTCGCGCCCGGGCGTCCGCAGGTGGACGTGCGGGTCGACGAACGCGGGAAACGCGTGCAGACCCTCGGCCTCGACCAGCTCGGCGCCCTCGGGCGCGTCGAGCGTCGCGGAGATCTCGGCGATCCGGCCGTCGCGCACGAGCACGTCGCTCACGCCGTTCAGCCCGGCACGCGGGTCGAGCAGGCGCGCGCCGCGCAAGAGCACGGTTGCGGGCGGCCCCCCGGCGCTGTCCAGCTCCACGGCCGGGCGGTGGCCCGACCCGTTCGCTGCCGCGGCTGCGCTCATGCCGGCTGCGGCTCGATCTCGGCCTCCGAGCGCGTGCCGGTCGGCGTTCCCCGGCCCGCGAGCAGCTCGTACAGCACCGCCATCCGGACCACTACCCCCGACTCCACCTGCTCGGCGATCAGCGCCTGCGGCGAGTCGATCACCTCCGCCGCGAGCTCGACCCCGCGGTTCACCGGGCCGGGGTGCATCAGGAGCTGGCTCGGCCCGAGCCGGCGGCCGTCGATCTGGTAGCGCGCGGCGTACTCGCGCAGCGACGGGACGAACGAGCCGCTCATCCGCTCGCGCTGCATCCGCAGCGCGTAGACGACATCGGCGGAGCCCAGCTCGTCGAGCGTGTGCTCCACGCGGCAGCCGAGCGACTCGATCCCGCGGGGGATCAGCGTGGGCGGCCCGCAGACCGTGACCTCGCAGCCCATCCGCGTGAAGGCGAGCACGTTGGAGCGCGCGACGCGGCTGTGGAGCACGTCGCCGACGATCCACACGCGCAGCCCCTCGAGCGAGCCGGCCCGGCGCTTCAGCGTGTAGAGGTCGAGCAGCGCCTGGGTCGGGTGCTCGTGCTTGCCGTCGCCGGCGTTGATCACCGCCGCCGAGGTCCAGCGCGCCACCAGGCCCGCCGCCCCCGCGTGCGGCGAGCGGATCACGATCGCCGCCGGGTCGTAGGCGGACAGCGTCTGCACCGTGTCCTTGAGCGACTCGCCCTTGTCAACCGCCGAGCCGGCCGCCTTGAGCGTGATGAGGTCCGCGCTCAACCGCTTCGCGGCGAGCTCGAAGCTCGACTGGGTGCGCGTCGATGCCTCGTAGAAGAGGTTGATCACGGTGCGGCCGCGAAGCGTCGGCACCTTCTTGATCTCGCGCCCGGAGACCTCGGCGAAGCTCTCGGCTCTGCCGAGGATGCGCTCGATGTCGTCGCGCGAGAGGTCGTCCACCGAGAGCAGGTGCGGGTGCATCAGAGCGTCTCCTCCAGCTGGGCGGCGGCGTCGATCGCCACCTCGTCGATTCCGTCGATCTCCTCCACTCTCACGTTCACCCTCTCGCCCCGGGCGGTCGGAAGGTTCTTGCCGACGTAGTCGGGGCGAATCGGCAGCTCCCGATGGCCGCGGTCGGCGAGCACCGCCAGCTGCACGCGGCTCGGGCGCCCGTAGTCGAACAGCGCGTCGATCGCGGCACGCACGGTGCGCCCGGTGTAGAGCACGTCGTCGACGAGTACGACGGTCGTGTCCTCGACGGGAAAGTCGATGTGCGTGGAGTGCACTACCGGCTGGTAGTCGGCGCCGCGGATGCCCACGTCGTCGCGGTAGAAGCTGATGTCGATGTCGCCGAGCGGAACGGGCTCTCCGACGAGCTCCGCGACGAGGTCGCGCACGCGCGCGCCGAGAACGGCGCCGCGGCGGTGGATGCCGACGACCGCGACTCGGGCGCCGTAAGGCGTCGCCCCCGTCTTCTCGACGATCTCGTGTGCGATGCGTACGAGCGTGCGGCGCACGTCGTCGCGGTCCAGGACCGTCTTCTCGCTCAATTCACTGTCCTTCCTGGCCTCTCTGGACCTGGTTAAAGGAACCGCGCGCCAGGCTAGCACCCGTGGGTGACACCTTCAGCGATCACCGCTACTGTGGGTTGCAGTGACACCCGAGCGCTCACAGGCATATGGCAGGCTCATGAAGGTCGTCTCCGCCCCCGGGGACGCCGCGCTCGAGCCCGCCGAGCAGGAGCTCCTCCGAGAGGCCGGCGACGCCCTCTTCTTCTGCGAGGACATCGCGCTCGACGACGACGCTCGCGACGCGCTCGCGCGTGTGAGCGACCTCACGGGACAACTCGTCGGCGCGGAGCGCTGGGACCCGGAGCTGGCCGAGCAGGTCCTCCAGGACCTCGAGGACTGCGGGCCGCCCCAGCTCGTGCGCCTCGGCGACCCGCACTAGCCGCGCGCATTTACGTTTAGCCCCAGGCGGCTCCGGCAATCCTCCAAGGGTGGAGCCTCCTGTCTACGCGGTGTGCGAGAAATGCGAGTTTTTGCGGGCATTTTCGCGCACGAACGGCCCACGCCGCGCCCCTGACCGATGCCCGGCCTGCGGCCGCGAGGTGCGCGTGCACGGCCGGCGCGAGCGCTTCCCCTCCGCGTACGTCAGCCGGATCTCACGCTCGCTCCACGGCGTGCCGCCGCTGACGGGCTGACGCGCTTCTCACGGCCCCGGGGGCGCCACCGGCTCGGGCTGGGGCGGGCGTTCGGAGGCGCGGATGTGCGCCGGCTCTCCGCGCTCAGGCAGCGGGATCTCCACGCGGTCGAAGTCGCGCGGCACGATCACGTTCTCGAACGCCGTTTGCGCCTCCTCCCTCACCTGCCCGCCCGCATAGCGCGGCGAGATGTGGGTCAGGGCGAGCATCTGCACCGCGGCATCCGCCGCGAGCCGTCCCGCCTGGGCGGCCGTGGTGTGGCGCGTCTCGGCCGCGCGCTCGGCGTCCTCGTCCATGAAGGTCGCCTCGTGCACCAGCAGGTCGGCCTCCCAGGCCACGAGGCGGGTCATGTCGCATGGGGCGGTGTCGCCGGTCAGGACGATCTTGCGCCCGCGGCGCGCCTCGCCCATCACCTGCTCGGGCCGCACGCCGTTCACCTCCTCCCCGCTCTGGAGGCGGCCGAAGTCGGGTCCCGGCGTGACGCCGAGCGACCGGGCCGTCTCGGGGTCGAACTGACCGGGGCGCGGATCCTCGACGAGCGCGTAACCGAGGCCCGGCCCGCCGTGATCGACGTCGAACGCCGCGATCCGGTAGCCGTCGCGGTTGAGCTCGTCGTTCGGCTCGAGCTCCACCAGTTCGACCGCGAACGTCAGCCGGCCGATGACGGGCTCGAGGAGCGAGTAGACACGCCGCAGCCCCCGCGGGCCGTACACCGTGAGCCCGCGCTCGCGTTGCCGGAGCGCGAACGTCTTCAGCATCCCGGGAAGGCCCAGCACGTGGTCGGCGTGGAAGTGGGTGATGTAGAGCTCCTCGAGCTCGATCAGCCCGACCGACCGCATGAGCTGCCGCTGGGTGCCCTCGCCGCAGTCGAACAGCAGCCGGTCGCCGCCGCGCCGCACGAGCGTGGCCGGCAGCCCGCGCCGCGGGCTGGGCGAGGAGCCCGCCGTTCCGAGGAATAGGACGTCGAGGTCCATGCCGCCTATGTTGACTCGCCGGCCTCGCGCGCGAGCTCCTCGTCGAGAGCTGTGAGGCCGCGGATGTCCGCGAGATCCTCTTCGCGCCCGGCCGCTCTCTTCATCCGGATCAGGTCGTCGAGACCCACGACCACGACGGTCCGGCCATCAAGCTCGACCTCCACTGCTCGGCTGCGGAGTGCGTCGTAGTCCGTGGTGAGACCGGGTGTCGAGCGGATGTTGAGGAGATCGAGCCGACCGTGATCGGTCATCAGGGCAACCAGACTCACCCGGCGTAGGACGTGCGGGTCCGTGACGTTCACAGGCGCCGCGGTCTTCCACTTACGGGCCCCGACAGCGGCGAGTGCCTCCCCAAGCCGGCTCAGGTTCGCCATGTCCGGTCGCGGAACGATGTCCAGGTCGATCGTGCTCCGAAGCACGCCGTGCGTCTGCACCGCTATCCCGCCCACGACGATGAACTCGACGGCGTGCTCGGCGAGGACGCGAAACAGCTCCCGAGCGTCGAAGACGTCAGCCGTCACCGCGAGCCGCACGTCCCGCCGCAGCCAATTCGCTTCCGAGCTTGTTGAAGGCCAGCCCGTTGGCCAGGCGGGACTCGGGCGCGAGGCTTCGCTGTTCGAGGACATCCCAGGCGTCATACCGGCCTGGCAGCGGCTCGCTTGCCAGTTGGGGCTTCTCGCCCATGACGAGCAGGAGAAGACGCAGCCGCGACCACGTGACCTCCTCCTTGCCGGCTTCGATGCGCGCGATGGCGCTCTGGCTGGTGCCCGCACGATGCGCCAGACGACGCTGACTGAGGCCGTGGGCCTCGCGGCGCTCCTTGATCAGCTCGGCCGGGGTCAAGATACCGTATACGGTATCAGAGGTCCAGGACGTCACACCTGGCCAAGCCGTCGGCGACCCGGATCAGCCCCATCGTGTGCGCCGGCGCGCGGCGGCGCTCGGTCGGGCTGCCCGGGTTCAGGATCTGGAAGCCGTCCTCGGCCTGCTCGTGCAGCGGCAGGTGCGAGTGGCCGAACACGACCACGTCCGCTCGCTCGCCGAAGCGGCGCCGCAGCCGCTCGAGGCGGCCCTTCCGAGGGCCGGCGTCGTGGAGCAGGCCGATCCGCGCGCCGCCCGCCTCGAGGGTGCGCTCCTCGGGCAGCAGCCGGCGCAGCTCGGCGCTGTCGACGTCGCCGTGCACCCCAGCCACGGGCGGACCGATGGCCTCGAGCTCGCGCAGGACCTCGATGGTCGAGAAGTCGCCGGCGTGCAGCAGCAGGTCAGCCCCCCTGATCCGCTCGATGCACGCGTCCGGCAGCCGCCGGGCGCCGCGCGGCATGTGCGTGTCGGAGATGACTGCGATCAGCATCGCGGCACTACACTGACCCTTCCAGGCGCCCGTAGCTCAGTGGATAGAGCGCTGCCCTCCGGAGGCAGAGGCCGAAGGTTCGAATCCTTCCGGGCGTGTACCCCTAGACCCGCTCACAGAGGCGCGACCCCCTCGCGTCTAAAAAGTCGCATTTTGCGCGCTTTTCCCCGGCGGATGCGCGCAAATTGCGGCGATATCCCTTAGGCATAAGGGGACGCAGATTGCATGGTTTCGCTGGCCCGAGACCGTGCATAACCCTCCAAGGAAGGAGATCCCATGCGACGCAAGGCGCTCGCATCGGTGCTCGCCGTGGCCGCACTTTCGATTACGGCGGCGCCCGCATTCGCTGACCCGGACTTCGGCCCGGGCAACAGCAAGAAGGGCCCGCACGACGGCGGGGCGAAGTGCCACCCGCCCGGCCAGACGGTGGACACGCCGGGCTGCAAGTAGGGAGCAGCGCCAACGGCGGCTCCAACGGGTGGCGATGGTCGGCACACCGGGCGGAGCCGCCTCGGCGGCCGGCCTTGCGGTCAGCCCGCGCCCGGGTCCTCGGCGAGGTCGCGCGCAACGACGCCGACGGGCCGCTCACGCTACCTCAGGACGTGCCGGTACCAGTCCCAGGCCGCCTTCAGGCCGCGGTCCAGGTCCCAGTTCGGCGCCCAGCCCAGCTCCTCGCGGATCGCCGTCGAGTCGAGGAACTGCCGGTCGATCTCGCCGTGGGGCACGCCCGTCCCCCGGACGTCGGGCTCAACGGAGCGGCCGCTGATCTCGATCAGGCGCGAGACCACCTCGAGCACCGAGCGCGGCTCACCCGAGCCGGCGTTCCACGCGCGGCCGCTGTGCCGCGGGTCCTCGAGCGAGGCGGCCACCGCCAGATACGCGTCGGCCGCGTCCTCCACGTAGATGTAGTCGCGCTCCGGACTCCCGTCCGAGCGGATCACCGGTCGCTCTCCGCGGACGAGCGCCCGCGCCGTGTCGGGGATCACGCGCGCCCAGTTGACGTCGCCGGGCCCGTAGACGTTCGCGAGCCGCGTCACGGCGACCGGCATGCCGAACGTCGTGGCGTACGAGCGGGCGATCAGGTCCGCCGCGGCCTTCGAGACGTCGTACGGATACGCCGGCCGGAGTGCGAAGTCCTCCCGGTAGGGCAGCTCCACGTGACGGCCGTAGGCCTTGTCGGACGAGGCGACCACCACCTTCGTGGCGACGTCACGCTCCCGAATACCCTCGAGCAGCATGTAGGTGCCGCGGACGTTCGTCTCCCAGGTGTCGAGCGGAGAGTGGTTCGCGTGGCCCACCTGTGTCTGGGCGGCGAGATGGAAAACCGTCTCGGGGCGGTGGTCGGCGAGAACGGGGCCCAGCGAGGTGAGGTCGGCCTCGACGAGCGTGCACCGGTCGCGCAGGCCCTCGCTGTCGAAGCGCGACCCGGCGAGGTCCGAGCGGCTCAGCGCCACCACCTCCTCGCCCCGCTCGAGCAGCCGCTCGACGAGGGCGCAGCCGATGAGGCCCTGCGCGCCGGTTACGAAGGTGCTCAGCTGCCGCCGGCCACAGCCGGAAGGATCGTGACCTCGTCGCCGTCCTCGACCTGCGTGTCCAGCCCCTCGAGAAAGCGGATGTCCTCGCCGCCCACGTAGACGTTCACGAAGCGGCGCAGGTCACCGTCCTCGGCGATCCGGTCGCGGAGGCCGTCGTAGCGGTCGTAGAGGCCGTCGAGCACCTCGCCGACGGTCGTCGCGCCGTCGACGGTCGTCTCGCCGTCACCGCCCGTGACGCTGCGGAGCTGCGTCGGGATCTTCACC
>DASSVP010000072.1:0-12163 GCA_035705985.1 Thermoleophilaceae bacterium
ACGCGCGCGCCTTCGAACCTGTGCGCCCTCGCCTCCGAGGTGCCGACCGGCGCCTCCAGCTGTGAGCTAGGCGGCGGCACGGTCGCGCCGGGCGACGGCGGTGCCGAGCGCTGCGCCGGTGATCAGCAGAAGCGCGACCCCGAGCAGCAGCGGGTTCGCCGGCTCGCCGGGGTCGGCCGAGGCTGGCGTCGCGAATATCGGGGCTGCCTCCGGCGGCGTGGCGGCTTCGGCGGCGCGCCGCCGCCCCCGCGCACGCGCGCGCTTCTTACGGTCCGCCTTCGGCGCGGCTGCCACCGCGTCGTCCGCGGTGGACTGGACCGGTTCGCTCGACGTCTGGGCGGGAGCGGGAGCCGAGGACTCGGGCGGAGCGGCCTGGGAGACGGGCGTCTGGCCGCCGCCGGTCGGAACGCTCTCGACGTACTCGTTCGGCGCGGCCGTGGGCTCCGGGCTCGGCGCGGGAGTCGTCGCGGTCGGCGTCGTCTCGGTTGGCGTCGTCTCGGTGGGCCCCGGCTCCGTCGGCGTCGTTTCCGTCGGCGTCGTATCCGTTGGAGCCTGCATCGTCTCGCTCGGGGTCTCCGTCGTCTCGGCGGGTGCCTGCGCGTAGGCAGCGCCGCTCGCGCCGAGCGCGACGCTCGCGGCAAGAGCCGCGCAGCGGACGACGAGGGAGCTCGCGAGGCGATTCGCGCCTGCGCGGCGTGGCGTTGGCGCGTCAGTCATGTCCAGAAGTTCCTTTTCGCCCGCATCTACGGGCTTCCCGGCCCGCGTCGTACCTCTTTCGATAACACAGGTGCTCCGGTTCGGCAAGCGTGCGCAGCTGGGTGCCAATCCGCCCCCAGGGGCGTCGCCCCATGTGGCTGAGCTCCCGGCACAGACGCCATCTCTCTCACAGCTGCCCCAACCCGGGAACCGGCGCTTCGGAGCGATGTTCCTCAGCCGAGCCCGCGCGCCCGCCGTCGCGCGCGCAGCCAGGCTCGAAGCGCGTCTGGCGTGGCCGCCACGAGCCAGGCGAGACGGCGCAGGTAGCCCAGCGCAAGCCCCGCGCGCCCGCGACGAGCGACCGGATACCAGACGCGCATGAACTCAGGCTTCGGGAAGAGCCTGGGGAGGAGGATGTCGAGCTTGGCGCGAACGCCCCGCGTCTTCGCGAGCCGGTCGATCGTCCAGGCGGAGTAGGACGCCGATTCGGCCAGCAGCGCCGCATCCACGCTGCCGGCGCCCGTCAGCTCGAGCCTGAAGGCCAGCTCCTCGCCGTCGGGGAGCCGGCGGAGACCCGCCGCGAAGGCCGCCTCGGCGCCGAGCTGCTTCGCGAGGCCGGCCGCCCGGGTCCACGCTTCCGGCGGGAGCCTGGCGATGGCGCGCGAGAGGTCGATCAGCGGCTTCTGCGCGGCGGCCTCGGAGACCGCCGCGTGGAGAGCAATGTGGAGGGCCCGTGCGGGCTCGGAGAGGATGTCGACCTGGGTGCCCGCGACGAGGATCCTGTCCGTGCCCGCCGAGAGAACCGCCCAGGGGTCGACGTCGGCCCGATCGGCGCCACCGAGCGTGACGTGCAGATCGACGCACATGTCGTCCGACGGCCGCACCCAGACCTGGGCGTGCTCGACAGTTCGAGCCGGCTCGCGCCCGGCCCGCCTTCGGTAACCGAGCCGCCGAAGCACGTCACCCGCACGTTCGACGTCGGCGCCACTCACGAGCAGGTCGACGTCACCGTAGGCCCTCGGCTCCTCGGGGTCGTACAGCCAGGCGTCGAACGACGCGCCCTTCAGGAGGACGCTCCGGATGCCCGCGGCGCGGAAGGCGGCGACCGCCTCGGCGGTCGCCGCGTCGACCACGAGGCCGAGCCCCGCGGCCTCGAGCGGGTCCCATGGCAGTTCCGGGCCGTCGGTCACCACGTCTAGGGTAAGGGCGTGTCCTCGCCGGTCCTCGCGGTCTCAGGCTTGACTCGAACCTTCGGGAGCAAGCCCGTCGTGGGACCGCTGGACATGGCCGCCCAGCCGGGCGAGCGCATCGCGCTCGTCGGCCCGAACGGCAGCGGCAAGACGACCGTCCTCCGGTGTGCCGCGGGCACGCTGCTGCCCACCACCGGCGAGGTGAGGGTGGGCGGTCACCCCGCGGGGACTCTCGCGACGAAGCATCTCGTCGGCGCGTCGCTCTCCCAGGAGCGATCGTTCTATCTGCGTCTCTCGGGTCACCAGAACCTGCTCTTCTACGCGAGCCTGCGCCATTCCGCTCGGCGCGCGGCGGCCCGCCAGGTCGCGTCGATCGAGGACGAGCTGGAGATCACCGACATCGCGAGCAACCGGATGGACAGGTGCTCCAGCGGGATGCTCCAACAGATCTCGCTCGCCCGCGCTCTCCTCGGCGACCCGCAGCTGCTGCTGCTCGACGAGCCCACCCGGTCCCTCGACACCGACGCGGTCGGCCGGCTGTGGAGCGCAATCGACAGGCGACCGCAGCTCGCCGTCCTGATCGCCACGCATCGAGAAGATGACCTCCCTCACTGCGACGACCAGATCCAGCTTCACGCCTAGGCTGCCTCGGCTGCGCGCCATCGTCGCGCTCGTACGCCGCGACTTCCTCATCCGGGCCTCGTACCGGGCCATGCTCGTGCTGGACCTGGTCATCGGCCTCCTCGACGTACTGATCTACTACTTCATCTCGGAGACCTTTCAGGGAGCGGCCACCACCTCCCTGGGAGCCGCGCCCACGTACTTCGCGTTCGCGCTCGTCGGCATTGCGGTCACCACCGTGGTCAGCGCGACCAGCGGGGGCATAGCCATGCGTGTCCGTGAGGAGCAGCTCACGGGCACGCTCGAGGCGCTCGTCACCCAGCCGGTCACCACCCTGGAGATGTCGATCGGCATGTGCGGCCTGCCCTTCCTGCTCGCCAGCTTCAGAGTCGGGCTCTACCTGCTCCTGGGCGGAGCGCTGCTCGGCGTCGACTTCTCGGATGCCGACTGGGTGGGGTTTCTGGTCGTGCTGACCGCCACCGGCGCGGCGATGTCGTCGATCGGCATCGTCACGGCGGCGGCCGTGGTCGTCGTCAAGCGCGGCTACACGATCGCCGCCGTCCTCGTGTTCGGACTGGGGCTGTTGGGCGGGGCGTTCTTCCCGATCTCGGTGCTTCCCGACTGGCTCGAGCCGGTCGGCAAGGTGGTCCCGCTGCGATTCGCGTTCGATGGCCTCCGTCAAGCGCTCTACATCGGCTCGGGCTGGGAAGCCGAGGCGCTCGTGCTCATCATCATCACGCTGACCGCGATTCCGATGGCCGTCTGGCTGTTCGGCCGCGCGATCCTGTACGGGCGCCGTTCGGGCTCGCTGTCCCAGTACTAGCCGGAGCGTGCCGGCGGGGCGCCGGGCCATTGGATCGCCGCGCGCACCGTTCGACAGATCATTGGATCGCACCTATAGTCGAAAAATGGATGGGGTATACGCCGTTCGGCGTCAGGATGACGTCGTTAGCAGGAAGGTTGGCGACCGGCTGGTGGTTGTGGACCTCCAAACGAACCGCATCTACGAGCTCAATCCGACCGCTTCCCGCCTGTGGGAGCTCCTCGAGACGGGCCGTGACCGCGCCGAGCTGGAGCAGGCGATGCTCAAAGAGTTCGAAGTGCGCGAGCCGGACCTGTCCGTAAACCTCGACGAGACGCTCAACCTTCTCTCTGCCAAAGGCCTGATTGCGGAGTATGAACCCGCCTGAGCTGGCTCTACGCGAGCCCGACGCGGTCGGGCTGCTTGGAGCCGGCTCCTGGATCGCCCGACTGGACCCGGCTCGCCGCGGGGGCGCGCTCGAGCTGCGACCCGACGGCGAGTCCGCGCGCGTAGCCACCGCGGGCGACGAGACGAGCGCCGTCGTCTTCGCGGGGCAGCTTCACAACGAGGCCGAGTTGCAGGCCCTCGTCGGCCAGCCGGAAGCCGAGAGTCCCTCGGCGCTCGTCCTGGCGGGATACCGTCGCCTCGGCCGCGCGGTGCTCGACCGGCTCCGTGGAGTGTTCGCGGTGATCGTCTGGGACAGCGCGTCCGGCACGGGCTTCTGCGCACGGGACCAGGTGGGACACCACCCGCTCTTCTACGCGAGCCGCAACTCGGTCCTCTACCTCTCCGACTCGATCAAGGCCCTCCTGTCCCTCGAGGAGGTCTCCGGCGAGGTCAACCGGGCCGCCCTGGCCGACCACTTCTGCTTCCGGTGGCCGGACCCGAGCGAGACCTACTTCACGGACGTACGCCGAGTGCCGGCCAGTCACATGCTGCGGGTCGGCGGAGCCGGGCTCTCCCTCGAGCGCTACTGGGACCCGGTCCCCCCGGGCGAAGACGCGCGCTGGGTGACCGACGACGAGATAGGCCGGTTCGACGAGCTCTTCTCGCAGGCGGTGGACCGGTGCCTCGCCGTCGGCCGACCCGGGATCTTCCTGAGCGGAGGAATCGACTCCGTGTCCGTGGCCGCGGAGGCGACTCGAAAGACGCGCGCCGGCGGACAGGCGACGCCCTGGGCACTCTCGATGGCCTACTCCGATCCGAGCTGCAACGAAGAGCCGGTGCAGCAGGGCGTCGCGCGCGCGCTCCAGCTCGAGCAGGTGATGCTCGACTTCGAGGCGGTGCTTCCGGAGGGCGGACTGCTTGCCTCGGCTACCGCCCTGAGCCGTCAGCGGCCCGCTCCGCTCCAGAGCTTCTGGGCGCCCGGGTATCTACGCCTCGCAGGCGAGGGCCGCAACCGGGGGTGCGAGACCATCCTGACCGGCCATGGCGGGGACGAGTGGCTGGGCGTCGGACCGATCCACGCGGCCGACCTCCTGCGATCGCTCGACGTCGCCGGTCTCGCCCGCATGTTCGCCTCCTACCGGCGGTCGTACCCGACCCGGCCGGCGAAGCTGGTCTACCGCCTGCTCTGGAAATGGGGGGCGCGGCCGTTGGTCGCGAACGCCGTGTGGAAGCTCGTTACCGCCCACATGCCTGCCGTGGGCGCCGCCCGCCGGCGGCACTGCCTCGAGGCCGGTACGCACGAGTGGGTGGCCCCGGACGCCGCGCTCAGGGCCGAGTTGCTCCGGCGTGGAGAGGAGTGGTGGCCGGAACGAGCGAACGGCAGCCACTACCTGCACGAGACGCGCCTCGCGCTCGACAACCCGCTCGTGACGATCGCGATGGAGGAGACGTTCGAGAACGGCCGCGAGCTGGGGATGGACATCCTCGCGCCGTTCGCGGACGCCGACCTCGTGGACTTCCTCTACCGCACCCCCCCTCGGCTGCTCGACAAGGGTGGCCGGGCGAAGGGCCTGGTCCGTGAGCGCCTGGCGCGCGAGTTCCCCGAGCTCGGCTTCGGGCGCCAGCGCAAGATCAACGCGACATCGTATGTCGGCTCGATGATCGCGCGCGAGCTGACGTCCGCGTGGCAAGCGACGGGGGGCGTCGAGCGCTTGTCCGAATTCGGCATCGTCGACCCCGGGCGAGTGCAGCCGACCCTCGCGGCCGCCCTGGGGGGCGACCGCCTGGCGCAGCACCACGCCTGGGAGATGCTCAATCTCGAGTCCTGGCTCCGATCGAACACGTGAGAGGAGGTGAGAGAGTGGAGACCAAGAAGTGGGAGCCGATGAAGGTGACCGATGTTGGTCACGTTGGCGATGTTGTTCAGGGTGGACAGGGAAAGCTCAGCCCGCCCGACAACGACCCCGGTGAGGCGAAGAAGCCTCCGGGGGGCGAGCCCTAGGCCGCTTCACCAGCGAGGCTCGGGCGGACTGCGTGTGCGCCCGAGCCAACGCTGGGAGCTCGCGTCTATGTTGAACCTGGTTACGCAGCGACCCGACTCCTCGATCCCGCCGAGTCCCACCGAAGGCGATGCCGGCGTCACGGTGTGGCGCGACAACGACGGAGCGGTGGCCGGCTACGGGAGCAGCAACGGCACGAAGAAATGGGTCCACCTGCCCGGCGTCGGCGCCTTCCGCTTCGAGCCGGGAAGTGCGGAGGTCGTGGCGTTCCCGCTCGCCTCGGCGAGCAGCCATCTCGTACGGGACGCCTTCAACCGCAGCGTTCTCCCGCTCGCCCTGCAGGGCGTGGGTCACGAGGTGCTCCATGCGAGCGCCGTCCTCGCACGCGAGCGGGTTGTGGCGCTGTGCGCGGTCTCCGGCACCGGCAAGTCCACGATCGCGTGTGCCCTCGATCGCCGCGGCCATCCCCTGTGGGCGGACGACGCCGTCTGCTTCTGCGCGTCGAACGTCTCGATCACGGCCGTTCCGCTGCCGTTCGCGCTGCGGCTGAGGCCGGCGTCCGCCGAGTACTTCGCGGCGAACGAGAACGGCCGGCGCGCGCAGCTCCCCGCGACGTCCTCCCGTCCCGAGCTCGGGGCGGTCGTCGTTCTCGAGCGGTCCGAGCCGGAGACCGAGCCTGTCCTCTCCCGCCTCACAGCCTCCGAGGCATTCACCGCCACGCTCACCCACGCGTATGCGTTCGACACCGAGGACCGGGCGCGCAACGCGCGCATGGTGAGCTCCTACCTCGAGCTCGTCGATCGCGTCCCCGTGTTCCGGCTCACGTTCCCGCCCGGGCTGGAAGGGCTCCCGGAAATCGTGGACCTGCTCGAAAGAGCACTGGGGAACACGCTTCCCTCCGCCGCGTGAGGTCTCCCCTCGGAGCCCGCATCCGGCGGCGCCTCCGGCTCCTGGCCGGATGCATCAGGGGACCCGGCGATCTCTGGCTGGCGACGAGAATGCTGGGCTGGCGGCTGGTGCTGCCCGCGCTCAAGTGGCGCTTCCCCCTTCCGCGGCTCGTACGGCTGATGTGGTGGAGCGGCGAGCCGGACGCACCGTCGGCGGAGCGGAACGAGCGCATCGCCGCCCTGGCACGCGCGCTGTCCGGGCCCGCGGAGATCCGGGCGCTCGACAACTGCCTGGAGCGCAGCCTCATCCTCTATCGCTTTCTGTCGAGGGCCGGCGCCGAGCCGGAGCTGGTCGTGGGGTTCTCGCGGAGCGGCGGCGAGGTCGGAGCGCACGCGTGGGTGTACCTCGACGGCCAGGCGCTCCCCTGGCACGAGGAGCCACTCGACGAGTTCGAGACCGCGATTCGGTTCGGACGCGGCGGGGCCATCGACGAAAGCGCCGATGCAGCCTAGAATTGGCCGTGCCGGCCAAGCAGCCGCGGGAGGGTCGGAGAGACAACCGGCCCCTCGAGGAAAGTCCGGACACCGCAGGGCAGGGTGGTCGGGGGACCGACCCGGCGAAAGCCGCGGGAAAGTGCCACAGAAACAAACCGCCTAAGCACGGGGCCTCAGCTGAGTCCCGTGCCGGCAAGGGTGAAAAGGTGCGGTAAGAGCGCACCGGCGCCACGGCGACGTGGCGGCCAGGCAAACCCCACCCGGTGCAAGGCCAAGCAGGAGCGTCGACGCTGCCCGCCGAGCTCCAGGTAGGCCGCAGGGCCGAGAGGCCCCGCCGCCGGCGCCCCGCGACGGGGCGACCGACCGGCGAGATGGATGGCTGCTCACGACAGGATCCGGCTTACCGGCCGGCTACGGGAAGGGCCCTCGAAAGGGGGCCCTTTCTATTCGGGACATCGGTTCTACCCCCCATTTGTCCACATTTCCGCATCCGCGGGCCGTAATGGGTTTGGTCTGGACTGGACTCGGCGAAAAGGCTGGGACCAGGGGCCTGATGCCAGTCACGTCAAAGAAGAAGAAGGCAGCAGGTGATGCCTACTGCCCCCACTGTCACCTCCTGATCGAGAAGAAGGTGGCTGACGAATGGCCTGAGGAGCCCCTCCGGTGCCCGCATTGCCGCCTGCTCGTCGGCGTCGGCCGGGCGCGGCCCACCCCGTCGGCCGAGCCGGGCGCCCGCGGCAGCGCCGCCGGCGTGTTCGCCCACGAGGCCAAGCGCTCCGGAGCGGACAGCGACGCGACCTCCGACGACGTCTGCCAGGCGATCCGCGACGTGGCGGACGCCGTCGGCTCCCGGCCCGAGCGGTTGCTCATGGTCGACTACCAGCAGCGGGCGTCGGACGACGACAGCCTGCCCTCCCTGAGCGACGTCTTCGCCGCCTTCGGCAGCTGGAAGCGCGCGCGCCGCGCGGCAGCAGGCAGCGCCTAGCCAACCCCGCGACCGCGGCCGGTATTGTGCCGCGCTGCATGGAAGTCCTGCTCGTTCTCGTGCCCTTCGTCGTCGTCGGGCTGCTCGTGATCTTCATCGCCTTCTCGGGCGGCCCGAGCGCCGCGCGGGAGGCGTATCTCACACGCGGGCGCCGTGTCTTCACGATCTCGATGCTGCTCCTCTACCTGGGCCTCGGCGTGGCCGTGCCCGCCGCGGTGATCGCCGCGCGGGGCGAGGCGGAGGGCGGCACCGGCAGCCTCCGCAGCCAGGAGGCGACGGCCAACCAGGAGGAGGGCAAGGAGCTCTTCATCGCCAACTGCGAGAGCTGCCACACGCTCGCGGCGGTCCAGGCGCACGGCGTCACCGGCCCGAACCTCGACGAGCTCAGCGGCCTCGACAAGGCGCGCGTGCTCCAGGCGATCAAGCGCGGCGGCACGGGCACCGGACGGATGCCTCCGGAGCTCCTCTCGGACGCGGACGCCGACAAGGTCGCGGCGTATGTCGGAGCCGTCGCCGGCCGCTGACTCGCGCGCGTCAGAGGCCCGAAACCGGCCGTTTGCAATCGCCGTTGCATTTTCCCCGCACGCAGCGGGCTTTTCCGTCCGGGCCATGCGCTCTGCTGCTAGCATGGCCGCCGTCCATCGAAGCCGAAGCCCCGGGGGAGATTTCGGGGCGTGGGGGACCCAGGTGACCGGTCGGTCAGGGGCGAATCGCAAGTTCGCGTAGCGCACTCTCCAAGCGCGAGCCCGTCAGCTAACCCCGCAGGCGAAAAGAGAGAGAACCCGATGCACAGTGCCGGTGCCCGCGCCGTGCGGGAGCACGATCAGGAAGACATGAGCCGCGAGGCGGTGCTTCTCCAATGGGAGCGGAAGATCGAGGCGGCCGAGCGCCGCCCGAGCCGCTTCGACCGCGAGCACGATGACGCCGGCACGGGCGGCACGGTCTCGGAGCTGCGCCCGAGCGAGGACGCGACTCGCGAGGAGCCACGCCGCTTCGAGCGGCGGGCGGCCGAGCTGCTCACCGAGCAGCCGCTCGGCGAGCGCCGCACCGTCACGATCACCGGCCGGCCCACACCGGCCCGGCGCCGCGCGAACACGGTGCTCGAGAACCAGATCGCCCAGCCCGAGCGGCTCGGCCTCTGGGCGTTCCTCCTCGGCCTCTTCCTGATGGTCGTGGCCGCCGGAACCGCGCACGCCTGAGCCATCGCCGCGCACGCCTGTTTGGCGTGTCAAGCACTCCTTTCTCACCTACACTTACGTGACGTAAGTCAGTACGCGGAAAGCAGAGCGGGGAATGAAGACGAAGGAGAGCAGGTTCCAGGTCCATGACGAGCTGACGGCGCCCGAGCGCAGCGTGCCGATCCTGAAGGGCGCGCTCGCGGGCGGAGGCCAGCTGCCGAACTTCCTCGGGGTGATGGCCGGCTCGCCGGCGGTCCTCCGGTCGTACGCGCGCTTCCGCTCGGAGCTCCGAAACGGCACGCTCACCTACGCGACGCAGCAGCGCATCGCGCTCGCAGTCGCCGAGCACCAGGGCAGCGAGTACGCGCTCTCGACGCTCCAGCGCACCGGCCGCGACGCGGGCCTCGGCATGGACGAGATCGCACTCGCGCGCGAGTTCGACTCGTACGACGAGAAGGAGGCCGCGCTGCTCCGCTTCGTGAAGGCGCTGCTCGAGTCGGACGGCGCGCCCCAGCGGCACCTCCACGAGGAGGCGCGCGAGGCCGGCTGGGAGGACGAGCAGATCCTCGAGGCCGTGGCGCACGTGGCGCTCGCCACCTTCGGCAACCTCGTGACCCGCGCCGGCGACGTGCCGAGGGACGGCTCCTCCGAGGACTCCCGGCTCGCACAGGCCGCCTAGCGCCGGGTTACGATGTCGGTGGTGGCCCAGCGGACCGTCGTCGTGCGGAGCAGGAGGGAGACCTGCTGCTCGTCATACCACCAGGCCGTCGAGCTGGTGGGCAAGCGCTGGACCGGCGCGATCCTGTTCGTGCTGCTCGAGGGGCCCACGCGCTTCTCCGAGTTCAAGCAGCTCGTGCCGGACCTCTCCGACCGCCTCCTCTCCGAGCGGATGAAGGAGCTGGAGGCCGAGGGGATCGTGGAGCGGCGGGTCATCGACGACACGCCCGTCAGAGTCGAGTACGTCCTCACCGCAAAGGGTGAGGCGCTCGAGCCGGCCGTGCGCGCGCTCAAGCGCTGGGCCAACGCCTGGCTGTAGCCTGCGCGCCATGACAGATCAGCCGCAGACGGCCGACGACGTCCGGGCGTTCGCCCGTGACCGCGACATCCGCTTCGTCCGCCTCTGGTTCACGGACATCCTCGGGCAGCTCAAGAGCTTCTCGATCAACGCCCAGGAGCTCGAGGACGCCTTCGAGGGTGGCATGGGCTTCGACGGGTCGTCGATCACCGGTTTCAACGCGATCGAGGAGTCGGACATGATCGCGATGCCCGACGCGAGCACGTTCAAGATCCTGCCCTGGCGCCCGGAGGACCGCGGCGTGGCGCGGATGTTCTGCGACGTGGTCACGCCGAGCCGCGAGCCCTACGAGGGCGACCCGCGGCAGGTGCTCCGGCGCACGCTCGAGCGGGCCGAGTCGATGGGCTTCACGAACTTCTACGTCGGACCCGAGCTCGAGTTCTTCTACTTCCGGAACGCCCGCCCGGAGAGCGGCGTGCCGGAGGTGCTCGACGAGGGCGGCTACTTCGACCTCACCACGCTCGACGCCGGCTCGGACGTCCGGCGCGAGACCGTGCTCGCCCTCGAGCAGCTCGGGATCCACGTGGAGTACACGCACCACGAGGTTGGCCCGTCCCAGCACGAGATCGACATGCGCTACGCCGACGCGCTGAAGATGGCGGACGACTGCATGACCTACCGCATCACGGTCAAGGAGTACGCCATGAAGTACGGATGGCACGCGACCTTCATGCCGAAGCCCCTGTTCGGCGAGAACGGCTCCGGAATGCACACCCACCAGTCGCTCTTCAAGGACTCGTCGAACGCCTTCTACGACCCCGACGACCAGTACTTCCTGTCGGACACCGGCAAGGCGTTCATCGCGGGCCAGCTCAAGCACGCGCGCGAGATCTGCTCGGTCTTCGCGCAGTGGGTCAACTCGTACAAGCGGCTCGTGCCGGGCTACGAGGCGCCCGTCTACTGCGCGTGGTCGCGCCGCAACCGCTCGGCGCTCGTCCGGGTGCCGCTCTACCACCCGGGCAAGGAGCAGGCGACGCGGATGGAGCTGCGCTGCCCCGACCCGGCGTGCAACCCCTACCTCACGTTCGCGATCCTGCTGGCGGCCGGGCTCGAGGGGATCGAGAAGGGCTACGAGCTGCCCGAGCCGATGGAGAAGAACCTGTACCACATCAGCCCGGAGGAGCGGAAGCGGCTCGGCATCGAGCAGCTTCCTGAGACGCTGGGCGAGGCGATCGAGCTGACCGCCGAGTCCGAGCTCGTGCTACGCACGTTCGGCGAGCACATCTTCAACCGCTACGTCGAGATCAAGCGGCAGGAGTGGGAGGACTACCGCGTCCAGGTCTCACAGTGGGAGCTGGACCGCTACCTCTCGATCTTGTAGCGGGGCAAGCCGCGGGCCGTGCCCGCCGCGCCGCCCTGGTGTAACAAGCTCGTAACGCAGCCGGCGGACACGCTCGGCACAATCTCCGGATGGACTCGCGCCCTCGCTCCGTCTTCGCCATCGCAACCGGCCCGCGCTCGAAGTGGGTCGTCTTCCTCATCTGGCTCGCCGGCATCTTCATCGCCGCCGGACCGGCCGACCTCCCGACGAAGTTCATGGACGCGGAGGACAACGAGTCCACCTCGTTCCTCCCCGGCGACGCCGAGTCCACCAAGGCCCTCGCGGCCACCGAGCGGCTGCAGGGGGGCGAGCTCGCTCCCGCCGTGATCGTCTACCAGCGCGAGTCCGGCCTCACGCAGGCCGACCGCGCGAAGATCGGCGAGGACGTCCGCAAGCTCACCGCCGAGCGCTTCCCCGGCGTGGCGCCGGACGGCGCGACCGCCGCGGCGGGCGGCGAGGCGGGCGGTGCGAGCGAGGGCCCGGCGCCCGAGGGCGGCGAGCCGCCCGCCAGCGGCTCGCAGGGCGC
>DASSVP010000073.1:0-2504 GCA_035705985.1 Thermoleophilaceae bacterium
ACGTACAGGAACGAGCCGCCTGACCAGACCGCGCCGTGCAGCGCCGAGAACTTGTTGTCCTGCGGCGGCACGCACTTGTTCATGAAGTACTCGCGCACGAGGTCCTCGTGCTCGGTGACCGCCGTGTCCATGGCGCAGAAGATGATCCCGAGGTCCGCGTACTCCTTCTTGAGGCCCTCGTAGAAGGGCTCCTGGCGCCACACGCCCACGACGCCGGCGAGGTGCTCGCGCTCGGCCTGCGGGATGCCCAGCTTCTCGAAGGTGTCCTTCTGCTCCTGCGGGACGTCGTCCCAGCTGTCGTAGCGGCCGGCCGTCGGCGGGGAGTAGAGGACCAGCTCCGACAGGTCGAGGTCCGAGAGGTCGACGCCCCAGGTCGGGATCGGCTTGCGCTCGAAGATCTCATACGACTTCAGGCGCTTCTCGCGCATCCACTCGGGCTCGCCCTTGATCCTGGAGAGCTCGTCGATGACTTCACGCGAAATGCCCTTCTTCGCGATCAGCTGTCCCTGCTCGTCCTCCTTGATCGCGCTCGGCTTCGAAATGCGGGTCTTGTCAGTGGCTGCCATACGCCAACGAGGATAGCGCGTTGGGAGGCTTTCCAGACTCCCCAGGTCGGAGTTAGGCTACCCTAATGCCCATGCTCAGAAAGACAGCGGCAGCGCTCGCCGCCATCGCATTGGCAACAGCCTTCGCCGCCTGTGGCGAGGACCGTGAGGGCGACGTCCAGTTCCAGGGAACGGAGACCACCGGCACCGAGACGACCGGCACCGAGACGACCGGCACCGAGACCACCGGCACCGAGACCACCGGCACCGAGACCACCCCGTAGCCGTGTCGCGCCGCCGCCTGCTCGCCATCCTCGTCGGGGGCGCCGCCCTCCTCGCCGGCGCGTTCGTCGGTGTCGTGCTCGCCACCTCCGGCTCCTCGTCGGAGGAGCTCGTCGTGTACTCGGCACGCTCGCACTACGGGGAGGAGGAGCCGTTCCTGCGCTTCGCGAAGCAGACGGGCACCGACATCACGCTGCGCGGCGGGTCCGCGTCGGAGCTCTACGAGCGGCTGCGCTCGGAGGGCGACAACACGCCGGCGGACGTGCTCATCACCGTGGACGCCGCGAACCTGTGGCGCGCCCAGGACGCCGGCATCATCGACTCCTGGGAGCCGCTCACCGAGCGCGCCCGCACGATCATGCGCTCGACCGAGCGCGTTGGGGAGGACGAGGTCACGACGTACGAGGGCCTTGGCGACCCGCGCTGGAAGGGCCGCCTCTGCCTCCGCTCGGGGACGAGCGAGTACAACGTCTCGTTCATCGCGGACCGGCTCGCGAAGGACGGCCGCGCCGCCACCGAGCGGATGCTGCGCCGCTGGATGGCCAACGACCCCGAGATCCTGGGCTCGGACGTCGACGTCCTGGAGGCAATCGCCGAGGGCGACTGCGACGTCGGCCTCACGAACTCCTACTACCTCGGCCGCGAGCTCGAGGAGGACCCGGACTTTCCGGTGGCGCCGGTGTGGGCGGACCAGGACGGCCGCGGCACGCACGTGAACCTGTCCGGGCTCGGCGTGGTGCGCGGCGCCGATCACGCCGAGGAGGCGCGCGAGCTGATCCGCTTCCTGCGCACGCCCGCGCAGCAGGAGGTGTTCGCGCAGAACAACCACGAGTTCCCGGCGGTGGAGGGCGCCCAGCCCTCGCCCGAGATCGAGCAGTTCGGTGACTTCGGGCAGGATCCCATCGACGTGGACGGCGCCGGCCCGCTGCTCGGCGACGCGCTCGAGCTGATGGACCAGGTGGGGTGGGACTGAGGGCGACCATCGCCTGCGCCGTCCTGGTGGCCGGCCCACTGGTCGGCCTCCCGCTCTCGTTCGTATTCGCCCCCGACGCGCTCGACCAGTTCACCGGGTTCCTGCCCGAGGCCGTCTCCGCAACAGCGGCGCTCCTGCTCGGGGTGGGGCTCGGCACGCTCGTGCTGGGAACGTCGCTCGCCGCCCTCGTCTCGTTCTTCGAGTTCCCCGGACGCCGCTGGATCGAGTGGGCGCTCGTGCTGCCGCTCGCGATGCCGGGGTACGTCTTCACGCTGTTCGCCCTCGGGCTCGACCTGCCGGGCATCCGCTCGACGCTCGGCGCGATCTGCGTGTTCACGCTCGTGCTCTACCCGTACGTCTACCTGCTCGCCCGAGCGGCGTTCCTGTCGCAGTCACGCACGCTGCTCGAGGCGGCGCGGGGACTCGGTCTCTCGCGCGGGAGGGCGATCCTGCGGGTCGGGCTGCCGATGGCGCGGCCCGCGATCTTCGGCGGCGTGGCGCTGGCGCTGATGGAGGCGCTGGCCGACTTCGGCACGGTCAACCTGCTGGGCGTACGCACCTTCACGGACGCGATCTACCGCGTCTGGTTCAACGCGTTCGACCGTGACGCCGCGATGCAGCTCGCCACGCTCCTCGTCTCGGTCACGCTGACGCTGCTCGCGCTGGAGCGGCTCGCGCGGGGGGGCGCGCGCCACGCCCAGCTC
>DASSVP010000074.1:0-52861 GCA_035705985.1 Thermoleophilaceae bacterium
CGCCCGCCGCTAGGCGCTACCCGACCTCCGCGCTGAACACCTTCAGCCCCTTCGGGGTGCCCTGGGCCTTGAAGCGCCAGTGGCGGCGCAGGCTCACGTCCGCGTCGCCCAGGCGCTCTCTCACCGTCTCCGAGACGAGCACCTGGCTCGGGCCGGCGGCGTCGGCAACCCGAGCGGCGACGTTCACGTCGATTCCGAAGTAGTCGCCGCCGAGCTTCCGCGGCTTGCCGAAGTGGATGCCCGCGCGCAGCTCGGGACGGTAACCGTCCACGTCCAGCTCGCGGACGCGCTCGCTCGCCTCGAGCGCGGCGTCGACCGCTTCGGCCGCCTCGGCGAACACAGCCATCAGCCCGTCGCCCAGACGCTTGACGATCCGGCCATTGCGGTCGGTGAGCACGGGATCGACGATGCGCCCCACCTCGCGGAGCAGGTCGAGTGCCGCGTCGTCTCCCGCCTCGAGTGCCCAGTCGGAGAAGCGGACGAGGTCCACGAACAGGATCGCCAGCGGACTCTCGCCCCGGCCGCGCCCCTGCGCCTCCGAGACCGCCTGCCAGAGCTGGAGCACGCCGAAGCCGAGCTCACGGCTGGCGCTCGGGCGCTTCCGCGTCGCCGCCGCGAGCCGCTGCCCGATCAGCTGTGTCGGCTCGTCGCCCGCGACGGACAGCGGATCGCCGTAAGAGCGGTCACCCGGCAGCCGCCCGCGCAGCGCCTGGGCGGCCTTGACCACCCCCTCCCTGCCGTCGAAGTTCCTCAGCGCCGCGACGGCGCGCTCGACATATCGAGCCATTGCGCGCGCGAAACTAGCGCGTCGGCGAAACCGGCTGCTCTTACCGGCGCGAAACGGGTATCCCGTACGTATGGCGCAACAGCTTCCGGTCAAGCAGCGCATGGCGCAGAACGGGCTCGTTCGGCCCCGGAGCGGGCGGCTCCTCGCCGGAGTGTGCGCCGGCCTGGCGCGGCGCTTCGGGATGCGGCCCGGGGTCGTCCGGCTCCTGTTCGTCGTGTCGATCGTGCTCCCGGGGCCACAGTTCCTCGTCTACATCGCCCTCTGGATCCTCATGCCGAGCGAGTGAGGTCCAGGTTGCGCTCGTGGAGCTTGCGCTGCTCGCCCGTGTCGCGGCCCCTCGGGAGCGCCGGCTTCTCCTCGCCGCGCTCGAGCGCGTCCAGATAGTCCATGTCCTCGTCCAGGAGCCGCAGCGCGGCCTCGTGGGTCTGCGGCGCGCCGTGGCCCGGGACGATGGTCTGAGCGGCCTCGACGAGCGGGCCGAGCCGGGCCAGCGTCGCGCGGTAGTCGCCGACCGAGCCACCCGGCGAGACCATCGGGATCTCCACGTTCGAGAGGTAGTCGCCCGCACAGAGGACGCCGCACCAGCGTGCCATCACAGCCATGCCATCCGCGGTGTGGCCCTCCGCCGGGTGCAGCTCGAGCTCCTCGGGGCCGAGCTCGATGCTCCCTGGCACCGGCAGCGTCTGCACCTGCCCCAGCGCCAGGGGCGCAGTACGCTCGACGTACCACTCCTCGTCGCGCCGGCGCAGCGATCGCTGCGCCGCGCCCGGCTCCTGGTGCACTCGCATCACGCTCGGCTCGCCGAGCCCGAGCGCAAGGCCGGGGTAGGCGAGCCGCCCGAGCAGGTGGTCGAAGTCGGCGTGGGTGGCGATCAGAGCGTCGGGCTCGAAGCCGGCGCCGGCGAGGAGGCCTGGCAGGGCCTCGAGCTCGTCCGGGAAGTAGGGCGAGTCGACGAGCATCGCCTCCCCGCCGGAGCGCAGCGCGACGGCGTTCGTCTGCCACATCCTGCTCGTGATGACGAGAGCGTCGGGATGAACCGAGACGGCTCTCAAGCGGCCTTGAGGAGCTTGCCGGCGTCGCGGAAGGTCTTCACCTCGGCGTCCGGCTTCTTGCGCCCGTCGAGGGCCTCGCCGTGGCGATTCACCCAGATCACGGGGATCTTCGACTTCAGGCAGGGCTCCACGTCCGTCGGATATCCCGACGCGATGTGGACCCAGTTCTTCTTGAGCTTCTCGATGCGCCGCGCGCACTCCTTGAAGTGCGCGGGATCGGGCTTGTAGCTGCGCACCTGCTGGGCCGTGACCACGAGGTCGAAGTCCACGCGGAAGTGGCGGCGCGTGGCGCCGAGGAGCTTGTCGTCGATGTTCGCCAGGATCCCCAGCTCGTACTTCTTCGCGAAGCGCTCGAGCTGCGCGTTCGTCTCGCGGAACGGCCCCCACGCGGGCACGCTGTTCGGGAGGAAGTTCGAGCGCGACGGCTCGAGGTCCCAGCCCAGCTCGCCGGCCACGCGCACGGCCGTCCGCCGGAGCACCTCCGCGTAGAGCTCGTATGAGCCGCGCTGGATCTCGCGCTGGACGTCGATGAAGCGCGGGATCAGCGCATCGCGGTCGATCGTGAACCCGTCGCGGTCGGCCTCCCTCTGGAACGCGTCGTACACGCCGCTCTCCCAGTCGATGAGCGTGCCGTAGCAATCGAACGTGACGAATTTGACGTCTTTTGGAAGAGCCATGAGGTGATTTCGATAGGGTCCTGCGCCCGCCTGATCCCCGCACCGCTGAGCGCGGCGGCGGATAGTACCTACCCGCGATGGACCTCCTCGAATACCAGGGCAAGCAGCTCTTCTCGAAGCACGGCGTCCCCGTGCCCGAGGGACGGCCCGCCACGACGGTCCCGGAGGCCGTCGAAGCGGCCGAGGAACTGGGCTATCCGGTGGTCATCAAGGCGCAGGTCCAGATCGGCGGACGCGGCAAGGCGGGGGGCATCAAGCTGGCCTCGAACCGCTCGGAGGCGGAGGAGCACGCCACCGCGATCCTTGGGATGGACATCCGCGGCTTCGCCGTCCACGAGCTGTACGTGGAGAGGGCGTCGGAGATCGACGAGGAGTACTACGCGGCGATCGTCTTCGACCGCTCCGCGAAGAAGCCGATGGCCATGCTCTCGAAGATGGGCGGCATGGACGTCGAGGAGGTCGCCGAGACCGACCCCGAGGCCATGCGGATGCTGCACGTGGACCCGCTGCTCGGCCTCCAGGACTTCCACGGGCGCCGGCTCGCCTTCGAGTCGGGCATCGCCGAGGACGTCATCCGGCCCGTCGGCGCGATGCTGGCGAAGCTCTACGAGGTCTTCGTGCGCGAGGACGCCACGCTCGTCGAGGTGAATCCCCTGCTCGTGACGAAGAGCCGCGAGGTGGTGGCGCTCGACGCGAAGGTCACGGTCGACGACAACGCGCTGTTCCGCCACCCGGACGTGGCCGAGATGCGCGACGTCTCGGCGGAGGACCCGCAGGAGCGGATGGCGAAGGAGCGCGGCCTCACGTACGTGAAGCTCGACGGGAACGTGGGGATCCTCGGCAACGGCGCCGGGCTCGTGATGTCCACGCTCGACGTCGTGGCCCAGGCGGGCGGCAAGCCCGCGAACTTCCTCGACGCCGGCGGCGGCTCGAAGGCCGACGCGATCACGAGCGCCGTGGAGGTGATCCTCTCGGACGACAAGGTGAGCGCCGTGCTCTTCAACATCTTCGGCGGCATCACGCGCTGCGACGAGGTGGCGAAGGGGCTAATCGAGGCCTTCGAGCAGATCAAGCCCGACGTGCCGTTCGTCGTGCGCCTGGACGGCACGAACGACAAGGAGGGGCGCGCCCTGCTCGCCGAGGCCGGCCTCCCGAACGTGCACACCGAGGCGACGATGCTCGGCGCCGCCGAGAAGGTCGTGGAGCTGGCCGGCTGATGGCGATCCTCGTTGACGGCGACACGCGGCTGGTCGTGTCCGGCATCACCGGCCGCGAGGGCACCTTCCACAGCCTGCGCAACCGCGACTACGGCACGAACGTCGTCGCGGGCGTCACGCCCGGCAAGGGCGGCCAGGACGTGGACGGGATTCCGGTCTTCAACACCCTCCACGACGCCGTCGAGCAGACCGGCGCGAACACCGCGATGGTGTTCGTGCCGCCGCGCTTCGCGGCCGACTCGATCCTCGAGGCGGAGGACGCGGGGATCGGCCTGATCATCACGATCACCGAGGGCATCCCGGCGCACGACGAGCTGCGCGTCTACAACCACCTGAAGCACGGCAGCTCGCGGCTCGTGGGACCCAACTGCCCCGGCATTCTCTCCCCTGGGAAGGCGAACGTCGGGATCATCCCGGCGCAGTTCTTCAAGGAGGGCAACGTCGGGCTGGTCTCGCGTTCCGGCACGCTCACGTACCAGATCGGCAACGAGCTGGCCCAGCGCGGCTTCGGGAACTCGTCGATCGTCGGCATCGGCGGCGACCCGGTGCCGGGCTCGAGCTTCATCGACATGATCGAGCTGTTCGAGGCGGACCCGGAGACCGAGCTGATCGTGATGTGCGGCGAGATCGGCGGCAGCGCCGAGGAGGAGGCGGCCGACTACATCGCCGAGAGCGTGTCGAAGCCGGTGCTTGCGTACATCGCGGGATTCACGGCCCCACCCGGCAAGACAATGGGGCATGCTGGGGCGATCGTGTCAGGTTCGAAGGGAACTGCTGTGGCGAAGGCGGAGGCTCTGGAGGCGAAGGGCGTGCGTGTAGGACGCAACCCCACCCAGGTGTCGGAGATCGCAGTGGAGATTCTGGGCGCCCGGGTGTAGCCGGGTGGCCGAGCTCACCAACATCTCGCTGGCACGGGGCGCTCCCTCGCCCGACATCGTCGCCGTCGACGACCTGAAGGCGGCGGCCGTGAAGGCACTCGAGCACGACGCGGCCGGCACGGTCGCGTACGGGACCTCGGCGGGCTACCCGCGGCTGCTCGAGTGGATCGCAGAGAAGCACGACGTGGCGCCCGACCGCCTGATCGCGACGAACGGCTCCATGCAGGCCGACGCGTTCCTGTTCCAGGCGCTCGTCGAGCCGGGCGACGTCGTGGTGGTCGAGGCGCCCACCTACGACCGCACGCTCCTGTCGCTCCGCCAGCTCGGCGCCGAGATCCTGGCGATCCCGCTCGAGCCGGACGGGATCGACGTGGCCGCGCTCGAGCTCGCCCTGAAGCAGGGCGCGCGGCCCAAGCTCGCCCACATCATCCCCAACTTCCAGAACCCGGCCGGCTGCACGCTCTCGCTCGAGAAGCGCGAGCGGCTGCTCGCGCTCGCCGCGGAGCACGGCTTCACCATCTTCGAGGACGATCCCTACGTGGAGCTGCGCTTCGAGGGCGAGTCGCTGCCCACGATGCTGTCCATGGGCGGCGCCGAGAGCGTCGTGTACGCATCATCCTTCTCGAAGACGGTCTGCCCGGGCATCCGGGTGGGCTATCTGGTCGGCCCCGCGGAACTGATCGCCCGCATCCGGAAGCTCGCCACGAACACCTACATCTCGCCGAACATGGTCGCCCAGTCGATCGTCGCGGAGTTCTGCCATTCGGGCGCCCTCGAGCGCTCGATCGAGACGGTCAAGGCCGCTCTTCGCGAGCGCCGCGACGCCACCGCCGAGGCGCTGGAGCGGCACATCCCCGACGCGCGCTTCGTGACCCCGCAGGGCGGCTACTTCCTGTGGGTCGACCTGCCGGAGGGCAGCGACGTGGCGGCGCTCGAGGCGGCGTCGCAGGAGCGCGGCGTCGTCTTCGTGAAGGGCACGGATTTCCTGATCGAGGGTGGGGAGAGCTCGCTGCGGATCGCCTATTCCGCCGTGCCGCCGGACCAGATCGAGGAGGGCATCGCCCGCATGGCCGAGGCCTACCGAGAGCTGGCCGGCGCGACTGCGTGAGCCGGCTGGAGCTGCGCCGGCCACGCGACGTGGCCGCCCTCTTCCGCGACTCGGGCGCCGTCTACCTCCGGCACCTGTGGCTATTCGTCGCGCTGGCCGCCGCGGTCGTCGTCCCGGTGCACCTCGTGGTCCAGGGCATCGGGCTCGAGATGCTCACGAGCTCGTACGACGAGTCGCTGGACGCCGCGGGGCTGCTCGTGCCGTCCGCCGTCGAGTTCCTCGTGGTGCTGCCGATCGTGACGGCGATCGGCGTGTACGCGTTGGAGGCGATCGCCCGCGCCGAGAGGCCGCGGGCCCGCGAGGTGCTGGTGGCCGGCTTCGAGGCCTTCACGCCGCTGTTCGCCGCGGTGGTGCTGGCCGGGCTGGGCATCGTGGTGGGCCTGCTCGCGCTGGTCGTGCCCGGCGTGTTCCTCGCCGTCCGCTGGTTCCTCGTGCCGCAGGCGGTCGTGATCGACGGCGCCCGCGGCGCGGGCGCGCTGCGGCGCTCGGGCGACCTGGTCCAGGGCTTCTGGTGGCGCACGTTCGGCCTGGTGGTGCTCGCGAACGTCGCGGTGGTGATCCCGGGCGTGATCCTGCTCGAGCCGTTCAGGGCGCTGGCGGAGAGCACCGACAGCTCCGCCTGGGAGCTCGTGGGAGGGATCGTCACGACATCGGTGACCAGCCCGTTCCTCGCGCTCTTCTCCACGTTCCTCTACCACGACCTGCTCGCCCGCGGGGCCCACGCGGCGGACTGACCCGTGAGCCAGGAGCGGCTCACCCGCGACTTCATCCTGTTGCGCGCGCTGCGCTGGCTGCCGCTCGGCCTGGTGCTGCCCTTCCTCACGATCACGCCGGTCGACCGCGGGCTGTCGCTGGCCCAGGGGGGCGCGGCGTTCGCGGTGCACGGCGCCGTGGCGCTGCTGCTGGAAGTCCCGAGCGGCGTGCTCGCCGACACGCTGGGCCGCCGCCGCGTGCTGCTCGCGGGCGCGGCGCTCACCGCCGTGAGCCTCGCGGTGTTCGCGTTCGCGGACGCCCTCGTCGCGTTCATCGGCTCGCTTGCGGCGCTGGCCGCGGGGCGAGCGCTCATCTCCGGCGCGCTCGAGGCCTGGTACGTGGACTCGCTGCGCGCGCTCGACCCGTCGGCTCCGCTCGCCGCCGGACTGTCGCGCGGCACCGCGGCGGAGGGCGTGGCGCTCGCCCTCGGCTCGCTGGCCGGCGGAGGGATCGTGACGGTCTCGAACTACACCTACACCGGCCTCGCGGCGTCGGCCGCGGCGCTCGTCTACCTCGTGGCGGTGGCGTGGCTCGTGCGGGAGACGCATCCGCCGGCGCACGAGCACCGCGCCGGTGCCCGAATGCGTGCGCGTGTGCGGAGCGTCGTGGGGACGGCGCGGGCGGAGGCCAGGGCATCGGTGACGGTGCGGATGGTGCTCGTGGCGGCCGTGGCGTTCGGGATGTCGCTCGCCTCGGTGGAGCTGCTGTGGCAGCCGCGCCTCGGCGAGCTGCTCGCAACCGACGGCAGCCACGGCGTGGCGTTCGGCGCGCTCGCCGCAGGTTCGATGCTGGTCGTGGCCATCGGCGCGGCGGCGGTCGGCCCGCGCATGCGGCGGCGCGTCTCGGTGAGCACCGTCTACCTCGGCTCGCTGCTCGTCACGGCGGTGTGCATCGCCGCGCTCGGGTTGCCGAGTGGGGCCGCGCTCTTCGCCGTCGTCTACCTGCTCGTCTACCTCGGGGCCGGGGCCGCCGAGCCGCTCCACTCGGAGCTGCTGAACGAGGCCGTCGGATCGGAGGCGCGCGCGACGATGATCTCCGCCGACGCGCTCTCCGCGCAGTGCGGCGCGCTCGTCGCGAACCTGGGCGGCGGCCTGCTCGCGTCTGCCGCGAGCCCGGGCACGGCGTGGGTGGTCGCGGGCGGCGTGGTGGTGCTCACCGTCGCGTACGTGGCTCCCAGGCTGAGAGGCTCACGGCGCCTGGAAGCGCGGACCTGATTCGCCCGAACTACGACGACTGGCGGCGCGGAGACCGGCGCGCGCTAGCGGCCGTAGCGCTCGCGGCCGAGGACGAGCTGGTCGGGGAGAGCGGTGCGGGGCGGCGGCGACGGGTCGGCGACGACTGAGACTGTTTCGGCCACGCTGCGCGTGATCGAATGCCGGTCGCCGTTCGACTCGACCACGACCTCCTCCTCGCCCGCGCGTGCGAGCGTGCCCTCGAGGCCCGGCGTCAGGCCCGTGTCCTTCAGGTAGTGGAGAAGATCCTCGGCCTCGTTCTCGAAGCGCAGGATGCGCACGTGCGCGCCCTGCTCGACGTCCGCGAGCGGGACCCCCTCCTCGCGATCGCCCTCGAAGATCGGGTGCCCGTGCGGGCAGGTCTTCGCGTCGCCGATCGCGCGCAGCATCCGCTCCTCCACCATCGGCGACATCCAGTGCTCGAGCCGCTCGGCCTCCTCGTGGACCTGGTCCCAGGGGATGTCGAAGACGTCCGTCAGGAAGCGCTCGATCAGCCGGTGGCGGCGCACGATCCCGGCCGCGTGCTCCTGCCCCGAAGCCGTGAACTCGAGCGACTTGTCCGCCGCGCGCGTGACGTACCCGTCCGCCTCGAGCCGGCCGATCATCTCGTGCACCGTCGGCGCCGACACCTGCATCGCGCGCGCGATGTTCGCGCCCGTGATCGGGAGCCCCGCCTCCTGGAGCCAGTAGATGATCTGGAGGTACTCCTCCTCCGCGACGGTGGCTTGCTCCTGCGACATGCGGAGCATCCTAACGCTGAGGGGCCGTGCGCCAAGCAGCGGGCGGAGACCGGTGCGCAGGCCTGGTGCCGTGCGCCAAGCACCGGGCGGAGACCGGTGCGCAGGCCTGCTACTAGCATCCTGGCGATGCAGGTCGGCCCCGAGACTCGCGTTCTGGTGACGGGCGCCTCGCGCGGAATCGGCGAGGCGATCGCCCGCGCCTTCGCCGCCCGCGGCGCCACCTTGGGCCTGGTGGCCCGCAGGCAGGATCCGCTGGATCAGCTCGCCGCCGACCTGCCCGGCGACCATGTGGCGATCCCAGCGGACGTGGCGGAGGCCGACTCGATCGCGGAGGCGGTCGAGCAGTTCGGCCACGTCGACGTGGTCGTGGCGAACGCCGGTATCACCCACTACCGCCCGTTCGCCCAGCTCCCGCTGGACGAGGCACGCCACATGAACGACGTGAACTGGCTCGGCACGATCCACACCGTCTGGGCGGCGCTCCCGGGAATGCTCGACCGGAGGCGCGGCCACATCGTGATCGTGTCGTCCGGCGGCGGCGTGCGCGGCTTCCCCTCGGCGGCCGTCTACAACGGCACGAAGGCCGCCCAGCGCGGCTTCGCGGAGGCCCTCAGGCACGAGCTCGACGGGACGGGCGTGTCCGTCACGACGGTGTACCCCGGCGAGATCGACACCTCGCTCCACGACCACGAGCTCGACCACATGCCCGACTGGTATCGCATGGACCGGCGCGCGCCGGCCGGCCCGCTCGGCGAGCTGGTGGTCGAAGCCGTCGAAAAGGATCAGCGCGAGCTCTTCTACCCGCCGGTCGTCCGGCTCCTGCGCGTGGTCAACGGGGTGTCGCCGCGGCTCGGCGACCTGATGCTCCGGCGCATCCTCGGAAAGAGCGTCGCGCCGCGGTGAGCCTTCCGCTGAAGCCGCCGGTCCAGCCTCAGCTCGCCAAGGCGGCGAAGGAGCTGCCCGAGGGCGACGGCTGGCGCTACGAGCCGAAGTTCGACGGCTTCCGGACGATCGTCTTCAAGGACGGCGACGACGTCCAGCTCCAGAGCCGGAACGGCAGGCCGATGAACCGCTACTTCCCCGAGGTCGCCGAGCAGGTGCTCGAGCTGCCGCACGACCGCCTCGTCCTCGACGGGGAGATGGTCGTCGTCGTGGACGGCATCCAGGAGTTCGACCTGCTCTCGCAGCGCATCCACCCGGCCGCCTCGCGGGTGCAGCGGCTGCGAGAGGAGACGCCGGCGGCGCTCGTGGCCTTCGACCTGCTGGCGGAGGGCGACGAGGTGCTCTGCCCGCTCCCCTACGAGGAGCGCCGGGAGCGGCTGGAGGCGGTGGTGGCCGACCCGGTGGAGCTGAGCCCGATGACGCCGGACACCGGCTCGGCGCGCCAGTGGCTCACCGGCTCGTCCGAGGGGGTGATCGCCAAGGAGGCCGACGCTCCCTATCGCCCCGGCGAGCGCACGGGCATGGTGAAGATCAAGCGCGTGCGCACGGCGGACGCCGTGGTCGTCGCGTTCCGCTTCGGCAAGGAGGAGGGCACGGTCGGCTCGCTGATCCTCGGCATGTACGACGACGACGGGGGCGGCGACCTGCACGTGGTTGGCCACACGTCCAGCTTCCGCGCCAAGCAGAAGCGCGAGCTGCTCGAGATGCTCGAGCCATACCGGACCCACGAGCGCAGCTCCGGCGAGCCGAGCCGCTGGAAGTCGGACGAGGAGCTTGTCTGGGAGGGCCTGCGGCCGGAGCTGGTGGTGGAGGTCGCGTTCGACCACATCACGGGCAACCGCATCCGGCACGGAGCCAAGCTCCTTCGCTGGCGCGACGACAAGGATCCCGGCGAGTGCCACATCTCGCAGCTGCGTTCCTGATCCTGGCGACGCTCGCGCTCCCCGCGAGCGCGTCGGCTCAGGCGGGTGTCAGCTACGGCATCCCTGCCGACAACCCGTTCGTGGGACAGCAGGGCGCGGCGCCCGAGATCTACTCGCTGGGGCTGCGCAACCCGTTCCGCTTCTCGTTCGACCGGCAGACCGGTGACGTCCTGCTCGGCGACGTCGGCGGCGCCCTGCGCGAGGAGATCGACTGGGTGAGCGCCGCCGCGGCGCGCGGCGCCAACTTCGGGTGGGCGTGCCGCGAGGGGACCCAGTCCGGGCCCCGCGCGGCGGACTGCCCGGTGCCGGACGCGGTCGAGCCCCTGTTCGAGTACCTCACGAGCGACCCCGGCCCGGACGCCGTGACCGGCGGATTCGTGGTGAGGGACGCGGCGCTCGAAGGCCTGACCGGCCGCTACGTCTTCGCGGATTTCTACGACGGGGCGATCCGCTCGCTGGCGCTGGACCAGTCGGATCCGGACCCGCAAAGCACGGGGCTGACCCTGTCGGGCCTCGCCTCGTTCGGCGAGGACGCCTCCGGCAGGCTGTACGCGGCGAGCCTGACCGGGAACCAGGTCATCCGGCTCGCTTACGACGGTTCGCCGGGCACCTTGGCGCCGGAGTCGATCACCGGCCCGTGGTCCGAACCGATCGCGCTGGCCACCTATCCGGGCGACCCCACGCGGCTCTTCGTCGCCGAGCGTGCCGGCACGGTCCGCCTGGTCGTGGGCGACGACGCGCAGGCGACGCCGGTGCTCGACGTGGCGCCCATCTCCGTGGACGGCGAACGCGGGCTCCTGTCGGTGGTTGCGGCGCCGGACTACCCGGCGTCGGGGAGGCTCTACGTCTACTACACGGACACGGGCGGCGACATCCGGATCGACGAGTTCGTGCGCTCGGGAACCAGCCCGGAGGTGGCGGCGAGCCGTAGGAACGTGCTCGTGATCGAGCACTCGTCGGAGAGCAACCACAACGGCGGCCAGCTGCACTTCGGCCCGGACGGGTGCCTGTGGATCACGACCGGCGACGGCGGCGGGCAGAACAACGAGCACGCCAACGCGCAGAACCGCGCGACGCTGCTCGGCAAGGTCCTGCGGATCGATCCGGATCCACCCGCGACCGACTCCTCGCCGTGCGGCTCGGGCGTCCTCCCGCCGCCGACCGGTGGAACGCCGACGGGCAGCGTCCCCACGGCAGACTCGCGTGCCCCGACGGTCGTCGTCCACGTACCGCGCCGCCAGCGGGTGCTGCGTCTGCGAGGCGCGATCGCCTACGTGCACTGTGACGAGGCCTGCACGGTGAGCGCCGGCGGCACGCTCGTGATCCGCGGGCGGCGGCTCCTGCTGCGGCGGGCCGTGCTGCCCGCAGCGGCGAATCAGCGCGTCCGCGGGCGCGTGCGGCTGCGTCCCCGGGCACGGCGACTGCTCCGCCGGGCGCTCGCGGACGGCCGCCGCCCGCGCGTGGTGGTGCGGGTGCGGGCCTCCGACGCGGCTGGGAACAGCGCGGCGCGGACCCGCCGCCCCATCAGGGTTCGCCGCTAGGCGCGCATCTGCGTCAGCATGTGCGCCGTGGCGGAGTTGGAGGTCATCGCAGCGGACGTCACAAGGCTGGACGTCGACGCGATCGCGAACGCTGCGAACACGCAGCTCGCGCACGGCGGCGGCGTGGCCGCCGCCATCTCGAGGGCGGGCGGCCCGGAGGTTCAGCGCGAGTCCCATGAGCGCGCGCCGATCGGCCTGGGCGAGGCCGTGGAGACCACGGCCGGCGCGATGCCCGCGCGCTGGGTCATCCATGCCGCCACGATGGAGCTCGGCGGCCCCACCTCGCGGGAGATCATCGAGCGCGCCACCCGGTCGACGCTCGCCAAGGCCGAGGAGCTGGGGGCTCTCTCGCTGGCGCTGGTCGCATTCGGAACCGGGGTGGGCGGCTTCCCGATCGACGAGGCCGCGGAGGTCATGGTGGGCGCGGCGCGCGAGCACACAGGCGCCCTCGAGCGGATCGTGTTCGCGGTGCACGGCGAGGAAGCGGAGCGCGCCTTCCGCGCGGCGCTTTGAGCCTGCCCGTCCTCGTCGCGCCCGACTCCTTCAAGGGAACCTTCTCCGCGCGCGAGGTCGCGGCGGCGATCGCCGGGGGGCTGCGCGAGACGGGCAGGGAGGCGCGCGAGCTTCCGGTCGCCGATGGCGGCGAGGGCACGATGGACGTCCTCGTCTCGGCTCTGGGCGGAGACGTTCGCACCGTCACGGCCTCCGACCCGCTCGGCCGCCCGGTGGAGGCGTCCTTCGCGCTCCTGCCCGACGGCTCCGCGATCGTGGAGATGGCCCAGGCCAGCGGCCTCGGGCTGGTCGCCCAGGACGAGCGCGACGCCTGGAGGGCGTCCACGCGCGGTACCGGCGAGCTCATCGCGGCGGCGGCCGAGGCCGGCGCGTCTCCGGTCGTGGTGACGGTCGGCGGCTCGGCGACGACGGACGGCGGCGCCGGTGCGCTCGCGGCCCTCGGCGAGGCGGGCCTCGACCGCTCCGCCCTTCCGGACATCGAGGTCGTGTGTGACGTCCGCGTTCCCTTCGAGGACGCTCCGCGCATCTTTGCCCCGCAGAAGGGCGCGGACCCGGCGATGGTGAGGCGGCTCGAAGAGCGGCTCGAAGAGCTGGCGGCCACGTTACCGCGCGATCCGCGCGGCGAGCCCATGACGGGCTGCGCCGGAGGCCTCTCGGGCGGCCTGTGGGCCGGACTCGGAGCAAAGCTCGTCCCCGGCGCGCCCTACGTGCTCGACGCAATCGGCTTCGACGCGCTGATGCGCGAGTCGGCCTTCGTCGTAACGGGCGAGGGCTCGCTCGACGAGCAGACGCTTCAGGGCAAGATCGTCGGCGAGGTGGCCACCCGCTGCCGCCAGGGAGGCATCACCTGCCACGCGATCGTGGGCCGCAACCGGCTGGACCCCTTTGGCGAGCGCATCATCGACCTTGCGTCGGTGGCGGAGGCGACAACGCTCGACGAGCTGAGAGCCGCCGGGGCAGCCCTGGTCTAGGCGGCGCTCGGCGCGGGCGCGCCGCTGCGGCGCGTTACGGAGACCGAGTACGCGCGCGGGCGGAAGCGCAGGATCTGGTCGTCGCTCAGCTCGATGCCGTCGGTGACGCGGGTGGGGTCGAAGACGAGGATGTCGTCGCCCCGCTCGCGCTCGGTCTCCGGGCCGGTCAGCTCGAGGCGGCCCACCTCCACGCGCTCGCGGTCCTCCGGCCAGGCGACGGTGGGGTCGTCGATCGGGTCGTCGCCGGCGGCCACGATCACCAGCATCCGGAAGGCCGAAGACGAGCGAGCGAGGACCTCCTCCTGGAGGTAGTCGCGTCCTCGCGCCTTCGCCTCCTCGGCGGACAGGGTGCGCTCCCCCTCCTCCGGCTCGAACCGGTAGCGCACCCACCTCTCGGTGCCGTCGGTCGCCGTCCAGCGGAACGAGTGGATGGAGTTGTACGCAACGGCTGCGTAGCTCTCCGGCGGGTCGGCTGTGACGGCGGCCTGGATCGCCGGCCCGGCCTCGGGGTGCTCCTGCAGCCAGGCGCCGATCCGCTCGAAGTCGGGCTTCCCCGTTTCCGGATCCGGCTTGCGCGCCCGTGTGAACTCGAGGAAGTCCTCGGGCGTCCGGGCGAAGAAGCAGGGCACTGAAAGGCAGACGACGTCAGTCCTGGTGCCGTCCGGGAGGTAGAACTTGACCGCGAGTCCGCGGCCCTCCCTGGCGTAGTCCGGGATGCCGGGGTCGCCGCCGCCGTTCGAGACGCGTGCGGTCACGTGCACCGGCTCCGACTGCATGTGGGCGGCTGTTGTGAGGCCGGCGTTCGTGGGAGTGAAGGTCCCCCTCAGCAGCGTCCCCTTGGCATGGGCCGCCCTGTGGCCCTCGTGCCTTCCGGAGATGTCGTTGATCGCATCGACGACCTGCTCAGCCAGCTCGTCCATATGCGGACATTAAGCGACGGGCGCCCACCTGGGGCGCCCGTGCTGCCTCACCCTTGCGGCGGCCCGGCCGGGCCGCCGCGTGCTGGGACTAGCGCATCCCCGGCACGGGGCGGAAGCCCTCGTACTCGGGGGTGTGCTCCCAGGCTTCGTCGGTCTCGCGAAGGACCATCCGGCCGATTGCCCCGAGGCCCACGACCAGGAACGCCGCGGCCACGATCGCCAGCCAGTTCATCGCGGTTGCGACGGCGAACCCGAACAGGATCGCCCCGACCGCCACGAAGACCGCCATCCAGGACTGCACCGCGCGCGCCCTGTACAGGCCTACCGCCAGGGTCGCCATGCCCAGCGAGAAGCCGAACGACAGGAGCACGAACGGGATCACGATGCCCGCGGTCTCGTTGAGCCGCTCGAGCAGGGCGACCGTCTCGGCGGTGTTGCCCGCGCCGGCCATCTGCCAGAGCACGAGCTCCATCGCCACGAGGCCGGTGAGGGCCAGCAGGCCCAGGATCGCCAGCCCGCCGCCCACGTGACCGAGCGCCACCTGCCGCTCGCGCAGCATGTGCATCAGGCCCAGCACGGCTGGGACCACCAGCACGATGGACACGAACGCCAGCAGGTGAGCCACGTACCAGGCATCGAGGTTGTCCGCGATGGTGGCCACCTGGGTCGCTTCGTCCATGTCGCTCGCGGGATGGATGACCATCGCGGCGAGCAGGACGAACGGCGCCACGACCATGCACGCACCCGCGACCATCTTGCGGGAGTGATGCGCATCGGAGAGGTGCATCTCACGCCTCCTGAACTACATCGGTGGGATCTTCCAAGCGATCCCGACTGCTCCCGGATACACCCGAATTGTAACTTTGGTTACTAGCTTTCCGCCAATGAGCGAATAATTGCCTCGTAGAAGCCCTCGCTCATCGCCGCCTCGGTGCGCTCGACGTTGCGATAGGCGGAGGTGTCGCCCGCCACGGCGTTCGCCACCAGGAACATCCGCCCCACGACCTCCGCGACCTCGAGGTCCTCGCGCGAGTCGCCCACGCCGATGCAGTCGTCGCGCGCGTAGCCGCGCGCGCGCATGTGCGCGGCCACCGCGCGCGCCTTCGACACGCCCGCGGGGACCAGGTGGAAGGTGTGCGTGCTCGGCCCGATCTCGCCGTTGTCCACCAGCCGCAGCGCCGGGTGCCCCTCCCCGGCCAGCAGCTCGTTCGCCTCGCGCGCGTCGACCAGCCCGCGGAAGACGTGCGAGACCTCACGGCCCATGTGGAAGGGCGCGTGGTACTCGAGCCGGCCGTCGTACTCGCGCAGGAGCAGATCGGGCGCCCCCGTTGCGGCGATCTGGTCGTGCACGCTCTCGCCGTCGCGCGGCTGGAGCTCGCCGGTCAGGAAGGTCGCCTCGCCGTCGATGACCATCGCCGCGCCCACCTCGTAGATGTAGGACGACTGCCCGATCAGCCGCGCGTCCTCCATCACCTGCGCGCGCCGCCGCCCGGACTTGATGACCACCTCGACGCCGGCCCGGTGGCACGCCTCGAGCGCGCGTGCCGCGAGCAGGGTGAAGTCACCCTCCGCGGTGCGGAAGAGCGACGCGCCCTGTCCGAGCAGCGTGCCGTCGAGATCGGTGTAGACGCATCTGATCGCCACTAAGCCCTGGCGCGAACGGTGGCATAGGGCGGCCGCTTCACGACCTCGACCTGCACGAGGCCGCCCTCGGCGGTCTGGAGCGGCGGCGCGTGGTCGTCCAGCAGGCGGCCGTCGGCACGAAGCCGCTCAAGGATCACGCGCAACACCGCGTAGGACATTGGTCCGAGCTGGCGCAGCGGCTGGTGGCGGTTGAGGCGCACGTCGAGGTCGACCTGAGCCATGCGGCCGGTCCCGCCGAGCGCGTCGCGCGCGTCCAGCAGCATCGCGGTCTCGACCGCGTACCCCGTGGCGAACGGGATCCGATCGAGCAGCGAGCGGCGCGCTGCCACCTCGCCGGCGAGCGGCTGCACGAAGCCGGCAAGCTCGGGATAGAAGGCCGACAGCAGCGGCCGGGCGGCCAGCTCGGTCACGCGACCGCCGTCGGCCGGCAGCTCGGTTCCGTCCGCCCGCCGGTAGGGCCGGCGGAAGAAGCCCTTCACGAACTCCACGTCCGGCTCGCGCAGGAGCGGCCCGAGCATGCCGGTGGCGAAATGGGGCGAGAAGTCGCTCGTGTCGGAGTCGAGATAGACGACGATCTGACCGCGCGCGACGGCGAGAGCGCGCCACATCGCGTCGCCCTTGCCAAGCGTCTGGCCGAGCTCCGGCACGAGCTCGGACTCCTGGTGCACCTCGGCTCCGGCCGCCGCGGCGACCTCGGCGGTGCCGTCTCGCGAGGAGGCGTCCACCACGAGGATCTGGTCGATCAGGGGGTCGAGCGTCCGCAAGCGCTCGACGATCTGGCCGATCGTGTCGGCCACCTCGCGGGCCGGCAGCACGACCGTGATCGCCTCCGACTTGAGTCCGAGGAGGCGGGAGAGGTCGAACTCGGAGTGGTGGAAGCGCCTTATCAACGCACGCGTACTATCGCAGCCGTGGCGCGCACGGACACCACCTACCGCTGGGACGCGGTGCTCGAGCCCGGGCGCGACGAGGAACTCGTCGCAACCGCCCGCGAGCGCCCGCAGGCGGGCCTTGCCGAGCCGATCCCCGAGGACCTCAGCCCGGCGGTCCGCGAGGGCCTCGCCGCGGCCGGGATCGAGGCGCTCTGGGCGCACCAGGCGGACGCCTTCGAGGCCGCCCGGCGCGGCCACGCGATCGTCACCACCGGCACCGCCAGCGGGAAGTCGCTCGCATTCAACCTGCCGGTGCTCGACACGCTGGCCGGCGACGTCGCCGCGCGCGCGTTCTACCTCTACCCGACGAAGGCGCTCGCCCAGGACCAGGCGAGGGCGCTCGCGCGCATCGGCGGGAGATACCTGCGGCACGCCATCTACGACGGCGACACGCCGCGCGAGGAGCGCCGGGCGATCCGGCAGCGCTCGAACCTCATCCTCACCAATCCCGACATGCTGCACGTCGGTGTGCTGCCCAACCACCGCCAGTGGGGCGACCTGCTCGCGAACCTCGCCTGGGTGGTCGTGGACGAGGCGCACGTTTACCGCGGCGTTTTCGGCTCGCACGTGGCGAACGTGCTGCGGCGGCTGCGGCGGCTCGCCCGTGCCTACGGCAGCGAGCCGCGCTTCCTGCTCACGAGCGCGACGATCGCGAACCCCACCGAACTGGCGCAGCGGCTGACGGGGGTGGAGGTCGAGCTGGTGGACCGCGACGGCGCCCCGCGGGCGGAGCGCCAGGTCGCGATGTGGAACCCCCCGCTCGTGGACGAGCGCCTCGGGCGGCGCGCCTCGGCCCTCGGCGAGGCGGCCGAGCTGCTGGCCTCGCTCGTGGAGCGCGAGATCAGGACGATCTGCTTCCTGAAGTCGCGCCGCGGCGTGGAGCTGATCCAGCGCTTCGCCCGCCGGCGGCTCGAGGACGCGGGCCGGGCCGACCTCGCCGAGCGGATCGCGCCCTACCGCGCCGGCTACACCCCGATGCAGCGACGGGAGATCGAGCAGCGCCTGTCCGAGGGCGACCTGCTGGCCGTCGTGGCCACGGACGCGCTCGAGCTCGGGATCGACATCGGCGACCTCGACGCCGCGCTGTGCGTGACGTTCCCCGGCACGGTCGCGTCGCTCCGCCAGATGTGGGGCCGCGCCGGCCGCCGCAACACCGGGCTTGCGATGTACGTCGCGGGCGAGGACGCACTCGACCAGTTCTTCTGCCGCCATCCCACCGAGTTCCTCGAGCGCCCCGTGGAGCAGGCGATCCTCGATCACGAGTCCGAGGAGATCCACTCGGCCCACCTGGCGGCCGCGGCCTACGAGCTGCCGCTCACGCCGGAGGACGGCGAGGTCTTCGGGCCGCGCTGGGAGGACCACGCGCGGCGGCTCGTGCAGCAGGGGGCGCTCCGCGAGCGCGGCGGCCGCTACCTGCCCCGCGGCCCGGGCTACCCGGCCGCCCGCATCGCGCTGCGCTCCGCGTCGCCCGACTCGGTCTCCATCGTGAATGCCGACGGCGGCGAGGTCATCGGCACCGTCGAGACCGCCCGCGCCCACTCCGCAGTCCACCCCGGCGCCGTCTACCTCCACATGGGCGCGGCCTTCGAGGTCGAGGAGCTCGACCTCGCCCAGCACCGGGCGATCGTGCGCCCGTTCGACGGCGACTGGTACACCCAGCCGAAGAAGGAGTCCGAGACCTGGATCGAGCAGGTGCGCGAGCAGCGCCACGCCTGCGGCGTGACGCTCTCGTTCGGAATCGTCTCGGTGACCGAGCAGGTGGTCGCGTACCAGAAGAAGCGCGTCTCGGACCACGCCGTCGTGGACCTGCTCGCCGTCGACATGCCCGAGCAGGACTTCATCACCCAGGCGCTCTGGTACGAGCTCCCGGACTCGCTCGTGCGTGAGGAGTTCCCGCTCGAGGTGCTCCAGGGCTCGCTCCATGCGGCGGAGCACGGGCAGATCGCCGTGCTGCCGCTGCTCGCGATGTGCGACCGCTGGGACATCGGCGGTCTCTCAACCGCCTACCACCACCAGACAGGCGTGCCGACGATCTTCATCTACGACGGCCACCCCGGCGGCGTGGGCATCACGCGCGCGGGCTACGAGCGCTTCGAGGCGCTGGTGGGCGACGCCCTGCGGCTGATATCGGAGTGCCCCTGCGAGAGCGGCTGTCCCTCATGCGTGCAGTCGCCGAAGTGCGGAAACCTCAACGAACCCTTGAACAAGCGCGGCGCGACGGAGCTGCTGAGCCGAATGGCCGGGACCTAGCCGCTCTTCAGCGCACGGGCCGCCGCGTCCATCACGGAGCGGCGGTTCTTGTGCGTCGACTCGTACAGCTCCACAGCCGCCGCTTCCACGGGGGTCGCTGCGCCAAGGCGGTCGCGGATGTCGGCCGCCGTCATCTTGGCGTAGCCCTTCCACGGCTCCTCGATGTGCAGCTCCGGCCCGGCGCCTTCCTCGGCGCCCTCCTCGGCCGCCTCGGCCACCAGCACCGGCTCCTCGTCCACGTGGTCCGGGATCAGCTCGTCGGGAACGGCCGGAGGCGCGTCGGTGGTGGCCGGCGAAGCGTCCTTCACGTCGAGCACGTCCGGTTCCGGGCCCAGCTCGCCCGGGTCGGGTGCGACGTAGCCGGTCTCCGGCGTGACCACGTCGGGCTCGGCCGGGCTCCCTCGCTCGACCGTCGAAGTGCCTGCGCGCGAGGTCGCCTGCGGGTCGGCGCCGTTGCCGGGGAAGCCGGGATCTGAGGGCGAGCGGTACTCGGCGAAACCCTGGGTCTCGCGGCCGGTGTCGATCAGCTCGAGGCCGAGCCGGGCGGCCTCGGCGGCGGTGGAGAGCCCGAACTCCCAGACGCGCAGCGTCATGCGGGCAGGCTCGCGGGCGAGTGAGAGGACACCTGTGACTAACCCCACGTCGAAGGCGTACCCGTGACCCGCCCGCAAAAACCGCGTGCTACGGAAGGAATGCTGCGGCTGCACTCGAATGGTTGGAGCAGGCGGAGAAGATTCTCCGCGCCCAGGACTAAAGACGTGCCCTGACGCGCCGATGCGGGGCCTACGGTGCGTCTTCGCCCAACCCTCCTCGTCTGCGCCGCGGCGCTCGCCGCGATCTCCCTCCCCGGAACGGCCTTCGCCGACTCCGGCGGCGGCGTCGCGGTGCCGGACGGGACCGGCGCGGTCGCCGACGGCGGCGGCGCGGCGGTCGGCACACCGGTGCCCTCCTCCAGGAAGCAGGTGCGGAGGAAGCGGAAGCGCCGCCCGCGCCCCGTCGCGGCGCCTGTGCTCCCGGCCGGCGAGCATGTCTTCCCCGTGGCCGGCGCGTACACGCTGGGCGGCGAGGACGCCGTCTTCCGCGCCCCGCGCCGCGGCCACAGGCACATGGGCCACGACGTGTCCGCGGCGCGCGGGACGCCCGTCGTGGCGCCGTTTGCGGGCGTGGTCGCCTGGGTGCGCTACCAGCGCGCCGGCGCCGGCCACTACGTGGTGCTCGACGCCGACGACGAGCGCGACTACGTCTTCATGCACCTGCGCCGTGGCTCGATCCCCGTCGTCGAGGGCCAGCGGGTGGCGGCAGGCGAGCAGATCGGAGAGGTCGGCAACAGCGGCCGCTCCTTCGGCCCGCACCTGCACTTCGAGGTCTGGGTGGGCGGCTGGTACGAGAAGGGCGGTGAGCCGGTGGACCCGCTGCCGCTGCTTCAGTCCTGGGCTACTCGATAGCGAGCGTGAACCTGCCGCGGAGCTCGTCCGGGCTCGCGGAGACGTGGCCGGTCAGGTCGCCGAGCGGGCCCGTGATCAACGCGGCGCCGATCCCGCCGAGGTCCGGGATGCCGAACTGCTCGCCGAACACCGCGATGAACTGATTGGCGAGCTGCTCGGCGTCCGTGCTCGTTACGACCGACCCGCTCGCCCCCTCCACCGCGGTCGGCTCGGTGGTCGCCAGCTCCCTCGCGCGCGCCCGGTCGGTCGCGACGACCAGCACCTCACCCGCTACGCCGAAGATCACCGACCCGCCCTCGCCGTCCGAGAGCTCGTAGAAGTCGCCGCCGGCGCGCGGCTTCGTCAGCTCGATCCGCGGGCCGAAGCCCGCGCCCTCCGCGAAGCTGGGCAGCACGTCGGCCACCCGCGCGAGCGTTCGCCTGAAGTCCTCGGGGTCGTCGAGCTGCGCGCGCACGCCGAACCCGCCGAGCGTCGAGACGCTCGCCGCCACCTCGCCGCCGAGCTGGCCGACCAGGTCGTCGTCCAGGCTCACGTCGAGCTGCTCGTCGATCGTCCGCTTCGCCTGCGCGTAGTCGCCGAAGCCGGCGGGGTCGATCGCCTGGGCGGCGTTCTCGGCGAACCGCACGATGTGACTGAGGTCGCGCACGCCGAATCCCACCTCGCCCTCGCGCTCGATCACGCCCGGCGACTCGTCGCCCGGGGCGATCGGCAGGTCGGCGTCCGTCAGGTCGCCCTCGGTCCGCAGGCGGAACTCGGCCTCCAGGCTCTCTCCCTTCGCGACCACCGCGGCCCCGAGCGTCCGGAGCGCCGCTATCCACTTCACCTTCCGGGCGTCCGCGCTCCCCGGGTCGTTGCGGAGCAGGGCCTCGACGTCGGCGTACATGCGCGCGACGGCGTTCTCGGGGAGGCCGTCGAGCGCGGACTCGAAGGCCTCCTCGTCCAGGTGGTCGTCGCCGTCGGCCCGCTCCACCGCGGCGGTCAGCCCGCGGCGGTCGTACGCGAACACGATCACGTCGCCCTCGACGGCGAAGAAGTTGTTCTCGTCCTGGTAAAGGGTCGCGCCCGCCGTCTCGCCGAGCTCGCGCGCATCCCGCCGCTCGACGAGCTCCTTCAGCTTGTCCTCGTCGGGGGTCTGCATCGCCAGAACGGGCTCGACCTCCTCGCCAGGGGCCTGGGCGATGCCGAGAACGGCCGGGTTGCCGAGCAGCGGGCGCACGTCCTCGTCGAAGCGGCCGCCGGTGGCCTGCGCGAGCTGCTCCCGGAGCCGCTCGCGTATCTCGCCAGAGAACGCGAACTCGTCCAGCAGGTCGTTCAGCGCCTTGTACTGGTCGCCGTCGAGGTCGGTGTCGAGCGCCGCGGCGAAGACGGCGTCCCGCGGCGCGTACGCCAGCGCGGTGTCGAGCGGGCTCGAGTCGTCCCCCCCGCAGCCGGCGAGGGCGGACGCGGCCAGAGCGAAAATCGTCGCGATGCGGCGTCGCATGGAGGGTGGCGCAGCCTAGCGGGCGTCATTACTACGCCCGAGCGAGCGCGCGGGGTCCGCGCCGCCGACGATCCCGGTCTCGTAGGCGAGGATGACGGCCTGGACCCGGTCGCGAAGCGAGAGCTTCATCAGGATCCGACCCACGTGCGTCTTGACGGTCGCCAGGCTCACCACCAGCTCGTCCGCGATCTCGGCGTTGGTGAGGCCTCGGGCGATCAGCCGCAGGACGTCGACCTCACGCTCCGTCAGCTCGCCAAGCGCAGTCGGCGCCTCCGGGCGCGGTGCCGCGAAGCGCTCGACGAGCCGGCGGGTGATCTGCGGCGCGAGCAGTGCGTCCCCGTCGCCAACGGTGCGGATGGCCTCGGCGAGCCGGGCCGGCGGGGTGTCCTTCAGCAAGAAGCCGCTGGCTCCGGCGCGCAGCGCCTCGTAGACGTACTCGTCGAGATCGAAGGTCGTCAGCACGAGGACTCGCGGCGAGACGCCCGCTGCGGTGATCTCGCGCGTGGCGGCGATGCCGTCGAGACGCGGCATGCGCACATCCATCAGGACCACGTCGGGGCGCAGCCGCCTCGCCTCATCGATCGCCGCACGGCCGTCTGCCGCATCCCCGACCACCTCGACGCCGTCGTGGCGGTCGAGCACCGTGCACAGCCCTGCCCGCACGAGCTCCTGGTCATCGACCACGAGGACGGAGGTCACCGCACTCGCTCCTCGACGGGGAGCCGTACCGACAGGACGAACTCGTCGCCGACCGGCTCCGCGGACAGGCGGCCGCCGAAGAGGCGCACCCGCTCGCGCATGCCCGCCAGCCCCTGCCCGCTTCCGGCGACCGCCGCCGGAGCGGTCGAGCGGACGTTCCGAATCTCGAGGGACAGCGCCTGCCCGTTGCGCCGAATCTGCACGCGAGCGCTGCCGTTTCCGTGGCGAAGCGCATTCGTCAGTCCCTCCTGGAGGACGCGGTAGGCCGCCAGGTCGGTCCCCGGCGACAACTCCGCGACCGGCCCGTCGACCTGCGCATCCACGCGCAGCCCCGCCCGCCCCACCTCCTCGATCAATGCCGCCATGCGGCCGAGACCGGGTTGGGGCTCCACGCCGGCCGCCTCGCCCTCCGCTCGCAGCAGGCCGAGCAGGCGGCGCAACTCGACGAGCGCCTGCCGCCCCGATTCGCCGATCGCGCCGAACGCTTCGCGTGAACGCTCGGGCTCGTCGGCCGTCGCGAGGCCGGAATCCGACTGGATCACGATCGTGCTGACCCGATGGGCCACGATGTCGTGCAGCTCACGGGCGATGCGCGCGCGCTCGGCGGCCGCCGCGGCCCGTTCGCGCTCAAGCTGCTCGGCCTCCAGCCGGGCGGTGCGGTGTTCGAGCGCGGCGGTTCGGGCGCCGCGCGAACGTGTCACCCGCCCGACCGCCCAGGCGGCGCTGAACAGGAGAGCGGGCGCTGTCAGATCGGTCACGGTGGCGTCCGGGTCGCCTGCGGTCGTCACGCCGAGCACGACGAGCGCGGCGGCGAGGCCCGCCGCGGCCCGCTCGCCCGAGCTGTACGCGGCGAGGGAGTAGAGCGCAAGCAACGTCACCGGAAGGAGGAAGACCGCCGTCGGCAGCTCCTCGACCGTGCCCAGCACGCCGACGGCAGCCACCACCGCCAGCGTGGCCGCGAGTGGCGCGCTCCGCCGCCAGGCGAGCGCCGCGCACATCGCGGCGGCCGCGACGGACGTCGCCACGCGCTGACCCTCGCCTGCCGGCGTCAGCCAGACCTCGGCCTGCGAGAGGACCCCGAGCGCTGCGGCGAGCGCCACGTCCGCATGGCGGGGATTGCGTCCCACGCGTCGACTCTACGCCCAGCGGCGCGCGGGGTCGTCATCCCCGAGACCGATCGCGACTCATCCTCAAGGCGCCCGAGACCGTTCCTGAGCCCGATGACAGCAGGGCCCGCGACTGGCAGCTTGGCGGCATGAGTGACGAGACAAGGACACAGACGAGCAACATCCACAACGGCTCCAGCGAGGGAGTGCGGCGCCTGGTGAGCTGGGGCGCCCGGGCCGCCCTGGCGAGCCCGTTCGTCGCCGTCTTCGGCGTCGCCGTGGGCGCGTCGATCTATTCGGACGACGTGAGCGAGGTCGCCGGCTCCGGGCGCTTCACGGTCGCGACGGCGGCCGCCCTGATCGCGCTGCTCCTGCTGAGCCTGGGCCTGGTCTCCCTCTACCTCCGGCAGCAGGACGCGCTCGGCCCGTTCGGCACCGCCGCGTTCGCGCTCGCGCTCGCCGGGACCGTGCTGGCCGCAGGCGGCGCCTGGGACCAGGTGTTCACGGTCCCCTACCTGGCAAACGAGGCGCCGGCCGTACTCGACGCCGAAACGTCCGGGTCGTTGCTTGCCGGCTTCTTCCTGTCGTTCGCGCTCCTCGCAGCAGGCTGGGCCCTGTTCGCGATTGCCACGCGACGCGCGGGAGTCCTTTCCCGGCGCGGCTCGTCCGTCCTGCTCGTCGGCGCCATCCTCGCGTTCGTCCCCGCCCCGACGGCGCTGAGGCTGCTGGTACTGACGATCGGCGCCGCCCTGCTCGCACGGGCCGCCGCACCGCGAGGAGCCCGCACGAGTCCCGCCATGGCGGTCATCGCCGCGCTTGTCGTCGCGGGCTGCGGCGGTGAGGACCGGATGTCGGACGAGGAGACCGCACGCGAGATCAACGCGGTCCTGGCCGCGACGAGCGGCGAGGTCCAGCGGCAGTTCCACCCCGTCTTCCAGCAACTCGAAGCGGTGCGCGAGAACGCCCGCGTCCCGCGGAGCGTCCGCGCCCGACTCGAGCGCCCGACGAGCGTCGTCGCCGGCGAGCTGCGGGAAACCGCGGATCGAGTGGACGAGCTGGATCCGCCCGAGGACGCCGAGGAGGCGGTTGCCTCGCTGACCGAGTCGGCTCGCGAACAGGCAACCCGGCTCGAGCAACTCCCCGAGCGGGAGCGGCTGACGGTCCGCGAGCTGGCCGACGCGGTAGAGCCGCCCACCGAGGCGCTGCGGCGCCTGGGCGAGGCCGGGATCCGGGTTCAGCCGCCACCCCAGGGCGGGTGAGCGGAGGCGCTCCCGGCGGCCAAGTGGCGAGGGCCAGAATCGAACTGGCGACACCACGATTTTCAGTCGTGTGCTCTACCAACTGAGCTACCTCGCCGTGAGGTACGCCGATGGTATCTAGCGTTTGCGGGCGAGATGCATCACGACGGCCTCAACGCGCTCGCGCTCAGCGCCACGCTCCACTGCCTCACCGGCTGTGCCATCGGCGAGGTGAGCGGCATGGTGATCGGGACGGCGCTCGGCTGGTCCGAGTGGGCGACGGTCGCGCTCGCCGTCGCCCTCGCGTTCCTGTTCGGGTACACCCTGACAAGCCTGCCGCTGATCCGCGGCGGGCTGGCCCTGAGCGCCGTGATCCCGATCGCACTCGCGTCCGACACGCTGTCGATCGCGATCATGGAGGTCGTCGACAACGCGATCATGCTGGCGATCCCGGGCGCCATGGAGGCGGGCCTCGACAACACGCTGTTCTGGGGATCGCTCTCGGTGGCGCTCGCCGTCGCCGGCTTCGCCGCCTACCCGGCGAACCGCTGGCTGCTCCAGCGCGGAAGGGGCCACGCCGCGGTGCACGCAACCGGAATCCACGGCGGCCCGTCGCCCCGCGTGGTCGGCACGATCGCGATCATCGCGGCGACCTTCGGGACGATCGTGCTGGTGGCGGAAGCGGTCGGCTAGCCGTCGCGCAGAGGACCTGAAGCACGGCGTCCTGCCCGCCGCGGGCCAGAACGCGCCGGGTCCCCACGGCGCGCAGGGCCCCGCCGGCGGTTGGGCCGGCGAGACCCTCGACCTGCACTACCGGTCGGGCGCTGCACCGCGACCCGCGGCTAGGCGAGGCCCTCCGCCTTGTACTCGCGGAGGAAGCCCTCGAAGAGCCGGCGGTGGCCCTCCTCGTCGCGCAGGATGGCGATGACCATGTCCTGCGTGACGGGGTCGCGGCCCTCGCAGAACTCGATGATCTCGTTGTAATGCTCGATGGCTCCCGACTCGGCCTCGATCACGCCCTTGATCACGTGCACGATGTCGGTCTGCTCGTCGGGTGGCTGGAGGTAGGTCTGCTCCGCCTGGAAGTCGAGTGAGCCCGGCACGACCCCGTAGAGCTCCTTGATCCGCGCGCCGAACTCGCGCGCGTGACCGAGCTCCTCCTGGATGTCCTGCTCGAGCGACTCGATGATCTCCTGGGCGCGCACGCCGTCCGGGTTGATCGAGTTCGTGATGTAGCTCATCACCGTCTCGATTTCCATCCAGTACGCCCGCGTGAGCAGCTCGATCAGCCGCGCACGGTCGTCCTTCATGTCGTCGTCGAGTATTCCCATCCATGCGGGGTACCCTGCGGGCGGTGGAGGCAACCGCGCCGATCGAGCACCTGGAGCGCCCGCCGAAGCGACTCTGGAACCAGCTTCTGGCGGAGCCCGACCGGGCGCCGGAGCTCATCGCGCTGGCCGCCGCCGAGCGCTTCGCGCCGCAGGCCGAGGAGTGGGTGCGGATCGCCGGGCCCGGCCACACGCCGCAGGAGCTGGCGCGGGTGGCGTTCAAGAAGCACGTCCGGCTCGCGCGACTCGAGGGCGGTGCGCTGGGCATCGGCGGCGCGATCACCGCGGCGCCCGACCTCGTCGCGCTCCTTTGGATCCAGAGCCGAATGGTCTTCTACATCGCGGCCGCGTACGGCTACGACCCGAAGCACCCGATGCGCCCTGCCGAATACCTCGCGCTCCAGGGCCTCTACGACACGCCGGCCGAGGCGCGCGAGGCACTCGACGGCGTCGGCAAGCGGATGGCGCAGGCGATGGTCGAGCGGGCGCTGTCGAAGCGGGACACCGAGGTGCTCCACCTCAAGCTGGCCAAGTACATCGCGAAGCGGCTCGCGCGTCGCTACGCCGGCCGCCTGATCCCCTTCGTCGGCGCTCCGCTCGGCGCGATTCAGAACGGCGGCGTCACGAAGCAGCTCGGCCGGCGCGCGCTCGACTACTACGCACGCCCGTAGACCGGGATCGCCGCCCCGCTCGTAACTCGCGCGTCGTCCGACACGAGGAAGCGCACCACGCGCGCGATCTCCTCGGGCGGCACCCACTTCGAGTAGTCGGCGTCAGGCTGATCGGCGCGATTTGCCGGCGTGTCGATCACGCTCGGCAGGATCGCGTTCGCCCGGATCCCCTGCGAGCGGTAGTCCGCGTCGAGCGCCTGCACGAAGGCGAGCACCGCCGCCTTGGCGGTGATGTAGGCGGCCGCCCCGCCGAACGGACGCAGCGCGGCGCGGGCCGAGACGGCCACGAACGCGCCCCCGCCGCTCTCCACGAGCCGCGGCATCGCCGCGCGCGCGAGGTTGAAGGCCGGGGCGAGGTTCAGGCGCAGGAGCCGGTCGAACTCGGCCGGGTCGGTCTCGTGCACGAGGCCGGTCGTCGCAAAGCCGCCGACCAGGTCCACCACTGCCTCGAGCTCCGGCACGGCGTCCACGGCCCCGGCCGCGCCGTCGGGATCGAGGAGGTCCGCGTGGACGAAGTCCACCGAGTCGCCGAAGGCCGACTGGGCCCGCTCGAGCTCGCGGTCGACCACCCAGGTCAGGGCGCAGTGGTGTCCGGCCTCGACCAGCTCGCGCGTGACCGCGCTTCCGAGAGCACCGGTGCCGCCGGCGATTAGGACGCCCATGCAGCGGCAGCGTAAACCGTCCGAGTCCGGCCTTACCTTGGCACTCCCGATGGAGCAGACGTCGCTGACCCCAACGAGGTGCTTCGCACGCGACCTGGCCGACGGCCAGGAGGTGAACGAGGTATTCGTGGTGCGCGCGCACACGAGGCGCCAGCGCCGCAACGGGGAGCCGTTCCTGAAGCTGCAGCTCGGCGACAACACCGGCTCCCTCGAGGCGGTGATCTGGGACGAGGTGGAGGCGCTCGCGCCGCTCTGCCCGGCCGGCTCGGTGATCCGGGTGCTCGGGCGGTATGCCGTCGACGAGCGCTACGGCGCCTCTCTGACCGTCAAGCGCATGCGGGCGGCGATCGACGGCGAGTACGAGCTGGCCGACCTCGTCGAGGCGCCCCCGGTGCCGTACGAGCAGATGGCGGCGGAGCTCGACGCGCTGGTCGAGACGATCGACACCCCTCACCTCCGTGCGCTCCTGGCCCGGCTGATCGACCGCTCGACGGAGACGGGCGCCGCGTATCACGTCGCCCCGGCGGCGAAGTACTACCACCAGGCCTACCGCCACGGGCTGCTGGAACACTGTCTCTCGGTGGCCCAGGGGGTGAGCGTCCTGGCACGTGGACCGTTCCGCGGAGGCGTGAACCGGGACCTGGCCGTGACCGGCGCGCTGCTCCACGACATCGGGAAGACCGAGGTCTACGCCGGCCGCAACGGCGCCATCGAGCTCACCGACCGTGGCAAGCTCCTCGGCGAGATCCCGCTCGGCTACTACAGGGTCCGCCGCGAGATCGAGCGCATCGACGGGTTCCCGCCGGCCGACGCCGAGGGCCTGCTCCACATCGTGCTGAGCCACCACGGCAAGCTCGAGCACGGCAGCCCGGTGGTGCCGTGCACGCGCGAGGCCACGCTCGTGCACTTCGTTGACAACCTCGGCGGCAACCTCGGCAGCTTCGACCGCATCGAGAAGACGCTGGCCGACGGCGCCTCCTGGTCGGACTTCGACCGCGGCATTGCGGCCGCGGCCTTCTTCGGCGCGCGCGAGCCGACGCGCGAAGAAGAAGCGGCGTAAACGCACTCGCGGAGGCACTTACCTCCGGTTAGAGTGGGCCCGTAGCCCGTTCTCGCAAGGAGGCTCACGTGTCGCTTGGAGGGTTGACGTGGTAGCCGCGTCCACCGGCTGGTGGATCGGGCTCGCGCTCGGGATCGTCGTGATCGCGGTCGCCGCGGCGATCGTGATCACGATCGTGCAGCTCGCGAGGCGCATCGCCGCCCAGGCGAGCGGCGCGGTCGAGGGCGTCGAGACGGTCCGCTCTCAGACCGACGAGCTGGCCGGCATCGACCGGATCAACGACTCGGGCGTCCGCATCCTCCACTCGGCCCGGGCGCTGCGAAAGGTGGCGGTGGGCAAGTGAGCCTCGCGGTGTCCGGAAACACGCTCTGGGCCATCTCGCTGGGAATCGGGCTGGTGGCCGCGCTGATCGTCGCCGCGCTGCTCGCCATACTCGTGAAGACGGTCGACGACATCGGCCGCTCGGCACGCTCGCTGCTCGAGGCGGCGGGCAAGGTCGCCGGCAACACCGCCCACATCCCCAAGCTCCAGGCGACTGCCCCGGTGCTGGGGCAGATCGTGGACGAGGCGGTGGTGCAGGACCGCTACATGAGCGCCCTCACCGACGGATACGGCGAGTCATGAGCGACACCGATGTGCTCGTCCTCCTGAGCGTCCTCCTGGCGGTCGTCGTGGTCGCGGTCGTGGCGGTCGCGCTGATCCGCGTCCGGAGCGGGCTCGAGTCCACCTCGAGGGACCTCGCCACGCTCGCGGACGCGCTCGAGACCGTCGAGTCGGAGCACCTGCGCCCGCTCGAGCCGGCCGTGAAGGCGATCAACGGCCAGTTCGACGTGATCATCGGCGCGATGCCCGGCATCGCCGCCAAGGCGGCCGTCGTCGCCGAGAGGAGGCCGCGATGACACTCTGGTGGATCGGCAACGTAGTCCTCCTCGTGGTGATCCTGCCCGTGGTCGTGTATCTGCTGAAGGGCGTCCTCGACGCCGCGCGCGGCATCGTGCCGAGCGTGAGGCGGATCGCCACCGCGGCTCAGGCGGGCTCGCGCGATCTCGACGCGGTGCCGCTGCTGCTGACCACGCAGGAGCAGGTCAAGCAGACCGTCGAGGTGGTCGCGAACTACGGCGGCTCGCTCGATGTGATCGTCGACGACGCGGAGGAGGAGTAGCGATGCCCGCCGCAGGCGTTGTGCTGATCGTGGCCGTGGTCCTGATCGTGCTCGCGCTCGTCTACTTCCTCGTGTCGACGATCGTCGCACTCAGGCAGATCACCTCCGGGCTCGACGAGGCGATCGGGGCCGTCGGCGAGATCGTGGAGAAGAGCGCTCCCGTGGAGCCTGTCGTGAAGGACATCAACCGGAACCTCGACGCGGGCGTGGACCTCCTGGAGGGCCTGCTCGTGAAGAAGGCCGGCCTCGAGGACTCGATGGGCCTCGTGGAGGGCCTCTATCCCGGCTCGGCCGCCGCGGGCCTGCGCAACTTCCCGGACAGCCGCGAGATCCACCCGCCGCGGATCTCCGAGGTGTACACGAAGGGCACGCTTACGCTGGCGCGGCTCGGCCGCGAGGCGCCCATCGCCGCCGCGAGCCCGAGCGGCTCCGTGCTGCGGAACGTCGAGGGAGGCAGCCTCGACGCGCGGATGCTCTACCCCGAGGGCCGCCAGCAGCGCCCGCCCGGCCTTCCCCGGTCGCCGGTGATCGGCACCGGCGCCCCGGTGGTGTACCCGCCGAGCGAGCAGCGCGGCGGCACCACCCCGGACGACGGCGAGATACGCGAGAAGGGGCAGTGGGCGGGGACCGCGGCGGAGGGGATCGTGCCGGCGGAGCTCGGCGGCTCCGACGCTCCCCGGGAGACGCTCGCTGAGGACCCCGAGCTGGGCAGCGAGGCGCTTGGCGAGACGACAGGATCCGAGGCGCCGGCCACCGATACCGGAATCGACCGCGCCGGCGGCGACGAGGCGGACGCGACCTCCGACGGGGGGCCCGACGTCCCCGAAGGTGGGGAGCCGGATCTGAAGGACGCCGGCGCCCCCCCGCGCCAGGTCGACACGTAGACACAGGAGAGACCCATTGCAGACGCCCGCCCCATTCGAGTACGAGCGCGCCACCAGCGTCGAGGGGGCGATAGCGGCGCTCGAGCGCCTCGGCTCCGAGGCGCGCGTCATCGCCGGCGGGCACAGCCTGCTGCCGATGATGAAGCTCCGGCTCGCCAATCCGGAACACCTCGTCGACATCAACGACCTCGACGAGCTCGCCTACATCCGCGAGGAGGGCCCCGAGGTCCGGATCGGGGCGCTCACGCGCCACGTCGACCTCGAGCGATCCGAGCTGCTCGCGCGGCGCTTTCCCGTCTTCCGCGACGCCGAGACGGTGATCGCCGACCCGGTGGTCCGCAACCGCGGCACGATCGGCGGCTCGCTGTGCCAGGCGGACGCGGCGGAGGACCTGTCGGCGGTCTGCTCGGCGCTCAAGGCGACGGTGGTGATCCGCGGGCGTCACGGAGAGCGCCTCGTGGGAATCGGGGACTTCTACGTCGGCCCCTACACGACGGCCGTGGCCGACGGCGAGCTCCTCACCGAGATCAGGCTTCCGCTGCGGCAGGGCTCCGGAAGCGCGCACGAGAAGGTCGAGCGGCGCGCCGGCGACTGGGCCGTCGCCGCCGCCTCGGCCGCCGTCTGGGTCGAGGGCGGGACCATCTCGGACGCCGGAGTCGCGCTCAGCGCCGTCGGCCCGACCACCATCCAGGTGGCGCGCGCGGAGGAGCTCCTGCGCGGCAAGGCGCCGTCCGAGGAGCTGTTCGCGGAGGCTGGCGAGATCGCGTCGGAGGACTGCATGCCGTTCCCGGACGGCCGCGGGCCGGTCGACTACAAGCGCCACCTGGCCGGCGTGCTCACGAAACGCGCCCTGCGCCGCGCCGCGGCCCGCGCGCTGCACCAGGAGGCCTGAGATGCAGGTGACCATCTCCATCAACGGCGAGAGCGTGTCGCGGGACGTGGAGCCGCGCCAGCTGCTCGTTCACTTCATCCGCGATACGCCGGGGCTCACCGGCACGCACTGGGGCTGCGACACCTCGAACTGCGGCGCCTGCGTCGTGCTGATGGACGGCAGGCCGGTCAAGTCGTGCACGACGCTGGCGGTCATGTGCGAGGGCCACGAGATCCGCACGGTCGAGTCGCTCGAGGTGGATGGCCGGCTGGACCCCGTGCAGCAGGGCTTCCACGAGATGCACGCGCTCCAGTGCGGCTTCTGCACGCCGGGCATGCTCATGACGAGCCGCGCGCTGCTGGACGAGAACCCGAATCCGAGCGAGCAGGAGATCCGGACCGCCATCTCGGGGGCGATCTGCCGCTGCACCGGTTACAAGAACATCGTCGCGGCGGTCCAGTGGGCCGCGGAGAACGAAGCGGCCACGGGACAGGAGGTCTGATGGCGACCGTAGAGAGCGAACGGCCGATCGGCTTCGGGCGGCTGAAGCGCAAGGAGGACGCGCGCTTCATCCGGGGCAAGGGGAACTACCTCGACGACATCAGGCTGCCGGGCATGGTGCATGGGGCGATGCTGCGGAGCCCGTACGCGCACGCGCGCATAGTCTCCATAGACACCAGCAGGGCGCTCGCCCACCCCGGCGTCGCGGCCGTGGTGACGGCGAAGGACCTCGAGACGCTCGGCCTCGCGTGGATGCCGACCATCTCCTACGACACCCAGGCGGTGCTGGCGGGCGACAAGGTCCGCTTCCAGGGCCAGGAGGTCGCGTTCGTGATCGCGACCGACGAGTACATCGCGCGCGACGCTCTCCAGCTCATCGACGTCGAGTACGAGCCGCTCCCGGCGGTGGTGAACGCGCGCAGGGCGCTCGATCCCGACGCGCCGCTGATTCGCGACGACAAGACCGGCCAGACGGACAACCTCGCCAGCCCCACCTGGGAGGCCGGCGACGAGGAGGCGACGGACCGCGCGTTCGCCGAGGCGGACACGGTCGTGACGCGGGACATCATCTACCCGCGCTGCCACCCCGCCCCGCTGGAGACGTGCGGGATGATCGCCGACTTCAACCCCGAGACCGGGCAGCTCGACCTCTACAACGGCAACCAGGCGCCGCACGCCCACCGCACCGTCTATGCGCAGGTCGCCGGCCTCGCCGAGCACATGATCCGGATCAAGACCGGCGACATCGGCGGCGGCTTCGGCAACAAGGTGCCCGTCTATCCGGGCTACGTGTGCGCGATCGCCGGATCGATCGTCGCCGGCGTGCCGGTGAAATGGATCGAGGACCGCTCCGAGAACCTGATGTCCACGGGCTTCGCGCGCGACTACGTGATGAGCGCGCAGATGTGCTCGAAGGACGGGAAGATCACGGGCCTGCGCGTGGACGTGATCGCCGACCACGGCGCGTTCGACAGCACCGCCCAGCCCACGAAGTTCCCGGCCGGCTTCTTCCACATCGTGTGCGGCTCCTACGACCTCCAGGCGTCGCACGTGAAGGTGAAGGCCGTCTACTCGAACAAGGCGCCGGGCGGGGTGGCGTACCGCTGCTCGTTCCGGATCACGGAGGCGGTCTACCTCGTGGAGCGCATGGTGGACGCGCTCGCGCTCGAGATGGGCGTCGACCCGATCGAGCTGCGGATGGGCAGCTTCATCCAGCCGGAGCAGTTCCCGTACGAGACCACGACCGGCTGGACGTACGACTCGGGCGACTACGCGAAGACCATGAAGGTCGCCATGGACATCGCCGGCTACGACGAGCTGCGCCGGGAGCAGGCGGAGAAGCGGGCGCGCGGCGAGCTGATGGGCATCGGCGTGTCCTTCTTCACCGAGGGCGTGGGCGCCGGGCCGCGGAAGCACATGGACATCCTCGGGCTCTCGATGAACGACGGCGCCGACCTGCGCGTGCACCCCTCCGGCAAGGCGGTCGTGAGCCTGAGCGCGCAGACGCAGGGCCAGGGCCACGAGACGACGTTCGCTCAGATCGTGGCGGAGGAGCTGGGCATCCCACCCGAGGACGTGCAGGTGCGCCACGGCGACACGGACAGGTCGCCGTACGGGCTCGGGACCTACGGCAGCCGCTCGACGCCCGTCTCGGGCGGGGCGGTGGCCGTGGTGTCGCGCAAGGTGCGCGACAAGGCGCGCCTGATCGCGGCCACCATGCTCGAGACTCGGCCCGAGGACCTCGCCTGGGAGAAGGGGCGCTGGTACGTGAAGGGCGACCCCGAGAAGGGCGCGCCGATCGCCGACGTCGCCGTGCGCGCCTACAGCGGCGACCCGCTGCCCGAGGGTATGGAGGGCGGGCTCGATGCCCAGGTCATCTACGACCCGCCGAACCTGACCTACCCGTACGGCGCGTACATCGCCGTGGTGGACGTGGACCCCGAGACGGCCGAGGTCAGGGTGCGCCGCTTCATCGCGGTGGACGACTGCGGCGTGCGGATCAACCCCATGATCGTCGACGGGCAGATCCACGGCGGCCTCGCGGAGGGGATCGGCATCGCGTTGATGGAGGTGATCAGCTTCGACGAGGAGGGGAACTGCCTCAACGGCTCGTTCATGGACTACCTGATCCCGACCGCGCTCGAGTGCCCCGACTTCGAGCTCGGCTATACCGTCACGCCCTGCCCGCACCACCCGCTCGGCGCCAAGGGGGTGGGCGAGTCACCGAACGTCGGATCGCCGCCTGCCATCGTGAACGCCGTGATCGACGCGCTGCACGAGTCGCACGGAGTCACGCACATCGACATGCCGTGCACGCCGGCGCGGGTCTGGGCGGCCATGCAGGGCAACCCGGAGCCGCCGCAGTGATCGGCGACGCGCTCACGAGGAGGGCGGAGGAGCTGGCCGCGGCGCGCGAGCCGTTCGTCTCGGCGACCGTCGTGCGCGTGCATCGTCCGGCCAGCGTGGAGCCCGGCAGCGTCGGCCTCGTGCAGGCCGACGGCACGATCCACGGCTTCATCGGCGGCCACTGCGCCCAGCACAGCGTGCGCCTCCACGCGCTGGAGGCGATGGAGAGCGGCATGCCCCTGCTCCTGCGCATCGTCCCCGCGGGCCCCGCTGAGCCGGTGCGCGAGGAGGGGGCCGTGACCGTGACGAACCACTGCCTGTCCGGCGGCGCCATCGAGGTCTTCCTCGAGCCGGTGCTGCCGCCTCCGCGCGTGCTCGTGGCCGGCGACTCGCCGATCGTCGCGGCGCTGCGCGCGCTCGGCCGTGATGTCGGCCTCGAGATCGTCGCCGCGCAGGACATCAAGGACGGCGTGCTGACGCCGGCGGAGGGGGACCTCGCCCTCGTCGTGGCGGCGCACGGCACCGACGAGGTGGCGGCGCTGCAAGCCGGCCTCGAGGCGGGCGTCCCGTACGTCGGCCTCGTGGCGAGCAGGAAGCGGGGCGCCTCCGTGGTCGAGGAGCTCCGCGGTGAGGGCGTGCCGGAGGAGCTGCTCGGGAGGCTCGAGACGCCGGCCGGGCTCGCGATCGGCGCCCGCACGCCGGCCGAGGTCGCGCTCTCGATCGTCGCGCGCATCGTGGAGGTACGCCGCCAGGGATCCAGGGAGCGGAGTGAGCCCGCACGACGCGACCGGTGACCCGGCCGACGAGGTTCGCCAGCTCGTTCCAGACGTAGAGACGCTCGCCCAGCGTCTGGCATCCGTGGACTACCTCGCGGACGAGGGCCTCGCGACATCGATGTTCCTCAGCCTCCGGCTGCCGCAGCCGCTACTGCTGGAGGGCGAGGCGGGCGTCGGAAAGACGGAGGCGGGCAGGTCACTCGCCGCCGTGCTGGACACGCCGCTCGTGCGGCTCCAGTGCTACGACGGAATCGACGCGGCCGAGGCGCTCTACGAGTGGAACTACCCGCGCCAGCTGCTCAGCATCAGGCTGGCGGACGCGAGCGACCGGGAGCTGTCGGAGGAGGACCTCTTCGGCCCGGACTACCTGATCCGGCGCCCGCTGCTGCGCGCGCTCGAGCACCCCGGGCCACGCCCGGCCGTGCTCCTGATCGACGAGATCGACCGCGCCGACGACGACTTCGAGGCGTTCCTGCTCGAGCTGCTTGCCGACGCGGCCGTGACAATCCCCGAGCTCGGGACGATCCGCGCGACGCACCCGCCTGTGATCGTGCTCACGTCCAACCGCACGCGCGACCTTCACGATGCGGTCAAGCGGCGCTGCCTCTACCACTGGATCGACTACCCCACGCCGGAGCGCGAGGTGGAGATCGTGAGGAGGCGCGTGAAGGGCGTCTCCGAGACGCTCGCAGTCCAGGTTGCCGGGGCGGTCGCGCGCATCCGCGAGAGCGATGTGCAGAAGCCGCCCGGGATCGCCGAGGCGATCGACTGGGTCGCGGCCCTCGACCTGCTCGGAGTCGACGAGCTCGACGAGGCGGCCGTCGAGCGCACGCTGGGCTCCGTGCTGAAGTACAGCGAGGACCAGGAGGTCGTCCGCGCCGCCGGCCTCGACGAGCTCGTGGCGCGATGACGGAGGACGCCTTCACGGTCCGCACGCTCCACCTGGACCTGCCGGCCCTGGCCGGCGCGCTCGGGCGGCGGCTGCACGAGGCCGGCGTCCCAGTCACGCCGGAGCAGGCCGCTCGCTTCGCGGAGGCGCTGAGGCTCGTGCGCCCCGTGTCGCGCCGCCGGCTCTACTGGGCCGCGCGCGCCGTGCTCGTATCGGACCCGTCGCACGTCAGGGCGTTCGATTCGGTCTTCTTCTCGGTGTTCGGCTCGGCCCAGGCGCCTTCCGAGTCCGACTGGGAGCCCGAGGACGACGCCGCCGTGGCTGCGGCGGACGTCTCCGTCTCCGCCTCTGGATCGCGGGAGGGCGAGGACGTCCGGGACGTCGAGGTGCCGATGGCCGCGAGCGACGAGGAGGTCCTACGCCAACGGAGCTTCGACACGCTCGAGCCGGACGAGCTCACCCAGCTCTACCGGCTCATGAGCCGGCTCGAGATCGCCACGCCGCGCCGCCGCACGCGCCGCGCGAAGCGCGACCGGCGCGGCGAGCGTCTGGACATGCGCCGCACGCTCCGGGGCAGCATGCGCACGGCCGGCGACCCGATCCGGCTCGCGCGCCGCCGCCGCCGTGTGGTCCCGCGCCGACTGGTCCTGCTCTGCGACATCTCGGGGTCGATGGAGCCCTACGCCCGGGCGTACCTGCAGTTCCTCACCTCCGCCGCCGGCAGCGGCCCGGACGCCGAGGCGTTCGTGTTCGCCACCCGCCTCACGCGCCTGACGCGGGCGCTGCGGTCGCGCAGCCCCGAGCGAGCGATCCAGCGCGCCGCCGCGGCGGCGCCCGACTGGTCGAGCGGCACGCGGATTGGCGACGCCCTCAAGGCCTTCAACGACCGCCACGGCAGGCGCGGCATGGCGCGCGGCGCGCTCGTGGTGATCCTCTCCGACGGCTGGGAGCGCGGCGACCCGGCGCTGGTGGGGCGCGAGCTGGAGCGGCTCTCGCGGCTCGCCCACCGGATCGTGTGGGTGAATCCGCGCGCCGCGGCGAGCGGCTTCTCGCCGCGCGCGGGCGGAATGGCGGCGGCCCTGCCGCACTGCGATGCGCTCGTTAGCGGCCACAGCCTGGACGCGCTCGGAGAGGTGATCGACGCCATCGAGTCGGACGACTGGTCGCCGCCCGAGCGGATCGCCCAGCCGGAGGAGGAGGAAGAGGAGCCCTGGGCCAGCGCCACACCGGTGCAGGGGAGCTCCGTCGCGATGCCCAGCGGCTACGGGCCGAGCAGGGGCCGCACGACGCCGGGCTGGGGGACCGATGGAGGCGAGTGATCGCCAGCGAAAGACCTGCATCTACCCGGGCTGCGAGCGCCCGGCGGCGCCGCCGCACCCGCTCGGCGGTCCGCAGCCGAGCTTCTGCGACCTTGACGAGCACAACGCGCTGACCGCACACCAGGAGCGCCAGCGCCTCGAACGAGAGGGGAAGAACAGTGGCCGATGAGGCGTACCGCGCGGTCTTCCTGCGCGTCCACCCGACGGGAAAGATGGTGCTGAGCCTCACCACCGAGGCCGACGGGAACGAGAGGCGCTACGCCGAGCTGGTGGCCGGCGAGCTCGGCATCCCCGCCCTGGACGTGAAGGTGGTGCCGGCCGACACGGACCGCTTCGGGGAGGGACACGGTTTCAATTCGACGCCCTCGCCGGGCACGGAGGCGGCCGTGGTCAGCGCCGCCGGCAAGATCCGCGCCAAGGCGCAGCAGCTGGCGGGCGCTGCGCTCGGCCGCCCCGCGGAGAGCCTGCGCTGGGACAACGGCGCCTTCGTCGCGGACGGCGACGGCGCCGGGGCGCAGACGATCGCGGACCTCGCGCTCTACGCGCACGGCACCGGCGCGCTACCGCCGGGGGTCGAGGGCGGGCTCGACGCGCAGACCGTCTACCGCGACTAGGCGCCGCGGGTGTCGACTGCCACCTCAACCTCGTCCGCGACCTTGAGCGTGCCGAAGAGCGCCGAGTACGGCTTCATCCCCCAATCGGTCTGCCTTACGATCGCCGTGCCCACGAGCCCGCCGTCGGCGCCGGGCACGAGCTCGAACGCGATCGGCCTCCGCTCGCCGCGCAGCTCGAGCTCGCCCTCGACCCGGATCGGGTCGCCGGGCTCGAACCGGGTCGAGCGGAACTCGATCGGCGTTCCCTCGAGGACCTCGTCGTCGATCGTATGCCGAATGCCGGCCTTGTCGTCGTCGTCCAGCGCCTGGACGCCGCCGGTGCCCTCGAGCACGCGCAGCGAGCGCGAGTCGGCGGTGAGCGTGAGCGCCGGGTCCGCCTCCGGGTCGAGCGTGGCCGACCACGACGTCACCTCGATCAGGAGGTCGTGCCCGGCCTTCGACGCCGCGCCGGTTCGCCCCGTGCGCACGGTCAGCGTGGCGTTCTCGGGTCCGAACGACTGCGGCATGCGTGCACACTAAGACAAGGAGAGCGACACATGGTTGAGCTGGACCATTCCTTCACCACCGGGAAGCCGATCGACGAGGCGTGGGAGGCGATCCTCGACCTCGACCGGCTGATCCCGTGCGTGGAGGGAGGCCGCGTGATCGAGCGGACGAGCCCGGAGTCGGCGCGCGCCGAGATCAAGGTGAAGATGGGCGCGATGTCGATGACGTTCACGGGCACTGTCGAGGTGGTCGAACAGGACGCGGCGGAGCACCGCGCCGTCATGCGGGTGAAGTCGAAGGAGGCCGGCGGCCAGGGTCACGCGAACGCGGACGTGTCCTTCGCTCTGAACGACGGCGGCGGCACCATCCACACCGCCGCGCAGATCACCGGCAAGGCGGCTTCGATGGGCGAGGGCGTGGTCGTCGGCGTTCTTGACGCGCTGATCAAGGACTTCACCGGGAAGCTCCAGAACATCTGATGCCCACCAGGACGATGCGCCGCGTGCAGGAGGGCGAGGTCCCGTACGACGGCGGGACCGCGGTGCAGGACGACGCGGGCCGGGCGGTCTTCCGCGGCAACGGCGAATTCGACTACGTCTGCGTCGAGTGCGGCAACGTCCTGGCGACCGGGATGGACCCCGAGCACATGGGGCGGCGGGTGCGGATCAAATGCGGCCGCTGCCGCACGGTCAACATCGCGGCCGAGGTGCCGGTCGAGATGGCGCGCAGGCGGCGGCGTTGACGGTCACGGGACTGGTCCTCGCCGCGGGCGGGTCGACGCGACTCGGCCGGCCGAAGCAGCTCCTGCGGTACGGCTCCGGCACGCTGCTCGACCACGTGCTCGGCACGGCCCGCGACTGCCCCTTCGACCAGCTCCTGTGCGTGGTCGGGGGCGCCGCGGGCGAGGTGCGCGCGAAGGTGGACTTCTCTGGCGTCCAGGTCGTCGAGAACCCTGACTTCGGCGAGGGCTGCTCATCGTCGATCGCCGCGGCGCTCGGCGCGGTCGACGAGCACGCGGACGTGCTGGTGCTGATGCTCGGCGACCAGCCGGGCGTCACGGTCGAGACGGTCTCCACGCTGCTCTCGGGCCGGGGCGACGCCCCGATCGCCCTGTGCTCGTACGACGACGGTCCCGGCCACCCGCTCGCGTTCGCGCGGAGCCTCTTCCCCGAGCTCGGGGCCCTGCACGGCGACAAGGCAGTGTGGAAGCTGCTCGACCGCCATGACGCCGAGGCCGCTCGCATACCGGTCCCCGGACCAATCCCGGGGGATGTGGATACCTGGGAGGACTACGCGCAAATTGCGCGCTGAAAGCGGGGAGGGGCGACCCTCATGGGGTTTCCCGCTTATCCTCGCTAGACCAATGGCGAAGGACACCGAGAAGCTCATCCGTCAGCTGTCGTTGATCTCGTTCCTGATGGCTGAGCGAAGGCCCGTGACGGCGCTGGAGATCAAGCAGGACGTCGAGGGCTACTCGCAGATGAACGACGAGGCATTCGCGCGCCGCTTCTACGCGGACCGCGCGGAGCTCGAGTCGCTCGGGATCCACCTGAAGGTCGACAAGCCGGCCGAGGGCTACTACGAGGCGGAGAACTACTCGCTGCCGCCGGAGAACTTCTACCTTCCGGCCATCGAGTTCACGGACAAGGAGCTCGGCGCGCTGCGCACGTCGCTCTCGCTCCTCGACGGCGAGTTCGCCTACGCCGAGCCGCTGCGGCTGGCGCTCCAGCAGCTCTCGTGGGGCAAGCCGTCCCCGCTCGACGCGCCCGAGCAGCGCAGTGTCGCGCTGGCGGTAACCGCCGGCGCGGGCGGACGCGAGCTCTCGCAGCGGCTCTCGAAGGTCGAGACCGCGATCTTCCGCCGCAAGACGATCGTGTTCGACTACTACACGATCGGCCGCGACGCCCAGGAGAAGCGCAAGGTGGACCCGTACCACCTGCTCTACCGCGGCGGGCAGTTCTACCTGATCGGCTACTCCCATGAGCGCGAGAACGTGCGCGTCTTCCGGGTCTCGCGCATCCGCGGGAAGGTGGGCTACTCCTCGAAGGCGGAGCATGATTTCAGCAGGCCCGAGGACTTCGACCCGCGCGTGTACGCCACGCGCACGGACTGGCAGCTCGGCGACCCGGTCGGGCGCGCGCGCATCTGGCTGTCGGACCGGATCGACTGGCTCGCGCTGCGCCACTTCGGGCACGCCGGCGAGGTCACCGAGGCGGACGGCGGGGTGATCTTCGAGACCGACTACGCGAACTCGCGCCAGATGGTGTCGTGGGTGCTGGGCCTGGGCGAGCAGGCGCGCGTCGAGGGCCCGGAGGAGCTCGCCGCGGAGGTCCGCGAGCGGCTCGAGCTGGTGACGGAGCGCCATTCGCGCGTCCCCGAGCTGGCGAAGCCCGCGCGCAGGCGCAGGCAGCCGGAGCCCGACGAGGACGACGAGGGCCGCGAGGCGCCGATCCGCCCGGAGCGCTTCGCCCGCCTGGTCACGCTCGCGGGGATCCTGATCGAGGCCGCGCGCGAGAGCCGCAAGCTCGAGGTCGCGGAGCTCTGCGAGACGCTTCAGGTGAACGACCAGGAGCTGCGCCAGGACATCGACGTGCTGAACGTCGTGAACTTCGGCGGGGGCTCGTACGTGCTCTACGCGGAGGTGCAGGGCGACCAGATCGAGGTCGATCCCGAGCCCTACGGTGACAACTTCGCGCAGCCGGCACGGCTGCTCCCGCTGGAGGCGAAGGCGCTCGTCGCGGCCATCGACCTGATCGGCGAGCACCTCCCGGAGGGCGCGCTGGCCTCGGCGCGCCAGAAGATCGTGGACGCGCTCGGGCAGGACCCGGCCGAGGAGGGGCTCCAGATCACTACCGCGAAGGGCGACGACTCGGACGTGGCGCGCGTGGTTTCCGGCGCCATCATCGGTCGGCGGCTCGTGAGGATCGAGTACTACAAGGAGAACGAGGACGAGTTCACGGAGCGCACGATCGAGCCGTACAAGCTCGTCAACGGCCAGGAGGGCTGGTACATCCACTCCTGGGACCTCGACAGGGACAAGCCGCGTTCGTATCGGCTCGACCGCGTGCGCGAGGTGAACGTGCTCGACGAGAAGTTCGAGCCGCGCCCGGGCGTCGAGCCCGACGTGCACGGCTGGCTCTCCACGGGCGAGGTGGAGTCGGGCAGCACGGCGAAGATCTGGGTGTCGCCGGAGCGCGCCCGCTGGGTGCGCGAGGACCATCCGGGCTCCACCGAGCTCTCCGACGGCTCGCTCATCTTCGAGCGGACGTTTGCCTCGTACGAGTGGCTCGCTCGCGAGATCCTCAAGGAGGCCGGCGACGCCGTGGTGCTCGAGCCCGAGGAGGCGCGGCAGGCGGTGTTGGAAGCCGCGGAAAGACTTTCGGCCGTGCCCGCCCACCCCTGAGGTGCCGTCACGGCGGGGCCAGATCGAGATGTCGGCCGAGGAGATCTCGGCCTTCCTCGACGAGCAGATGGTGATGCAGTGCGCGACGAACGGGCCGCACGGCGTTCCCCACCTCGTCCCGCTCTGGTTCGTTCCCGAACTTCGGGGTTGGACGTACGCAAAGTCGCAGAAGGCGCGCAACCTCGAGCGTGACCCGCGTGCGACGCTCGGCATCGAAGCCGGCGTCCAGTACCACGAGCTCCGCGGGGTGATGTTCGAGTGCGATGTGCAAATCGAACGTGACCCGGCCGAGGTCGAGAAGTTCGGGCTCGAGCTCTTCGCGCGCTATGCGGGGGAGCTCACCGAAGAAATCCGCGCGATGGTCGCCGGCCAGGCGCAGAAGCGCGTGGGACTGACCTTCCGCCCCACTCGTACGGTCAGCTGGGACCACCGTAAGCTGCACGGCACCTACTGATGAAGGGTCTGATCCTCTCCGGGGGCAAGGGCACGCGCCTTCGCCCCCTCACTCACACGAGCGCGAAGCAGCTCGTCCCGGTCGCGAACAAGCCCGTGCTCTTCTACGGGATCGAGGCGATGGCCGAGGCCGGCATCACGGAGGTCGGGATCATCATCGCGCCCGAGACGGGCGGCGAGATCCGCGAGGCCACGGGCGACGGCTCGCGGTTCGGCGTCCGGATCGAGTTCATCGAGCAGGATGCGCCGCTCGGCCTCGCCCACGCAGTCCTCACCGCGGAGGAGTTCCTCGGCGACTCGCCGTTCGTGATGTACCTCGGCGACAACCTGCTGCGCAACGGGATCGTCGCCCTCGTGGAGACATTCCGCGACGAGCAGCCGGACGCGCTGATCCTCCTGACGCCCGTGCCGGACCCGCAGAACTACGGCGTGGCGGAGCTCGACGGCAACAACCGCGTGGCCCGCCTGGTGGAGAAGCCGGCCGACCCGCGGACCGACCTGGCGCTCGTGGGCGTCTACATGTTCACGCCGGCGATCTTCGACGCCGCGCGCTCGATCGAGCCGTCGGGGCGCGGCGAGCTCGAGATCACCGACGCCATCCAGACGCTGGTGGACCGCGGGCTGCGCGTGGACCCGCACATCGTGCACGGCTGGTGGAAGGACACCGGCCAGGTGCGCGACATGCTGGAGGCCAACCGCCTGATCCTCGACGACCTCGACGAGCGCGTCGAGGGCGAGCTCGTCAGCTCGCGCGTGGAGGGGCGTGTGGTGATCGAGCAGGGCGCGCGGCTCGAGAACACCACCGTCCGCGGCCCCGCGATGATCGGCGCGGGCGCGCAGCTCGTGGACGCCTACATCGGGCCTTACACCGCGATCGGCGAGAACGTGCGGATCGAGCACGCCGAGCTGGAGCACTCGATCGTCATGTCCGGCTCGCGCATCTCGCACGTCGACCACCGCATCGAGGCGAGCCTGATCGGCAAGGACGTGACGATCGCCCGCGGGCCGGCCCAGCCGAAGGCGTACCGCTTCGTGGTCGGCGACAGCGCCGACGTCCAGATCATCTAGATGTCGCGTCTCGCCGTGTGAGCCATCGAGCGAGCCCTGCGCCGCGAGGCGGCCGCGGCTAGGCACGGACCTCGAGCACGGAAGTCACCATACTTCCCGCCCGTGACGGTCCATGTGGTGGGAGCGGGAGGAATGCTGGGACGGGACGTGTTGCGCGCGGCGGGCGCCGACGCGGTCGGCCTCACGCGCGCCGAGCTCGACGTGACGGACGCGTCGGCGGTCCGGGAGGCGCTCGCGGGCTCGCTGGCCATCAACTGCGCGGGGTACACCGACGTGGACGGCGCGGAGGCGGACCCCGAGCGGGCACACGAGGTCAACGAGCGGGGTGCGCGGAACGTGGCCGAGGCCGCGGACCGCGTGATCTACGTCTCGACGGACTACGTCTTCGACGGATCGAAGACCGGTCCGTACGTGGAGTCGGACCCCGTCAACCCGCTGTCGGCCTACGGCCGGTCGAAGCTGGCCGGCGAGCGCGCGACCCTCACCGCCAGCCCGCATAGCCTCGTCGTGCGCACGTCGTGGCTCTTTGGCGCCGGTGGTGGCAACTTCGTCGCCACGATGCTGCGGTTGGGCGAGGAGCGCGGGGAGGTCAGGGTCGTGGACGACCAGGTGGGAAGCCCGACGTTCACCGGACACCTCGCCGACGCGCTGTGGGCGCTGGCGAGCAGCGGCCGTCACGGGTTTCTCCACGTCGCCGGGGGCGGCTCGTGCTCGTGGTTCGACTTCGCGCGCGCGATCTTCGAGCGAGCCGGGGTGGAGTGCAGGGTCGAGCGGCAGACCACGGCGGAGCTGGGCCGCCCGGCGCCGCGGCCCGCGAACTCGGTGCTGCGCAGCGAGCGCGACGCGCCCGAGCTGCCGGCGTGGGAGGAGGGCCTCGACGCCTACATGGGAGTGCGCGCGTGAAGCTGCTCGTGACCGGCGGCGCCGGCTTCATCGGCTCGACGTACGTGCGCCTGTTCCGCGGCGAGCACGAGCTTACGGTGCTCGACAAGCTCACCTACGCGGGGCGCCGCGAGAACCTGCCGGAGGGGACGGAGCTGGTCGTGGGCGGTATCGAGGACCGCGACCTCGTGATGCAGGTGGCCGCGGGCGCCGACGCGGTCGTGAACTTTGCCGCCGAGTCGCACGTGGACCGCTCGATCGCGGACCAGGACGTGTTCGCACGCACGCACCTGATCGGCACCGGCGTGCTGCTCGACGCCGTTCGCGAGCTGGACATACCGCGCTACCTCCAGGTCTCGACCGACGAGGTCTATGGCTCGATCCAGGAGGGCTCGTTCACCGAGCAGTCGCCGCTCGACCCCTCCTCGCCGTACTCGGCCACGAAAGCGGCGGGCGACCTGCTCGTGTCCGCCCACCACCACACCTACGGGACCGAGGCGGTGATCTGCCGCGGCTCGAACAACTACGGCCCCAGGCAGTACCCGGAGAAGCTGATCCCGCTGTCGATCCTGAACGCGCTGCACGGCGACCCGCTGCCGGTGTACGGCGACGGGCGCCAGGTGCGCAACTGGCTCTACGTGGAGGACTTCTGCCGAGGCATCCACACCGTGCTGGAGCGCGGGCGGCCGGGCGACGCGTACAACGTCGGCGGCCCCGACGAATGCGAGAACATCGAGGTGGTGCGGCGCATCCTCGAGCGCACCGGCCGCGACCAGTCGCTGATCGAGCACGTGACCGACCGTCCCGGCCATGACCGCCGCTACTCGCTGAGCTCGGCGAAGCTGCGCGAGGAGCTCGGCTGGGAGGCACAGGTCCGCTTCGACGAGGGCCTGGCGAAGACGGTCGACTGGTACCGCGACAACGAGGAGTGGTGGGGCCCGATCCGCTCCGGCGAGTACCGCGACTACTACGAGAAGCACTACGGCCGCGCCCTCCGCTGAGCGGTCACTAGTCTCGATCCGGTGTACCGCGAAGACCCACCTGCGCTCGAGCTGCGCGGCCTCACCAAGCGCTATGACGACGGCACGCTCGCGCTCGAGGACTTCGATCTGAAGATCCCGTCCGGGGCCTTCTTCGGCCTGCTCGGCCCTAACGGGGCCGGCAAGACCACGCTGATCAGCGCCGTCTGCAACCTGCTGCGGATCACCGACGGCGAGGTGCTCGTGTTCGGCGAGCCGCACGACTCCATGGAGGCGCGCTCCTGGGTGGGGCTCGCGGAGCAGGACATCAACCTGGACCGCTTCCTCACCGTCAAGGAGACGCTCGAGTACCACGGCGGATACTTCGGGATGTCCGACCCGGACTCACGGGCCGACGAGCTCATCGAGGCCTTCGGCCTGCAGGCGAAGCGTGACGTCCGAGCACCCAAGTTGTCCGGTGGGCAGCGGCGGCGGTTGCTCCTTGCGCGTGCGCTGATGCACAACCCGCGGCTCGTGATCCTCGATGAGCCGACCGCCGGAGTCGATTTCGAGTTGAGGATGGACCTGTGGCGTTACATCCGCCAACTGCATTCGGAAGGCACGACCATCCTTCTGACGACGCACTACCTCGAAGAGGCCGAGGAGCTCTGTGAGGAGATCGCGCTGATCCGTGGAGGCCATCTGATCGCCAGGGATTCGGCGGACGGCCTGCGCGAGCACTTCGGCGTCACGAAGCTGAGCGACGTCTACGTGAAGGCCATGGCGTCGTGACCGGCCTCGTCTGGCTGTGCCGCCGCGAGACTCTTCGCGTCTCCAAGCTCTGGACGCAGACGGTGCTCGCCCCGGTGGTCTCGTCGATGCTCTTCATCCTCGTCTTCGGGCTCTCGCTCAGCGGCCGCGTCGAGCACGTCGGCGACGTGGACTACGAGGTCTTCATCGTGCCCGGCCTGATCACGATGGGCATGGTCCAGGCCGCGTTCGCGAACAACGCCTCGACGATCTTCCAGGCGCGCTTCGACCGCTACGTCAACGACGTCCTGTCCGCCCCGATGAGGCCGTGGCAGGTGAATCTCGGCTTTTCCGTCGGCGGGATCGTGCGCGCGCTCGCCATCGGGATCTCGCTGCTGGTGCTGGCGGTCGTGCTCGTGGACGTCCCCATCGAGCGGCCGTTCGAGCTGGCGCTGGCGATCGCGCTGGGGCTGGTCCTGTTCGCCTCGCTCGGCCTGGTCGTCGGCATCTACGCCGAGACCTGGGACCACACCAGCTTCATCCAGAACATCGTGATCCTGCCGCTCACCTTCGTGGGCGGCGTCTTCTACTCGGTGGAAGTGCTCCCCTCGCCATGGGAGGAGCTGTCCCACTTCAACCCCGTCTTCTACCTCGTCAACGCGGTGCGGTTCGGCTTCCTTGGCGAGAGCGACGTCTCCGTCTGGCTCTCGCTCGGGGTGACCGCCGCGCTCGCGATCCCTGCTTACGCGTGGGCTCAGCACCTCTTCACGACCGGCAAGCGCTTGAAGAGCTAGAGCGCCGGGTCGTCGGCTGCCGGCGCTGCCCGCGCCTGGTGGCCTGGCGCGAGCGGGTGGCGCGGGAGAAGCGGGCGTCGTTCGCGGGCGAGGATTACTGGGGCCGGCCCGTGCCCGGCTTCGGCGATCCTGCTGCGAGCCTGTTCGTGCTCGGTCTCGCCCCCGCGGCGCACGGCGGCAACCGCACCGGGCGCGTCTTCACCGGCGACCGCTCCGGCGATTGGCTGTTCGCCTCGATGCACCGGACCGGCTTCGCGAACCAGCCGCATTCCGTTCACCCGGATGACGGGCTCGAGCTGCGCGGCGCCTGGATCGCGGCGGCGGTCCGCTGCGCGCCGCCCGCGAACAAGCCGCTTCCCGCCGAGCGCGACAACTGCCTCCCCTACGCAGCCGAGGAGCTGCGGCTGATCCGCCCGGCCGTGATCGTCTGCCTCGGGAAGTTCGCGTGGGACGCGGCCTGCCTGCTGCTCGGCATCCGGCCACGCCCAACGTTCGGCCACCTGGCCGAGTTCGCCTCCGGCGATGGCCCGGTGCTGCTCGGCTCGTACCACCCGAGCCAGCAGAACACCTTCACGGGGAAGCTCACCGAGCCGATGCTCGACGCCGTTTTCCTACGTGCGCGCCAGCTCGCCGGGGAGGATGTTATGGTGCCGCGCGCAAGGAACCCATAGCCGAGTTCCCGTCCGCCTGGCGGCCGGGAAACGGGGGACCCACAGGCAGCACGGGGCGAATCGCGAGGCCCTTTTCGCGTAGCGCCGCTCTTCTGGCGCGAGCCCGTCAGCTAACCCCGTAGGCGCAGAGAAGAGAGGAAGTCAATGCCTCGCAAGCTGCCGGCGCTGGCCGTCGCCGTGCTCAGCCTGATCGGGAGCGCCGACGCCTTCGGCGCGGACTACGCGACCCGCACGCTCGAGACGGGATCGCGCGGCTCGGACGTGCGCCAGCTTCAGCGATATCTCGACCGCGCGGGGTACGACACGGTCGCCGACGGGGCCTTCGGGCCCGCGACGCGCCGGAGCGTGGTGGCGTTCGAGCGTGCGGAGGAGCACCGGGCGAACGGCCGCGCCTCGCGGGCCGAGCAGCGGCTGGTGCGCTCGCGCGCCGGCGCGTCGCAGACCCAGCCCGAGGCGCCCGCGACCGACAGGGCCTACATCGGCTCGGACGGGATGGCCGTGGCTCCGGCGTCCGCGCCCGCCGAGGTCAGGGCCATCATCGAGGCGGGCAACCGGATCGCGACCAAGCCGTACAGGTACGGGGGCGGGCACACGAGCTGGAACGACTCCGGCTACGACTGCTCGGGTTCCGTGAGCTACGTGCTCCACGCGGCCGGGCTGCTGCGCCGCGCGCTGGACTCGACCGGGTTCATGAGCTGGGGCGAGCCGGGCCGCGGGACGTGGGTCACCGTGCGCGCCAACCCGGACCACGCCTACCTGATCGTCGCCGGACTGCGATTCGACACGAGCGCCCGCAGGCGGACGGGCACGCGCTGGAGCGAGCAGATGCGCTCGGCGCGCGGCTTCCGCGGGCGCCATCCAGAGGGACTCTGACGAGGAGGAACCCATGGCCCTCGCCGTACTGCTCCTGCTCCTGCTCTCCGCCTTCGCCGGCCTCGCCGCCGGCCGCCGCCGGGCGGTGCTCCCGGCCGCCGTGGCCGTGGGCCCGTGCACGGTCGTCGGCGGGGTGGCCACCGGCGGCCTCGCGCTGCTCGCCACCGCCGGCCTGGCGGCGGGCGTACACCTCCGCCGTCTGGTGGCCGAGGAGGGCTCCCGCGCCGGCTAGCGGCTGGCTGCTGCGCGCTGAGCGCGCCTGAGGCCTACTCGCGCGACTCGAGCTCGCGCTCGATCTTGCGCTCCAGCTCGCGGGCCTCGCGCTTCGCGTCCGCGCCGCCCTCCTCCGCCGAGCTTCGGGCGTCACGGGCGGCCTCGCGGAGGTCCTCCTTCGAGAGGTCGTCGAGGTTCCCCTCGAGCTCGTCGGCCTGCTGGCGGATCTCGTCGCGCACCGAGTCCGCGCCCTCGCTCACGTCGTCCTCGCCGCACGCCGCCACGGGCAGCGCGAGCGACGCGACCGCGAACATGCTGGCGAGCTGCTCACGAGTTGGCATGGGCCCAGCCTATCCACGCGATACGCTCGTGGGTCGCAGTGAACTCCGATCCGCTCGCATCGTTCACCCAGCAGGTACGTGACTGGTTCACGCGCTCATTCGAGCGCCCGACCGAGGCTCAGGCCCAGGCCTGGCCCGCGATCGCGCGCGGCGAGAACGTGCTCGTGTCCGCCCCCACCGGTTCCGGAAAGACGCTCGCGGCATTCCTGTGGGCGCTCGACCGGCTCGCCGCGAACCCGCTCCCCGAGGGCGAGCGGCGCACCCGGCTCGTCTACGTCTCGCCGCTGAAGGCGCTCTCGTACGACGTCGAGAAGAACCTGCGCGCCCCGCTGAAGGGCACCGGGGGCGACGTGACCGTGGCGATCCGCACCGGCGACACGCCACAGCGCGAGCGCCAGGCGATGCTCCGCACGCCGCCCGACGTGCTGATCACGACACCCGAGTCGCTCTATCTGATGCTCACCTCGCGGGCGCGCGAGTTCCTCGTGGACGCGGAGGCGGTGATCGTCGACGAGATCCACGCGGTCGCGCGGACGAAGCGTGGTGCCCACCTGGCGCTGACGCTCGAGCGGCTCGAGGACCTCGCGGGGCGCCCGCTTCAGCGGATCGGGCTATCGGCCACGCAGCGGCCGCTCGAGGAGGTGGGCCGCTTCCTCGTGGGCTCCGGCCGCGACTGCACCGTCATCGACGCGGGCGTGCGCAAGCCGCTCGACCTGAGGATCCACGTGCCGGTGGACAACATGCGCGAGCCGGATGCGCACGACGTGACCGACCCGGCCTACGGTGGCATGGGAACGGCGGCCGGCGGCGGCGATCTCGTGGGCGACGGGCTTGGCGGAACCGCCCCAGGCGCGACCACGTCGCGCTCGATCTGGCCGGCGATCTACCCCGAGCTGCTCCGGCTGATCCGCGAGCACCGCTCCACGATCGTCTTCGTGAACAACCGCCGCGGGGCCGAGCGCCTCGCCGTGAGGCTGAACGACCTGGCCGCGGAGGACACCCCGCAGGGCAATGGCGACGAGCCGACCTACGTCGCGCGTGCCCACCACGGCTCACTCGCTCGCGAGGAGCGGCTCGTGGTCGAGGACCTCCTCAAGTCGGGGCAGCTCCCGTGCCTCGTCGCCACCTCGTCGCTCGAGCTCGGCATCGACATGGGCGCCGTCGACCTCGTCATCCAGGTCGAGTCGCCGAAGTCGGTCACCGCCGGCCTTCAGCGCATCGGCCGCGCCGGCCACGGCGTCGGCGAGGTCTCGCGCGGGCGCATCTTCCCCAAGTTCCGAGCCGACCTCCTCGAGTGCGCGGTCGTGGCACACCGCATGCGGGCCGGCGAGATCGAGCCGACCGTCGTGCCGCGCAACCCGCTCGACGTGCTGGCCCAGCAGATCGTCGCGATGGTGGCCACCGGCGACGAGCTGAAGGTGCCCGCGCTCCACGACAGCATCCAGCGCGCCTACCCCTTCGCCGAGCTGTCCCGGGAGCTGCTCGACAGCGTGCTCGACATGCTGGACGGCCGCTATCCCTCCGAGGAGTTCGCGGAGCTGCGCCCACGCATCGTCTGGGACCGGGTCGAGGACACGATCCGGGCCCGCAAGGGCGCGCTCCAGCTCGCGGTCACGAACGCCGGGACGATCCCCGATCGCGGCCTCTACGGGGTGCACCTGCCCGACGGCCGGCGCGTCGGCGAGCTGGACGAGGAGATGGTCTACGAGGCGCGTCCCAGCCAGACCTTCCTGCTCGGCGCCTCCACCTGGCGCATCGAGGAGATCACGCGCGACCGCGTGATCGTGACCCCCGCGCCCGGCGCACCGGGCGCCGTTCCGTTCTGGAAGGGCGACGGCATCGGCCGCCCGAAGGAGCTGGGCCTCGCGATCGGCGCCTTCGCGCGCGAGTCGGTTGACCGCGACCCGACCGAGCTGGCCGGGGAGTACGACCTCGACCAGCGCGCGGCCAACAACCTGTCCGCCTTCCTGCGCGAGCAGCGCGACGCCACGCGCGTCGTGCCGAGCGACCGCACGATCGTGGTGGAGCGCTTCCGCGACGAGATCGGCGACTGGCGGCTGTGCGTGCTGTCGCCGTTCGGCGGCCGCGTGCACTCAGCCTGGGCGCTTGCCCTGTCCGCGCGGATCCGCGACGAGTTCGGGCTCGAGTCGGACGCGATCTGGTCGGACGACGGGATCATCGTCCACCTCCCCGACACCGACGAGCCGCCGTCCTCCGAGCTGCTGATGGTCGAGCCGGACGCGGTGGAGGACATGGTGGTCCGCGAGCTGTCGAGCTCGGCGCTGTTCGGCGCCCGTTTCCGTGAGAACGCCGCTCGCGCGCTGCTCCTGCCGCGCGCGTATCCCGGGAAGCGCACCCCGCTCTGGCAGCAGCGGCTGAAGGCGCAATCGCTGCTCGAGGTGGCGAAGCGCTACGGCCAGTTCCCGATCGTCCTCGAGACCTACCGCGAGTGCCTCAGGGACGTGCTCGACCTGCCCGGCCTGGAGCAACTCCTGCGCGCGCTGCATACGCGCGAGCTGTCGCTCGTCGAGGTGGAGACCCAGACCGCGTCGCCGTTCGCGTCGTCGCTGCTCTTCGACTACGTCGCCACCTACATGTACGAGGGCGACACGCCGAACGCGGAGCGGCGGGCCGCGGCGCTGTCGCTCGACCGCGACCTGCTGCGCGAGCTGCTCGGGCAGGAGGAGCTGCGCGAGCTGATCGACCCGGGCGCGCTCGAGGACGTGGAGTCGGACCTCCAGCGGACCAGCGAGCGCACGCGCGCCGCGAACGCCGACGGGCTCCATGACGTGCTGCGCGCCGTGGGCGACCTCACCGCCGACGAGGCCCAGGCCCGCTGCCTGCCCGTGGTGGCTGCCCCGCGCATCCTCGGTGAGCTGGAGAAGGAGCGCCGCGCGATCCGGATGAGGATCGGCGGCGAGGAGCGCTGGATCGCGGCCGAGGACGCGGGCCTGTACCGCGACGCGCTCGGCGCGGTGCCGCCGGGCGGGCTGCCCGAGGTCTTCCTGGAGGAGGTGGAGGAGCCGCTGCCGCGCCTCGCGCGCCGCCATGCGCGCACACACGGCCCGTTCACGACGCGCGAGGTCTCGGACCGCTACGGCCTCGACTTCGGCCCGGTGCTCCGGGAGCTGGAGCGGGGCGGCCAGCTGGTGCGCGGCGAGCTCCGGCCCGGCGGCAGCGAGCGCGAGTGGTGCGACCCCGAGGTGCTGCGGCGCCTGCGCCGGGCGTCGCTGGCGTCGCTGCGCAAGGAGGTCGAGCCCGCGGAACAGCGCGCGCTCGCGCGCTTCCTCCCCGAGTGGCAGGGCGTCGACGGCGCGCCGCCCGGCGGCGCCGGCGTGGACCGCCTGCGCGAGATGCTGGTCCCGCTCCAGGGCCTCGCGCTCGCGCCCGAGGTGTGGGAGCGCGACGTGCTCCCGCGCCGCGTGGGCGCCTACTCGCCCGGCTGGCTCGACCAGCTCTGCGCGAGCGGCGAGCTGGTCTGGGTCGGTGCCGGCGCGCTCGGGCGCAACTCGGGGCGCGTCGCGCTGCTGTTCCGCGAGGACGCCCGCTGGCTCGGGCCGCCGCCCTTCAAGGGCGAGTCGCCCGCCGGGCCGCTGCACGACGCGATCCGCGAGCGCCTCTCGAACGGCGCCGCCTTCTGGACCGACCTGCTCGCGGACATCTCCGCCGGCGAGCCGGCCGAGCTCCAGGAGGCGCTCTGGGACCTCGCCTGGGCGGGCGAGGTCACCAACGACGCGTTCGCTCCGCTGCGCGCGCCGCGGCTGTCACTGGTGCGCGCCGAGCGCGCACGCACGAGCGGGCGCCGGAGCTTCGGGGCGCGTCGCTCGCCGCGCACGC
>DASSVP010000075.1:0-4116 GCA_035705985.1 Thermoleophilaceae bacterium
AGGCGCCTGTTCGGCGACATCCGCACGGAGTACGAGCTCACGATGTCCGAGCTGCTCAGGCTCCGCGGCGAGGACGAGCTGCTGGGCGCCGACCCGGTGCTCCAGCGCACGCTCCGGGTGCGCGACGACTACCTCGCCCCGATCCACTACCTCCAGGTGGCGCTCACCGAGCGCAGGCGCGCGGACCGCCAGGCCGGGCGAGAACCGGATCCCGACCTGGCGCGCGCGCTGCTCCTGACCGTCAACGGGATAGCTGCAGGCCTGCGGAATACCGGCTGAACTCCGCGACGTCCGCCGCGAAGCGCTCCGGCTCCTCCCAGTGAAACGCGTGGCCGGCGCCCTGGTAGACGATCAGCCGCGCGTCCGGGATCGCGTCGAGCAGCATGTCGCTGTCCGACGGCGCCACGTACACGTCCTCGCTGCCCTGGATGACCAGCGTCGAGGCAGTGATGGCGCCCAGCTCGTCCGAGAGGTCGACGCGCGGGACGTTCTCGAAGATTCCGCGCCACACGTGGGCGGGCACCTTCATGCTCTCGTCGACGAAGCCGTCGAGCATCCCGTCCGGCAGCGGTCGAGTGAGCGTGCTCGACTGGAACTCGTAGGGGACCTCGCGCGGGATCGGGTCCTCGAGCGCCGTGAACGCCTCCACCCCCTCGAGCGCCGGGTTCGCGCTCAACGGATGGCCGAACGCGCCGCCGAGGATCAGCCCCGCGAGCCGCTCGGGATTGTCGATCGCGACGCGCGATGCGACCAGCGAGCCCAGCGAGTGCCCCACGAGCACCACCTGGCCAAGGCCGAGCCGGTCCAGCAGCGGGACGACGTCGGCCGCGAGGTCGTCGATCGCGTAGCCGGTCTCCGGCTTCGGGGCGTCGCCGTGGCCGCGCTGGGTGACCGCGATGGCGTGGATGTCGTCGGGCAGGAACCGGAGGACCGGCTCAAAGGCGCGCCACGAGTCGGTGGCGCCGTGGAGCAGGAGCACGGGGACGCCCGAGGCGTCTCCCTGTTCGACGTATGGGAGGCTGATGTTGTTCATGCTGCCGAGGCGTGAGGCCGGGGCCTACTCCGTGAGGACGCGCGGCGGCTGAACTCCGCGATGTCCGCGGCGAAGCGCTCCGGCTCTTCCCAGTGCAGCGCGTGGCCGGCGCCCTCGTAGACGATCAGACGCGCGCCGGGCAGCAGCCCGAGCAGGGCGTTCCGCTCCTCGCGCGGGATCATCTCGTCCCGACCGCCCTGCACTATCAGGGCCGGGGGTGCGAGCGCGGCCAGCTCGGCGGCGTAGTCGACCTCCGGGAACGCGCTGAAGATCTCCCTCCAGACGCGCGCCGGAACCTTCTGGGTCTCGTCGACGAAGACGGCGAGCTGGTCGGGATCCAGCGGCCGAGCGGTGGTGCTCTCCTGGAACTCGTGCGCGCGCTCGCGCGCGATCGGGTCCTGGATCTCGCCGAACTCGGCCCGGAGCTCGAGGAGCCCCGGGCTGTTCGCCTGCGGCTGCCCGAACGCGCCGCCGAGGACGAGGCCGAGCACGCGCTCGGGCGCCTCGATGGCGATCCGCTGCGCCACCATCGTTCCCATCGAGTGGCCGACGAGGACGGCGGGGCCCAGGTCCAGCTCCTCCATCAGGGCGATCACGTCGCCGGCGAGGTCCTCGACGCGGTAGCCGCTCTCGGGCTTGGGGGCGTCGCCGTGCCCGCGCCTGGTGACCGCGACGGCACGGATGTCGTCCGGCAGGTGCGGCAGCACCGGCTCGAAGGAGCGCCACGAGTCGGTGCCGCCGTGCAGCATCAGGACGGGGACGCCGGACGCGTCCCCCTGTTCGACGTAGGGAAGGCTGATTTCGCTCATGCCCCGGAGGCGTGAGTGGGCGGCTTACTGCGTGAGTTGCCAGTCCACGGGCTGCTCCGGCGCGTACGAGCAGAAGGTGCCCGTCCGGACAGAGTTCTTCAGGTGCCGGCCGAGCGCGGGGTGGACCGCCTCCACCCGCGAGATCGCGCTGCGGATCCGCCACGTGACGGCGGAGCGCGCCCGCTCGGCCTGGTCGCCCGCCTTGCGGGCCCTTCCGCCGAGCCCATAGGCCGACGTCAGCGCCGCGCCGATCGCGTCCAGCTCCTCGCGGGCGCGCTCGGCGCGCACGGTGTCGTTGGCCGCCTCGGCAAGCTCGCGCTCCTCGCGCAGCTCGTCTATCCGCGCCTTGTACGCAGCCCGCGCCTCGGCGTCGAGCAGCTCGCCGGCGTGGCCCTGCGGGGACACGCCGTCGACGGCCGCGCCGAGGTCGAGCACGTGGATCTCATCCCCCGGCGCGGCGAGCAGCCGGGCCAGGTCGTGAAGACCCTTGAGGTCGGGCATGTGCACCGACTCGCCGTCGAAGGCCAGCCGCCACATCTCGCCATCCCTTCGGAACTCGTTGTCGGCGCCGGGCGCCGCTTCCGGAGTGGCTGGCGCAGAGGTCGGATGGACATTGTCCCGTAGCTCCGCCGTCACGAGCTGCACGAGCTCGCCGAGCCGCGCCGGCACGGCGGCGCGCATCTCGGCGTCGAGCTCGTCCGCCAGGCCGTTGATCTCGGCGGCTTCGAGCGGCGGCACCGCGCGAGCGCGCGGGTCGCGGTGGGAGCTCGCGAGGACACGCGCCGCAAGGTCGCGCCGGCCGCGAGCCGCCAAGAGCAGCGATGTCGAGCGCAGCGCGTCCCAGGTCTGCGAGTGGTCCTCGGTGCCGGCGAAATGCGCGATCGCATCCCCGAACAGCCCGGCCGCCTCCTCGTCGCGCCCAGCCCGGGCCGCCAGCCGCGCGAGCTGGCGCATGCTGTTCCCGACCGTCAGCGAGTACTTCGTCGTCGACGCGGTCGCGAGGCTCTCCCGGAAGCACGCCTCGGCGCGCTCGGGCTCGTCGTCGATGAGGATCGTGCCGATGATGTACACGGCCCACGCCTCGAGGAAGGGGCTGCCCAGCTCCCTGGCCCGGTCGCGCACGGCCTCGGCGGCGGCCACCGCCTCCTGACGCCGGCCGCTGGCCGCCATCGCCTGAGCGCCGAGCACGGACATCTCCGCCTCGATCGTCCGCACGCCGAGCTTCCCGGCCAGCGCCACCACGCGCTCGATGCGCTCCAGCGTCGCCTCGGGGTCCGCGTCGAAGACGTATGACACGAGCGCCGCGGCGCGGTGCGCCAGGAGCGCCGGCCCGGCGCCCTCCGCCTCGGCGCGCTCCGCCTCCGCCGACCGCGCCCGGGACGCGTCCGCGTCGCCGGACACGAGATGCGCGACCGCCGCGGCCCCCAGCGCCACCTGCCGCATCTCGCCGCCGCCCTCGGGCCAGCGCCGGAGGGCCTCCTCGCACATGGTCGCGATCTCGCGTGCGTGGCTCGAGTGCGCGAGCGCCCAGAGCGGGCGGACGAGGCGGAACGCGCGGAGCGGTGACGAGTCGTGCTCGACGGCCCACGCACAGGCGGTGCGGACCTCCTCGAACGCGGCCATCCCCTGGTTGAAGATCTCGAGCGTCCAGTCGCTCTCCACGTCGCGCGCCTGGCGGTCGGCGAGCAGCGCGTACCAGTCGGCGTGGAGGTCGCGCATGTGCTCGAGCTCGCCGCGGTCGCGCAGGCGGTCGCGCGCGTACTCGCGGAGCGTCTCGAGCATCCCGAAGAGCGTCACGCCGCCGTCGGTCCGCGTCGTGACGAGCGAGCGCTCCACGAGACGGTGGAGCAGGTCGAGCACGCTCTCGGGCGGCACTCCGCCGCCCCCGCAGATCGCGCGGGCCGCCTCGGCGTCGCAGCGCGAGGCCACCACGGACAGTCGCTCGAACACGAGCCGCTCGTCATCCTCGAGCAGCCGGTAGGACCAGTCCACGGTGGCCCGCAGCGTGCGGTGCCGCTCGGCCCCGCGCGCCCGCGGCCGGGCCAGCAGCTCGAACCGCCTGTCGAGGTGCTGGGCGATCTCGGCGGGCGAGAGCGAGCGGATCCGCGCCGCGGCGAGCTCGATCGCGAGCGGCAGGCCGTCGAGCCGCTCGCAGATGTGGGCCACTGCGCCGGCGTTCCCGTCCGCGAGCTCGAAGTCCCAGACGGCGAGCCGCGCGCGGTCGGCGAACAGCTCCACCGCCTCGGGCCCGAGCGGCCCGAGCGCGATCACCTG
>DASSVP010000076.1:0-42315 GCA_035705985.1 Thermoleophilaceae bacterium
GTCGAAGCCGCCGCCGACGGTGGTCGACGCGCAGGTCTCGTTGTTCACCGCGAGCAGGTCGCCGTCGAAGTAGCGCGTCGAGGCGCTGATCACGTGCGCGCCCTCGCCGTGGTAGTTCTTCGACAGGGCGGGCAGGAACACCCCGGTGTCGACCGGCCGGCGCGGGTTCGTGATGTCCACGATGTAAGTCCCGCCCCTCGTGCAGGACTCCTCGCTCCACGAGGCCAGGTACGCGTAGTCCTTGTAGACGGACAGGTCCGCGATCTGTCCCTCGACGATCGGGCCGAAGGCGCCGGTCGGCTCGAGCGAGCCGACGAGCTCGACGTTCGAGCTCGATCCCGGCAGGTGGTTCGTGGTGCCGCCGTGCTGGGCGGCGCCGCCGGAGAAGAAGGGTGCTGCGTCGTCCTCGGCGGGCATGGTGTTGAACGGCGCGCGGTCCTCCGTGCCGCCGTAGCGGCCGGTATGAGCCGTCGCGGTCGCGGCCGCGAGGAGCAGGAACGCAAGCGCGACGAGCAGGGTCGGCGCGCGTCTCAGCGAGTACTGCACGGGGCAACTCCTTTGAGTCGACACGGGACGGGACGTCCCGGGAAGCGCGGGGAGCTTAGATGCTCTTTATGGAAGCGTCTACCTCGAATGGGTTATGCAACGACTTCCATGCCGACCTTGTCCTCTTCCGATGCGGCACGCGGGTTCTCCACCGCGAGCACGGCGTCGAGCGCGGCGATCGCCACCGCGAGCTGGGACAGGTCGGGCTCCCGCGTGGTGAGGCGCTGGAGCTGGATGCCGGGCCACATGAGTGCGCGCGCCCAGCGCTTCGTGCGGTTCTTGCCGAACCACTTGATGAGCTCGAAGGCGAGCCCGGCGACGATTGGGATCCCGAGCACGCGCGAGATGAACAGCCAGTGCCAGTCGAGCTTCCCGAGGGGCGCGAACACGACGATGGCCACGATCATCACCAGCAGCAGGAAGCTCGTGCCGCAGCGCGGGTGGAAGCGCGAGTAGCGCTGCGCGTTCTCCGGGGTGAGCGGCTCGCCGGCCTCATAGCAGGAGATCGTCTTGTGCTCGGCGCCGTGGTACTCGAACACGCGCTGGAGGTCGGGCATGCGCGAGATCAGCGCGAGGTAGCCGAGGAAGATCGCGATGCGGACGAGTTTCTCGATCACGACGAAGGCCACCGAGTTCGGGATCTCGTCCGAGAAGAGGTTCGTGAGGCCCGCGGGCAGCAGGAAGAACAGGCCTACCGCGAACAGGAGCGCGAACGCGATCGTGCCGGCCCAGGCGCCGCCCCCGATGTCCTGCTGCTTGCCGTCCTCGTCGGCGGGCATCTGCGCATTCGCCGAGATGCCGAGCGCGCGGAAGCCGATCTTTAGCGACTCGGCGAGCGCCACGACGCCGCGCACGATCGGAAGGCGGAGCAGCCGGTGCCGCTTCGTCCACGAGACGAGCGGCTCCGAGATCACCTCGATCTCGCCCTTCGCCCCCTCCTTCGAGTCGGCGCCGCCCGCGAGCAGCTGCATGGCGGACGGCTTGCGCACAGCCACCGCCCAGGTCGAGATCCCGCGCATCATCACGCCCTCGAGGACTGCCTGGCCGCCGATGGGGGCGTCGGTCGTGGCCTCGCGCGGCCGTTCGGAGGTGGCGCTCACCACTCCCATCGTATCGGCGGCTACCGCGCGTTCGTGAGGCTCGCGCAGATCAGCTCGAACACGTTGTCGTCATCGGAGCCCTCGGCGATCCCCTTCGCGGGATCGACCTCGAGCTTCGCGAGGCGGCGGCACTCGGGCCCGCGGATCGAGAGCGAGCGCTCCTCGCCCGGTGCGACCGTGGTGATGGTGACGGTGTCCACGACGTCGCCGTCCACCGTCAGCCGAACCGGCACGGAGGCCGCCTCGCCCCTGCCGGTGTTGGTGATCGCCACCCTGTAGCGCACCACACCGGGCGACGTCGTCGGGGCGACTCCGAGGAACCGGATCGTGAGGTTCGGGAGCACGATGAACTGGCGGCACGCCGCCGAGCGGCGCCGCGCGCGCTGGATGATCTCTCCGTCCGCGGAGTACCAGCGGAAGTTCACGCGCACGCGGTGTGTCGCATTCTCGGGAAGGTTGCGGAAGCCCTGCCGGTAGCCGAACCTGCGCACGCCCGGCTTGGAGCGGTGCCAGCGCCGCAGGACGGCGGGGCTGTTCGCCTCGGGACGAGGCGCCCCGGTCTGCTCGAGCAGGGTGAAGCGCATCGCCATCCGGCTCGCGCCCTCGATCAGTCGCATGCGCGCGTGAAAGGCGGCCTCGTGGCGCTCGAAGGAGCAGTCGACCAGTCGGACGCTCGCCGGGACCACGGCGGCAGGCGCAGGCGCCGCCGCCGTCAGCGCGGCGGCGGCGAGCGCGATCGTGATTGGAAGCGCACGGCGCATGCGTCGTGAGAACGCTCTCACAGCGCCAGAGTTGCGGCGAGCGGGCTGTGCGACCTAGCCGCGGCGAGCGGCTGCGGCGCGGCGGCGGAAGCGTTCGACGCGACCGCCGGTGTCCACCAGCTTCTGGCGGCCCGTGTAGAACGGATGGCACTTCGAGCAGATCTCGACGTGCAGCTCCGGCTTCGTGGACCGCGTCCAGAACTCGTTGCCGCAGGTGCAGCGCACGTGCGCGGGGACGTACTCGGGATGAATGTCTGCCTTCATTGCCTCTCCGAGTCTAGCCGCCGGCCTCCGAAGTGCCGGGCGAACCAGGCGCGCAGCCGCGTCCACCACGTGCTCGGCCGGCCGAAGCGCGCCGGGGGCGGCTGCTTCGCCCTGACGAGCGCCACCCAGTCGTCCACCGGGAGCGTCCCCTCGATCAGCCGCGCGAGCGCGGACGTGACCGGCGCCTCGACGCCCGCGCGCTCGATCGCGCGCGCGAGAACGGGCACGGTCTCGAGCGCCTCGACCGCCTGCCCCACGCGTTCCGGGATCTCGTGGGCCGGCACGCCCGCCGCCAGCAGCTCGCCGGCGCTGCGGTTGCGCGACCTGGGCGCGAGCGCCGTCGCGACGAGGTCGCCGGTCCCGGCTCGGCCCACGAAGGTGCGCGCCTGGCCGCCGCTCGCCGCCGACAGGGACAGCACCTCGAGGAAGATGTCGGCGGCCGCCATCCCGGCCGCGTTGAGGCCCTGCGCCTGCGTCGCTCCCACCGCGACCGCCGCCGCGTTCTTCGCGACCCCGGCGAGCTCGACGCCGACGGGATCGTCGGACACCTCGCACACCACGCCCGCGCGCTGGAAGGCCTCGGCCACCCGGTGCGCCAGCGCCTCGGAGCGCGACGCGCACACGAGGCCCGCGCCCGACTCGACCATCTCGAGGGCGTGCGCCGGCCCGCCGACGCAGCCCACGCGCTCGGGGCCGAAGGCCGACTCGAGCAGGATCGTGGGCGCCGCGCCGTCGGGCGGCACGAGCCCCTTGGCCAGCGAGACGATCCCGGAGCGGTCCGAGACGCCGAGCCGCCTGAGCTCGCCGATCGCCTCGCCGATCCACTTCGACGGCACCGCGAGGAAGATCAGGTCAGCGCGGGCGAACTGCTCGGGATGCCCAGCGAGCGCGCGGATCTTCAGGTCACGCGGCAGGTCGACGCCGGGGAGATAGCGCTCGTTCTGCTGAGCGCCCGACAGCTCCTCCGCCTGCTCGGCGGTGCGGCACAAGAGCGTGGTGCGGATGCCGGCCCGCTCGAGCAGCACCGCGACGGCCGTGCCGAAGGACCCGGCCCCGACGACCGTGGCACGACGCGGATGCTGGCCGGGGTAGCGGATGGCGCCGGAAGGTAGACGAACGGCGGCTCTGAGGAAGCGGAAACCGTTGCAAGCGTCCTGCTCTGGGCTTGGCGGGGAAGCCCTACTCAGGACACTTGGTTAGGTGACTTGGTAGTTGGGCCCGTCGCCGCCCTCGGGCGGCGTCAGGCGCCCGCCCTTCGCCGTGATGGCCCCGCATTGCACGCAGTTCGAGGGCGTGATCTGCAGCCTCACCTCGCGCTTGCCATCGATGCCGCCGTTGTCCCGTGTGGCCGCCTCGAGCTCCTCGTCCGGCACCTCGTAGACCTGTGCCGGGCACATGTTCTGCCACATGAGCGCCACCTCGAGCGGCACCTTCTCCTGGATGCGGATGTGATTCGGCGCGTCGTCGCGAGTGGCGTTGCCGGTGGCGAAGACCGAGCTGAGCTTGTCAAAGGTCTGCTTGCCGTCAGGCTTCGGATACTCGCGCTCGGGGCCGATGAAGACCGGCAGCGTCGCGTCGTCGTGCGTCGCCCAGTGGCCGCCCGGGACACGCCCTCCGCTGATGGTCATCATGCTCGCGAGCGCGCCGCCCATGAAGAAGCCCTTGGCGAACGGCTGGCGCGCGTTGCGAGTGCGGTAGCGGTCCTTCTCGATGTCCGAGTCCTCGACCTTCGACTGGTAGTTCGAGAGGTCAGAGCAGTCGCCGCCACCCTTCAGCCGCTCGTAGATCGCCTCCGCGGCGAACATGCCTGCGTGCATGGCGTAGTGCACGCCCTTAAGCGTGGGCACGTTGACCATGCCCGCCCCGTCGCCCACGAGCACCATGCCCGGCGCCCACAGCTGCCGCGGCTGCGCCCAGTACCCGCCCGACGGGATCGTCTTGGCGCCCCAGCCAACGCGCTTGCCGCCCTCGATGATCTTCGCGACGAGCGGGTGGCCCTTCAGCTCCTGGAGCGCGTCGTGCACGGAGAAGCGCGCGTCCTTGTAGTCGAGGCCGACGACGAGGCCCATCGAGACCCTGTCCTCGCCCATCGGATAGATGAACGACCCGCCGAACTCGCCGTACTTCTTCGCGAACTTGAGCGGCCAGCCCATTGTGTGGATGACCCGGTCGAGCGGCTGCTGAACCTCCCAGATCTCCTTCACTCCGAGCTCCCACTGCTGCGGATCCTCGGAGCCGATCTCGAAGTGGCGGATCGCCGCGCCGGTCAGATGGCCGGCCGTGCCCTCGGCGAGCACGGTCGCCTTCCCGATCAGGTCGGAGCCCGGCTCGAAGTTCGACAGCTCCTCGCCGTCCCGGCCACGGCCCTTGTCTCCGGAACGCACGCCCACCACGGTGCCCTCGTCCACCAGCAGCTTGTGGCCGGAGGTCTCGCCGAGGATGTAGACGCCCGCCTCCTAGGCCTGCTGGGACAGCCAGCGGCCGAGCTGCGCCACCGAGGTCACGTGGTTGCCGTGGTTCTTGAACGGCGGCGGGATCGGGTGAAGCGGGACCGCGCGCTTCGAGTTGGGCAGGAGGTAGACGGTGTCCTTGTCCACCGCCCCGTAGGTGGGCCACTCGCTCTCGTCGAGGTCGGGGAACAGCCTCCGCATCGCGGACGGCTCCATCATCGCCCCCGACAGCAGGTGCGAGCCGGGGTTCTTTCCCTTCTCAACCAGCGCCACCGGCACCTCGCCGAGCGACTCCATGAGCGACTCGTCCTCGGCGAGCAGCTGCATGAGGCGGATCGCGCAGGCGAGCCCGCCGGGCCCACCGCCCACGATCACGACGCCGACCTCGATCCGCTCGTCCTCGGGGTCGGTCGGCGCGCCCACGAACTCCTCGGCGGAGTCGACGGGCGGCGGGAACTCGATCGGAGCGGAGCCCATCCCGGCTAGCCCTTCTTCGCCTGCACGGCCTCTGTGAGCTTCGGCAGGATCTTGTTCAGGTCGCCGACGATCCCGAGGTCCGAGAACTCGAAGATCGGCGCGTTCGGGTCCTTGTTGATCGCGACGATGTTCTCCGAGTTCTGCATCCCGACCTTGTGCTGGATCGCGCCGGAGATCCCGGCCGCCAGGTACAGCTTCGGCGCGACCGTCTTGCCGGTCTGGCCGATCTGCGCGGCGTACGGGTACCAGCCGGCGTCGACGACGGCGCGCGTAGCGGCGACCGCGCCGCCCAGCGCGTTCGCGAGCGACTCACAGAGCTCGAAGCCCTCGGCCTTGCCGAGCCCGCGCCCGCCGGCCACCAGGATGTCGGCGTCCTCGATGTTCACGTCGGCGCCGCGCTGTTCGCCGCGCTCGACCATGACCGCCTTCGTGGAGTGCTCCTCGAGCTGGACGTCCACGTCCACGACCTCGGCCGAGCCGTCGCCCGACTCGTCGATGTCGAAGGCGTTGAGTCGGCCGATGATGATCCCCGGCTCGCTCACATAGCCCACGTCGACGATCGCGGAGTCCTGGAGGATCGGCCGCTCGGCCACGAGCTTGCCGTCCTCGGCGCGCACGTTCGTGACCTCCATGGTCACGCCGGCGCCGAGCCGCGCGGTCAGCCCCGCACCGATCTCGAAGCCGAGCAGACCCCCGCCGAAGAGGGCGTACTTGAAGCCCTCGTCCTTGATGACCTTGGCCATGACGTCGACCACCGGCTGCGAGAGGCCCTCCGGCCCCTTGCCGCGGTAGACCTTCGAGACGCCGTACTTGCCGAGCGTCGCGCACAGGTCGTCCGTGAGGTCGTCGCCGCCGACGACCACCGCGGCGGCCTCGCCGCCGATCTCCTTCGCCAGCTTCGCGCCCTGCGACACGGCGCCGAGCGAGTTCTTGTTGAACTCGCCCTCGTAGTGGAGTGCGTATACGAGGATGCTCATGCGAGCAGCTTCCTTTCCTCCAGCCAGGCGACGATCTTCTCGACCGTCTCGTTCGTGTCCTCGTCCTCGATGATCTCGCCGGCCTCCTTCTGGGCGGGCGGGTTGACCGCGAGGACCGCGGTGCGCGAGCCCTGCTCGCCGACCCTGTCGGCCTCGATTCCGACATCGCCGGCCGACTTCGTGTCGCGCGGCTTCTTCTTCGCGCCCATGATCGCCTTCAGGGACGGGTAGCGCGGCTCGTTGATCGCGTCGCCGACCGAGATCACGGCCGGGAGCTCCACCTCGACGGTGTCGTAGCCGTACTCGGCCTGGCGCTCGCAGCGGAGCTTCCCGCCCTCAACGTCGAGCTTGATCACCTGCGTGAGCGACGGCATCTTCAGGTGGTCGGCCACGACGGCGCCGATCGTGTAGCACTCGCCGTCGGCCGACTGCTGGCCGAGCAGCACGAGGTCGGGCGACTCCGACTCGAGCACCTTCGCCAGGGCGTAGCCGGTGGCGGCCACGTCGGAGCCGGCGAGCGACTCGTCGGTCAGATGGACCGAGCGGTCCGCGCCGAGGGCAACCGCCTTGTTGAGCGTGCGGCCGGCCTCGGGGGGCGCCATCGTCACGGCGACGATCTCGTCCACCTCCGCCGCGCCGCCCTCGCGGATCTGCATGGCGGCCTCGATGGCGTGGGTGTCGAACTGGTTCAGCGTGGTCTCGCCCGAGCGGTCGAGGCGCTTGGTGTTGGTGTCCATGCGCTTCTCGACGGCGGCGTCGGGCACCTCTTTTACGAGCACGCAGATCTTCACGGATGCTTCTCCTTCTTCATCAGAGCAGGCGGCGCGGGATGTTACCTACCCGGTTGACTGACGGGTCAATCGGGTACCGCCGAGCGGATGTAGTCGATGATCCCCTGCACCGGGGCGCCCGGCGTGAACACCTCTGCCACGCCCAGCTCCTTCAGTTCCGCGATGTCCTCGTTGGGAATCGTGCCGCCCACGACGAGCACCACATCGTCGGCCCCCTCGTCCTTCAGGAGCGAGGAGATGCGCGGCACGAGCGTCATGTGCGCGCCGGACAGGATCGAGAGCCCGACCGCGTCGGCGTCCTCCTGGAGCACGGTCTCGACGATCTGCTCCGGGGTCTGGTGGAGGCCGGTGTAGATGACCTCCATCCCGGCGTCGCGAAGGGCGCGGGCGATGATCTTCGCGCCGCGGTCGTGGCCGTCCAGGCCCGGCTTCGCGACCACGACGCGGATCTTCCGACTCGACATGGCGGCGAGGTTACCCCGTGCGGACGCGGCGGTGAACCGCTACGCCGAGCAGCAGCAGTAGTGCACCCAGGCTGAGCAGCGCACCGGCGTCAGCGCCGCTGTTCGGGAGCGTCGGGCCGTCCGACTGGGCGGCCTCGCCGGTGGCTCCGCTGCCGGCCGAGTCGTCGGAGCCCCCGCTCGAGTCCGGCGTGTCGTCGCCGGTCTGCGCCCCCTGGACGACGACCGTGCCGCGCATGTTCGGGTGCGGCGTGCAGATGTACGAGAACGTGCCCGCCTCGTTGAAGGTGTGCGAGCGGCTCTCTCCGGCGGGGAAGATGCCCGTGTCGAACGCGCCGCTCGACGACGTGGCCGAGTGGGGCGTGGGGCCGTTGTTCACCCAGGTGACGGTGTCACCCACGTCGACCGTGATCGTGCCCGGGCTGAAGTTGAAGTCGACGATGGTCACCGAGCCGCTGGCGGCGGCGAGGGCGGTCGGCTTCGGCCTTGGCTGCGGGGCAGCCTCCCGCTCGTCGGCCAGGATCTGGGGCTCGGGAGCAGGCGGTGCGGGCTCCGGCGCGAGCGCGGGCTCGGGGGCCGGCGCAGGCGCAGCGGCCGGCGCCGGCTCGGGTGCCGCCTGCTCCGTCGCCGTCGTCTCCGTCGGCGCCGGCTGCTCGCTCTCCTGCGCGAGCAGCGTGCCGGGCAGGACGAGCGCAGCGGTCAGCGCGTAGACGGCAACGAGGAGGGCCACGTGCCTCATTGAGCGGCGCACCCTAGTGGGTACGCGCTGCGCGTGCCGGCTGTTCAGCCCTACTCGTCGCCGCGGTCGTCGTGACCGCGCTTCGTGAACTGGAAGCGCGCCGTGTGCACGCTGCCGTCGTCGAGCTTCAGCACGAACTCGCGGCACGTGCCGGCCCAGCGGCGGTCGGTCTTCCAGCGGAGCGAGTAGCGGCCCGAGCGGCGCTCGTAGTCGAACACCGGCGTCTTCTGCGCCGCCCTCGTCACGAGCTCACCGACACCGCCGCCGCACGGCCTGGACCGCGGGTAGCCGACGGCCTCGGGGCTCGGGCCGCTGTAACCGCCGAGGGAGAAGCGGACGGGCACCGGCGCGCCGGCCTTCCAGCGGGTCCACTTCGGCGGGTTCTGGACCGGCGAGAAGAACCCGTGGAAGTCGTAGACGACGCTGTAGCTCACGGTCCTCGAACCCGCGTTGCCCGCGTTGTCCGCTGTGCGGACCTCGAAGCTGTGCGCGCCCACGGTCGCGGTGTCGATCGCCGCGCCGTTCGCCACCGGTCCCTCGCAGGTGGCAACGCCCGAGCCGCCGGGCTGGTCCGCGCAGGAGTACGCCGCGAGCACCCGCTGGCCGAGCACGTAGACCGCTCCGTCGACCGGCGCGCTGACCGCGACCGAGGGCGGGGTCCTGTCCACGACCGTGTACGTGACGCTGATCGACGCCGGATTCTCGGCGGCGTCCGTTGCGTTCACGGTGAAGGTCTTCTTGCCGACGCTCGCAGTGTCCACCGACGCGCCGTCGGCCACGGTGCCGGCACACGTCGCGATCCCCGAGCCGCCCTCCTCGTCGGCGCAGGAGTAGTCCGCGTCGACCTGCTCGCCGAGCGCGTAGACCGCATCGGCCGCCGGGGCCAAGAGCGCGATCGTGGGCCGCGTGCGGTCTACGACCGTATAGGTGGCCGTGGCCGAGCCCTCGTTGCCGGCCTTGTCCTTCGCGTGGACCACGAAGCTCTTCTCGCCCAGCGTGCTGGTGTCAACGGCGCCGCCTTGGGCGACCGGGCCGGCGCAGCTCGCAAGGCCCGAGCCGCCCGGCTCGTCCGCGCACGAGTAGTCCGCGACGACCGACTCGCCGCGCGCATACACCCCGCCGTTCAGAGGCGAGTCGACCTTCGCGGTCGGCGCCGTCTCGTCGACGACCGTGACGGTGTTCTCCACAACGGTCTGGTTGCCGGCCTTGTCACGCGCCGTCACCGTGACCGAGACGTCGCCGAGCGTGCTCGTGTCGAGCTTCGCGCCGTCGGCTGTACTGCCCACGCAGGAGTCGAGCCCCGAGCCGCCATCGTCGGCGCAGGAGAAGTCCACCACGACGTCGGCCCCCCGCGTGACGCGCGCCCCGTTCGCGGGGGTGCGCAGGTCGACCGTCGGCGCGGTCGTGTCGCAGGCCGCGGTGCCGGTGAGCGCGATCCGGTACGAGCCGGAGGTCCCGCGCCAGTTGCCGTCCCACGCCGCGAGCGCGTCCTCGCCGCCCATGCCGGTGGCATTGAGGATGCCGTCCGGAAACTGGAGGGGTGTGTACGTGCTGGGGAAGATTTCGCCCTGGGCGCTCTGCGGATCGTGGTTGTAGGGGCTGATCCCCAGGTAGTAGACGCCGCCCGTTGCGGGTGAGAAGCGGTGGTTCGCGGGCAGCCGCGACGCGCGCGTGTCCAGTGCGTCGTCGTTCGCGTACACACCGCGCCCGTCCGCGGCGAAGAGGAACAGCTGCGTGTCGAGGTTGCTTGGCGTGGTGCCGCCGAGCGTGCTCGCGGAGAAGGAAGCGCCGCTCGAGAGGCATACCCGGTAGAGGTCGGCGTCGACGGCGTTCGGGAAGCTGCCCGCGATCTCGGTCACGGAAGCGCCGCCGAGGTCCTGCGCGGTCGCGCGCAGGTCACCGGCGTCGCCCTGCTCGGACGCGGCAAGCGCCCCCGGAGCGGCCCCGAGGGTCACGGCGGCTATTAGTGCTGAAACTGCGATGCGGCTGAGACGGGGTGTCACGGGTTCCTTTCCCGCGGCACGGAGGGAGTGGCGATTGCATCGGCCTCGGGCGGCTCTCCCGTGAAAAACATCCGTCCAGGCTGGACGCGCCCCTGAGGCTAGAAAACGGGCGTTTCGGTGTAGGTCCCGAACACGCGCTGGAGCGACTCGACGATCTCGCCCTCGCTGGCGTGCGCTCGCGCGCAGTCGAGCAGCGGCTCCATCAGGTTCACCTCCGCGGCCGCGGCCTCGCGCAGCACGGACAGAGCGGCCTCGACGGCCTCGGAGTCCCTCCCCGCGCGCACCGCCTGAACGCGCCCGATCTGCTTGCGCTCGAGCCCGGGCGGGATGCGCAGGATCTCGGTGCCCGCCTCGTCGTCCTGCCCGTAGCGGTTCACGCCCACGATGATCCGCTGCCCGCGCTCGATCTCCTCCTGGAGCCGGAAGCTCGCGTCCGCGATCTCACGCTGCGGGTAGCTCTGCTTGATCGCCTCGACCATTCCGCCGAGCTCGTCGATCTTGCGGAACTCGGCGTATGCCGCCTCCTCCATCCGGTCCGTGAGCGTCTCGATGAAGTAGGAGCCGCCCAGCGGGTCGATCGTGTTCGTGACGCCGGTCTCGTGAGCGATGATCTGCTGCGTGCGAAGCGCCACGCGCACGGCCTCCTCGGTGGGGAGCGCGAGCGCCTCGTCGTAGGAGTTGGTGTGGAGCGATTGGGTGCCGCCGAGCACCGCGGAGAGCGCCTCCGTCGCGGTACGCACGATGTTGTTGAGCGGCTGCTGCGCGGTGAGCGAGACGCCGGCCGTCTGGCTGTGGAAGCGCATGAGGAGCGAGCGCTCGTCCCGCGCGCCGTACGTGTCGCGAAGCTCGCGCGCCCAGATCCGGCGCGCGGCGCGGTACTTGGCGATCTCCTCGAAGAAGTCGATGTGCGCGTTGAAGAAGAACGACAGCCGCGGCGCGAACTCGTCCACCGCGAGCCCGCGCTCGATCGCGTGCTCCACGTAGGTGAAGCCGTCGTTCAGCGTGAACGCAAGCTCCTGCTGAGCCGTCGACCCCGCCTCGCGGATGTGGTAGCCGGAGATCGACACCGGGTGCCAGCGCGGCATGCGGCGGGCGCAGAACTCGATCATGTCCGTAACGAGCCGCATCGCCGGATCGATGGGGAAGCACCACTCCTTCTGCGCGATGTACTCCTTGAGGATGTCCGTCTGGATCGTGCCGGCGAGCTGCTCCGGCGGCGCGCCCTGGCGCTCGGCCGCCACGACGTAGAACGCGAGCATCACCGCGGCCGGGGCATTGATCGTCATCGAGGTGGAGACGTCGCCCATCGGAATGCCCGCGAACAGCGTCTCCATGTCGTCGAGCGTGTCGATAGCGACGCCCTCGCGGCCGACCTCGCCCTCGGAGCGCGGATGGTCGGAGTCGTGCCCCATCAGCGAGGGCATGTCGAACGCCGTCGAGAGCCCGGTCTGCCCGTGGTCCAGCAGGTAGCGGAAGCGCTCGTTCGTCTCCTCGGCGGTGCCGAAGCCGGCGAACTGGCGCATCGTCCAGAGCCGGCCGCGGTACATCGACGGATACACGCCGCGGGTGAACGGATACTCGCCCGGGAAGCCGATGCGCTCATCGAACGCCCCCACGTCGTCCGGGGTGTAGAGCGGGGCGACCGGCTCGCCGCTCAGCGTGGTGAAGAGGGCGTCGCGCTCCGGCGTCCGCGAGAAACGCTCCCTGAACCAGCGCTCGGCGTCCGTCATCGGGCGCGGCTCCACTGCCATGGCGCCAAAGTCTAGGCCCCGCGTCTTGACCCGCGGGAACGGCGGGTCTAGCGTCGTCCCACCGACGAAGGAGCGCGGACATGGGCGCCAGCCGATCCGATCGATCCCGGGGCAGGAGGTGGGTAGCCCCGCTGACCGTGCTAGCCGCCCTGGTCGGGCTCGCGCCCGAGGCGGCCATGGCGGCCCCGGGCGAGCTCACGCAGCTGTCCGGCCCGCTCGGCTGCGTCAGCGTTTCGGGCGGCCAGTGTGCCCGCGGTCGCGCGATCGGCGAGCCCTTCGACGTCGCGGTCAGCCCGGATGGCCGCCACGCGTATGTCGCATCCGTCAAGCACAACGCGATAGCCGCGTTCGCTCGCGGAAGGGGCGGGGCGCTGCGGCAGCTTCGCGGCACGCGCGGCTGCATCAGGCACCGCGGCGGGCTCGGATGCGCGCGCGGGCGCGCGCTCGCCGATCCGTGGCAGGTACGCGTGAGCCCGGACGGGCGCAACGTCTATGCCGCCTCACGGACCAGCCACGTGCTGGCCGTTTTCAGGCGGGACCGCCGATCCGGCGCGCTGCGTCAGCTGCCGGGCGCCGCCGGGTGCCTGAGCCAGTTCGGCGGCTCGGGCTGCGGCCGTGCGCGCGCGATCGCCGGGGCCGCCGCGATCCGCGTCAGCCCCGACGGCGCGAACGTCTACGTGGCGTCCGTGGGAAGCGATGCGGTCGCGGTGTTCAGGCGCCGGCCGAGCAACGGCGCGCTCGAGCAGCTGCCGGGCGCGAGCGGCTGCGTGAGCCGTGCCGGCGGCGGCGGCTGCGCGCGCGGGAGGGCGCTGGACAACGCGATCGACGCCGCGCTGAGCCGGGACGGGCGTCATGTCTACATCGCCTCGGCTCGAAGCAACGGGATTGCGATATTCAGCCGCGGACCCGACGGCGCACTCGTTCAGGCCCCGGGACCCGAGGGGTGCATCAGCCAGGCGGGCGAGGACGGCTGCGCGAGCGGCCGGACGCTGCGCGAACTGCTCTCGGTCGTGGTGAGCCCGGACGGCAACCACGTGTACGCGGGCGCGGCCGGCGCCGTCGGAGTCCTCAGGCGGGATCCGGCGACCGGCTCGCTCGTCCAGCCCGCGGGCGCGCTCGGCTGCGTGTCGGAGGCCGCCCAGGGCTGCGAGCGCGCCCGCAGCGCGCACGACGTCACGTGGATTGCGCTCAGTCCCAGCGGGGCGCATCTGTATCTCGCGTCGTTCGGGCGCGTGACGATGGGCGCGTTCTCCCGCTCGCTCGGCTCGGGCGCGCTCGACGAGCTCGCCGGCCGGGCCGGCTGTGCCGGCCCGGTCTCGTATCTCGGCTGCCGGCGCGCCAGGTCCGTGCGCAACATCCTGTCGCTGACGGTGAGCCCGGACGGCCGCAACCTGTACACGGCCTCGACCGGCAGCAACGCGGTCGCGGTGTTCCGGCGCGCGCGTTGAGAAGCGCCTCGCCGGGAAGCTAGGCCGCGAGGGCGCGCTCGTGCGCGCCATCGCGGAGCTGCCGCAGGCACAGCGCCGCCGTCCACCCGAAGTCGGGCGCGCCGAGGCCCCGTCCGGACGACGGCACGAAGTACTCGCGCATCCCGCCGCCCTCGATCGCGTGCATCATCTCCCGCCGCAGCCTCTGCGCGGCGCGCTGCTCGCCGTGCAGCTCGAGGCCCAGCGCGGTGAGCCAGGTGACGTTGGCCCAGACCGGGCCGCGCCAGTAGTTGCGCGGCGAGCGCTCGGGGTGGCCGGCGTCGAGCGAGCGAACGCCGTAGTCCGACGCGAGCACGCCCTCGAGGATCACGGCGCGGGCCGCGGCGATCTGCTTGTCGGAAAGGCCCGGCGCGAGCATCACGAGCGCGGAGCCGGCGCTCGTCACCGTCAGCGGCGAGCCGTCGGTCACGTCCACGGCCCTGATCAGGCCATCTGAGTCGGCGCGGGCGCGGAGCGCGTCGGCAACGCGCTCGGCGTTCGCGGCGCTCTCCTCGGCGATTCGCGCCTCGCCGAGCTGGGCGGCGACCGCGGCCAGGTCGCTGCACGCGCGGGCCAGGATGGCGCTGAAGCCGGCGTCGAGCACGCGGAACGGGCCCGAGCGCGCGAGCCCGCGCTGGTCCCAGCGCGCGGCGGTGCCGCGCCGGACGAGCGTGAGGAAGCGCCGGTAGTGCTCGTGGCTCGGGCGCTCGGCGGCGTCGACGAAGACCGTGTCACGGCGACGCAACACCTGCACCTCGGGCATCACGCGCCACAGCGGGCCGTCCCACTCCACCGCGTTGTCGCGGCCCGACTCCCACGGGTGGATGAGGACGGGCTCGCCGGAACGACCGGGATCGCGCTGGTCGAGCAGGAAGCGGTGCCACGCGGCGAGCGGCGCGAGCAGTCGGCACGCCCGCCGCTCGTCGGCATGCGCGTCGAAGAGAAGCCGCATGCACGTGGCCGCGAGGGGCGGCTGGGTGATCCCGGAGATGCGCCGGCCGTCGAGCCCGAAGCGCCTGCCCCACCAGCGCGGCCCCGGCAGGTAGCGCGGTTGGAGGGCGAAGGGGCGGGCGCGGAAGGCGATGTGCGGAAACATCCCGTGCGCGTCCCGGCCCGCCGCGAGCGACTCGAGCTCGGTCCAGGCCCGCGGCGGATCGAGCTCCGCCCAGCCGAGCGCGATCAGCGCCGAGTCCCAGTTCCACTGATGCGGATAGGTCGCGCGCGAGGGCAGCGTGTACCGCCCGGTGTCGTTCGCGCGGAGGACGCGCGCCGCGGCGGTGCGGAGGTCGCTACCGGGGAAGGGAAGCACCGTGCCGTGCATCCTCCCTTCCAGATCGGCCGTCCCGAGGCGGATCGACCGCCGTAACGCTGCAACTTTTGCCTGCCTGGCGCGTTGGAACCTGCATGAAGCGCACCCTCGTAATCGCCGCGGCCTGCCTGGCCGCCTTCGCAGTCAACGCCTCCGCCCAGCAGCAGGCGCGCAGCCTTACGATCACCGCGAGCCCGACCACGGTGAAGTTCGGCGGCTCGATCACGCTGTCCGGGAAGCTGACCGGACCGAACTCCGACGGCCGCAACGTACGCGTCGAGCGGGACGTATCGCCGCCCGATTCGTTCCAGAACGCCGGCAACGCTACGACCAACGCGACGGGCGACTGGTCGCTGGTGGTCAAGCCGGACGCCAACGCGCGCTATCGCGCGAGCGCCGGCAACACCGAGTCCGCGCCGGTGGAGGTGAAGGTCCGCGCGGCGGTCTCGCTGCGGCTGTCCGACCGCACGCCCGCTCGCGGCCAGCGAGTCACCTTCCGCGGACGGGTCTGCCCCGAGCACGACGGCGTCACGATCGCGCTTCAGCGGCGCTCGAGCACCGGCTGGAAGACCATCGCCAGCCCGGTTCTCGCCGATATTCCGGGCGTGGACTGCTCGTCGTACTCAGTACGCAGGCGCGTCCGCCGCGACGGGCGTTTCCGGGCAAGCTTCCTCGGGGACACGGATCACGCGCGAGGCAACAGCCGCGTGAAGCGCGCACGTGTCCACTAGCGGAATCGGATTGGAATCGACATGAAGCGAACAGCCATCACGATCGCGGTCGTCGCCATGCTGGCGCTGCCCGCCGCGCTGTCGGCCCAGGGTGGGCCGAAGAACCTCCAGATCAGCCCGAACAGCGCTGAGATCAGGTTCGGCGGCACCGTCACGCTGTCGGGGAAGCTCACCGGGCAGAACAACAGCGGGCGGACCGTCACCGTCGAGAGGGACCCGTTCCCGTTCGACACGTTCGAGACCGCCGGCACGGCCCAGACGAATGCGTCGGGCGACTGGTCGTTTGCCGACCGCCCCACGAAGAACACTCGTTACCGCGCCCGCACCGAGGGCGCGGAGAGCAGGACGGTGGACGTGAACGTGCGGCCCGCGATCAGCCTCAGGCTCTCGGATCGCACGCCGGCCGTCGGCCAGCGCGTCCGCTTCTCGGGCCGGTTCTGTCCGGAGCATGACGGCACGGCCGTGGCGCTCCAGCAGCGCCAGCCAAACGGCCAGTGGCGCAGCATCAGGACGCTCGTGCTCAAGGACATCCCCGGCGAGCCCTGCTCGTCGTACGCGAGGACCCTGCGCCCCCGTAGGACGAGGGCATATCGCGTGCACTTCAACGGCGACGCAGACCACGTCGCCGGCAACAGCCGCGTAAGAGTCGCGCGCGTGCACTAGGCACGGCGGGCCTGTGGGGGGCCCGTTGCGGGAGCTCCGCCTAGCGGCGCTGGAACAGCCGGCGCCGCGGGCGGCGTGCCCGTGCCGCGACGTATCCGCCCCCGCCGCCGACCAGCGCGACGCTGCCGACGGCGCCCGCCCACTTGAGGCGGCGCCCGAGCTTGTCGAAGCGCATGATGCGCCAGCCCTCCTGGCGCGCCACGCGCTCGAGCGCGCGATCGGGGTTCACCGCGACCGGGTGACCGACCGCGCGCATCATCGGTAGGTCCGACTCGGAATCCGAGTACGCGTACGACTCGCTCAGATCGATGCCCTCGCGCTCGGCGATCTCGCGGATCGCCTCCGCCTTGCCGTCCCGGTAGGTGAAGGGGCCCGCCGCCCTGCCGGTGTAGACGCCGTCGCGCACCTCGCTGCGCATGCCGATGCCGCCGTCCAGCACCAGCACGTGGGCGAGCACCTCGGCCAGCTCCTGCGACGCGGCCGTGACGATGTAGGCCGGGCGCCCCGCGTCCTGGTGCCCGTATGCCTCGTCCAGCACCTCGCGGTACAGGAGCGGCAGGACCCCGGCCAGAATGTCCGGCCCCATGCGGGCGAGGTCCTTCACCCGCTGCCCGGCGATCGAGTCGAGGATGCGCTGCCGCAGCTCGTCGGTGCCCGCGTCCGTGGAGCCTCTCAGGCGGAACCTGACGTTCGCCCAGGCGTCCGAGGCGAGCTGCCTCCGCGACACCATGCCGGCCCTGTAGGCCGCGCGGCCGAAGTGGATCGCGCTCGATCCTTCGATGAGCGTCTTGTCGAGATCGAAGAAGGCGGCGGCCTTCTTCAGCTTCCGTTCACCTCGACTATCACCGCGTCGCCCTGGCCCCCGCCGGAGCAGATCGCGGCGCAGCCGAGCCCCCCGCCGCGGCGGCGCAGCTCGTGCACGAGCGTCATCAGGATGCGCGCGCCGCTCGCGCCGATCGGGTGACCGAGCGCTATCGCGCCGCCGTTTACGTTCACCTTCGACTCGTCCAGACCGAGCATGCGCATGGAGTTGAGCGCCACGGAGGCGAACGCCTCGTTGATCTCGTAGAGGTCGATGTCGTCCGCGGACAGCCCGGCCTTCTCGAGCGCCTTCGTGGCCGCGTTCGCCGGTGTGCGCGCCAGGTAGGGGAAGTCGTCGGCCACGGCGGCTTGGGCGACGATCGTCGCGAGCACGGGGCGGCCGTTCGACTTCGCCCACTCGTCGGACGCGAGCACGAGCGCGCCCGCGCCGTCGTTCACGCCCGGCGCGTTCCCGGCGGTGTGCGCGCCGTCCTTGTGGAACGCGCCGCGCAGCTTTGCCAGCGACTCCAGCGAGCTCTCGCGCCGCGGCGCCTCGTCGACCTCGACCACCGTGTCGCCCTTCTTCGAGCTGATGGTCACCTCCACGATCTCCTCGGGCAGGCGTCCCTCGTCGGTCGCCTGGATCGCCAGCTCGTGTGAGCGCAGCGCGAACTTGTCCATATCGGCGCGCGTGATCTCGAGCTCCTCGCCGACCTCGTCGGCCTCCTCGCCCATGCCCTTGCCGGTGAACGGGTTCGTGAGCCCGTCGTGCATCATGGCGTCGATGGCCTTGGCGTCGCCCATCCGGTAGCCGAAGCGCGCGCCCTTCATCAGGTAGGGCGCGTTCGACATCGACTCCATCCCGCCCGCCACCGCCACCTCGAGGTCGCCGGCGCGGATCGACTGGTCGACCATGCCGGCCGAGCGGATGCCCGACGCGCAGACCTTGTTGATCGTCTCGGAGGAGACCTCCTTCGGGATGCCTCCCTTGATCTGCGCCTGACGGCTCGGGATCTGGCCCTGACCAGCCTGCAGCACCTGGCCGAACACCACGTGTTCGACCTGCTCGGGAGCCACCTCGGCCCGCTCCAGCGCGGCGGCGATGGCCGTGCCGCCGAGGTCGGTGGCGTCCAGCGAGGAGAGCGCCCCGCCCATCTTCCCGAACGGCGTCCGCGCGGCGCCGAGGATCACAGTCTTTGGCATGTCGCAGAACGCTATCGACTGGGTAAAGCGGGCGTATGCGGGCATGGGTGACCCTCGCGGTCGTGGGCGTGCTCCTGGCGCTGCCGGGCGGCGCGTCCGCGCAGGGCCTCGACACGACCTGCCAGTTCTCGCTCACGCGCCTGGACGCGACCACCACGAACGTCCTCGCGGTGGACACCAACGCCGTCTACTGGGGCGGCACCTACGCCGCTCTGCCGGGCACCCGCATCCGCATCGAGGGCGAGTACCCGCATGCGCGCTACATGAGCTGGAACCTCTACGACGGCGCCGCGCGGCCGATGGACGCGCTCAGCGACGTCGAGGTCGCCCCGGATGCAGGCAGCTCGAACCCCTTCCTGCCCGGCGCCGACCGCACCGTCGAGCAGCGCTCCTACACGGCGTTCGTCGAAATCGGACCGCGGCCTGCGCAGCCGGCGCCGAACACGCTCTATACCGGCGACTCGCCGGGCGGGACCTTCCTGTACCGGGTCTACGTGCCCGACGCCGGCCGCGACGAGAAGGGCGGCGTACCGCTCCCGCGGGTCACCCTGGAGTCTCGCGACGGCACGGGGACGCCGCTCACCGTGGAGGAGTGCCGCGAGCTCCAGGCGCCGTACGCGTGGCAGCTGAACGACCTGATCGCGGGCGGACCGCCGCTGCCCGACCCGACCGACGACGGCGAGGGCTTCCCCGGGCGCAACCCGCCCAACTGGCGGCTGTTCGAGAACTTCTGCGGCGCGGCGGTCGACATCATGCTCGACAACGAGAGCGGCGAGCCGTTCCAGCCCGGCGCCGCGGAGCGCTGCGGGGACGGCCCGGGGTTCTTCTCGAACCGGGACATCGCGTACGTCTTCGCGCCGACCTCGCGGGGATTCGGCGAGCTGCTGGTGCTGCGCGGGCTGGCGCCCACGTTCGCGGACACGCGCGACGGCCCTGCGGTGATGCCGAGCGGGCAGCAGCTGCGCTACTGGTCGTTCTGCCAGTACGAGCCGGCGACGCAGCGGGTGATCGACTGCCGCTCGGACGACCGCGTCGTCGTCGACCGCGACGGCGCCTACACGATCGTTGTGTCCACCGCGGCGAACCGGCCGGCCGGGGCGCGGCCCGAGTGCGGGGTCACCTGGCTGCCGTGGGGCCCGCAGACGCAGGGACTGCTCATCTACAGGCATATGCTCCCCGACCCGTCATTCGCGCAGGCGATCCAGAACGTGCCGGCGCCGGGCGCGGAACGGGACGTCCTGGGGGACTACTACCCGCGCGGCCAGTACCTCGCGGCGGCTCGGGACTTCAAGGCCAAGCGTTGCCCGCGCGGGTAGGCCGTACGTCCCTAGACTGCCTCCGCTGATGGCGCCGATCACCGTCAGCACGCGCTCCGGCGCGCCGGAGGAGACCGCTGCCGACACGCGCGTCGTGGGCGTCTTCGAGGGTGAGTCGCTCGAGGACCCGGCGCTGCAGCGGCTCGTGGAGCTCGGTGAGGCGAAGCGTGGCCTGAAGAAGGTCGCGGTGGCGCACGAGGACGCTCCCGGCGGGGGCCAGCGGCGCGTGCTGATCGCCGGGCTCGGGAGCCGTGAGGCGTTCGGCGCCGAGCAGGCGCGCGTGGCCGCCGCGTCAGCCGCGGCGCGGGCGAAGGAGCTCGGGGCGGTGTCGCTGTCGTGGGCCGCGCCGCCCGGCCTCGGGATCGCCGGCGGGCTCGTGGAGGGGACGCTGCTGAAGCTCTACTCCTTCGATCGCTTCAAGTCGGACCCGGGAGACGCGAACGGCGGCGTGGAGTCACTCGAGGTGGCCGGTGACGGCGTGAACGCCGAGGAGGTCGAGAGCGCCCGGGTCGCCGCCGCGGCCGCGAACGCCGCGCGCGACCTGCAGAACCTGCCGGCGAACGTCGCCACGCCCGAGTTCCTCGCGCAGCGCGCGACGGAGATCGCCGAACAGCACGAGGCGCTCGAGGTGGAGCTGCTCGGCGGAGAGGCGCTCGTGTCGCGCGGGATGGGCGCGTTCGCGTCGGTCGCGCAGGGCAGCCATGTCGAGCCGCGCCTGATCGTGCTGCGCCACAGGCCGGCCGATGCGGGGGCGGAACACCTGGGGTTCGTCGGGAAGGCGGTGACGTTCGACACCGGCGGGATCTCGATCAAGCCCTCGGCGAAGATTCAGGAGATGAAGTTCGACATGTCGGGCGGCGCGGCCGTGATCGAGGCCGTGGCCGGGATCGCGGAGCTCGGCGTGCCGGTTCAGGTGACGGCGGTGGTGCCCGCGACCGAGAACATGCCGAGCGGCCACGCGGTCAAGCCCGGCGACATCGTCACCGCGATGAACGGCACGACGATCGAGGTGAACAACACGGACGCCGAGGGCCGGCTGATCCTCGCGGACGCGCTCTGTTACGTCGTGGAGCAGGGCGCCGAGCGGATCGTGGACCTCGCCACGCTGACCGGGGCGATCCTGGTGGCCCTCGGCCACACCTATGCGGGCCTGTTCTCGAACGACGACGACTGGTGCGCCGAGGTCGCGGCGGCCGGCGATGCCAGCGGCGAGATCGGCTGGCGGATGCCTCTGCACCCCGAGTACTTCGAGCTGACGAAGGGGCACTACGCGGACCTCACGAACGCCGCCGAGCAGCGCGTCGCGATGTCGAGCTACGCGGCCGAGTTCCTGCGCCAGTTCGTATCCGACAAGCCCTGGGTCCACATCGACATCGCCGGAACCGCCTGGGGCCTGAGCCGCAACTACGTGGGCAAGGGCGCGAGCGGATTCGGGACGCGCCTCCTCATAGAGCTGGCCCGCCGTTGTGTGACATAGCTCACACTTAAGTTTAAGTAGATCCCCTGATGGCTACGGTCGCCTTTGTGTAAGTAGGGAACCCGGCTGCGCCTGAGAAGTCCGCGCGGCCGCTTGTCCACCTCGGAGGTGGTTTGTTCTGAAGAAGGCAGCTCTGCTGCTGGCGTGCGCGTGCGCACTGCTGGTGGCGGTGACGACTGTGGCGGTGGCGCAGGATGCCCCGGCGCAGACTGATACGACAACGACAGCAACCCCGACGAGCTCCGCACCCGAGGCGAGGGCGGCTGGTACACGACTCCAGGCGCGCTATCGGTTCTGGCGACGGAAGCTCAGGCGGCATGAGGTGTGGTACGGCCGCAACCTCGTGCGCGCTGCCGCCAGCGACGACCGGGCCCCCACGGCCCGTGAGCTGCGGCGTTCGATTCGGCGGATGAAGCTCCGCTTCACTCGCTGGTCGCGGACATACGAGGGCCGGGCGATGGTGCACCGCATCAAGGTGCGTCGCATCCCTGACTGGGGCCGCGCGCACCTGCGCTCGATCGCATGGTGCGAGTCGCGGAACAACCCTCGCGCCGTGAGCCCGGCCGGATACCGGGGGCTTTACCAGTTCAGCTTCAGCACCTGGCGTGTCGTGGGCGGCTGGGGAGACCCCGCCGCCGCGCCGCGGTCTGAGCAGACCTGGCGCGCCTGGCTCCTGCTGAGCCGCCACGGATCCGGCCACTGGCCGGTCTGCGGCTAGCCGGAACCGCGCAAAGCAGCGGCCGCGGCGGGTGCGCGACAAATGCGCGCCCGCCGCGGAAGCCGCAGCTTCCTTACTGGCGGCGCGGCTCCTCGACCTGCTCGTCGCGCACGACCTCGCCGTCCTCGTCGCGCTCGAAGCGCCGCTCGCGCTCCACGCCGGGCTCGCTCGTGCGCTCGTAGTGCTCGACGCTCTGGTCGGAGCCGCCCGTGTCGCGGGGGCCGGTCGCGCCCGCGGCGGTCGCGCCCGTCGTCGAGCCCTCTCCGGTGGTGCTTCCACCGCTCGTGCTTTCGGCGTGCCGGCGGTCGAACTCGGCCGCGGCCTCGTCCGGATCCGCGTCCGGGTCCTTCTCCGCGGCCTCGATGTGCCGCTCGCGCGCCTCGCGGTGCTGCTCCTCGGCGCTCGCCTGGCGCTCGCGCGCCAGCGCCTCCTGACGTCTCGCCTCGGCCGACTGCGCGTCGGCCTCAGCACGCGTCTTGTCCGCCTGCGCGCTGCTGACCTCGGCCTCGCGACGGATCTCGCGCGCCTCGACGCGGCGCGTCTCGTGACGACGGTCGCGGCCCTTGCGTCCGAGGAACCACAACAGCGCCAGCAGAATCAGGACGCCAACGACGATGGCAATGATCACTCCGGTGTCCATACCTTGTACTCCTCCCCTTCTGGGTTCTAGGGAGGCGTACCCACCCGGAGGGCCCCGTACGCCTACTTCGCCGCCTTCTCCTCTTCCTCTGCCTCGACCAACTCGCGCTTCAGGACCTTGCCCGTCGCGTTGCGCGGCAGTTCGTCGATGAACTCGATCTCGCGCGGCACCTTGAAGCGCGCGAGGTTCTTCTTCACGTAGCCCTTCAGCTCGTCCTCGGTGGCCTTCTTGCCGCTCTCGAGCACGACGAACGCCTTCAGGCGCTGCCCGAAGTCCTCGTCGTCCACGCCCACCGCGGCAACGTCGTTCACCGCGTCGTGGCGGGAGAGCAGGTCCTCGACCTCCTTCGGGAAGACGTTCTCACCGCCGGACACGATCATCTCGTCGTCGCGGCCCTCGACGAAGAGGCGGCCTCCATCGTCGAGGCGCCCCACGTCGCCGGTGGCCATCAGATTGCCGATCACGTCCTTCGAGCCGCCGCCGGTGTAGCCCTCGAAGAGCATCTCGTTGCCCACGAAGATGCGGCCGGTCTCGCCGGGCTTCACCTCCACCCCGTGCTCGTCGTAGAGCTTCAGCACGGTCCCGCGCGGCGCGCGGCCCGCGGTTCCCGGCGCCGCCCGCATATCGGCCGGGGTGGCGATCGAGGCGAACGCCACCTCCGTCGAGCCGTAGAGGTTGTAGAGGTTGTCGCCGAACGCGTCCATCCAGCGGTTCGCGAGGTCGCCGGTGAGGGCCGACCCGCTCGCGGCGGTCACCTTCAGCGACGACAGGTCGTACTTCGCGCGCGTCTCCTCGGGCAGGTCGAGGATGCGCTGCATCATCACGGGCACCACGGCCAGCGCGTCGGCGCGCGAGCGCGCGACCTCGGCGAGGCAGGCCTCCGGGTCGAACTTGCGGCGCAGGACGTTCGTGGTGCCGAGGAACAGCCCGAGCGAGAAGTGCGCGAAGCCCCACGAGTGGAACAGCGGCGCGGCGATGTGAACGACCATCCGGCTCTTCAGCGGGATCTTGGACAGGTAGGAAACGACCGGGTCCAGCGATTGGGGGTTCCCGCGTGAGGCGCCCTTCGGCGTGCCGGTCGTGCCCGACGTGAGGATCACGGCGCGGCCCTCGCGCTCGGGCGGGACCACCGGGCTCGGCTCGCCGGCGTGGAGGAGCTCCTCGAGCGTGGTGTCGTCGCAGCTCGGCGAGTCGTGCCACGCCACAAAGCGCTTGCGCCGCTTGCCCGCGTCCTGGAGCAGCTCGGCGAACTCCTCGTCGTAGATGATCGCCTTCGGCTTCTCGCGATCCACCACCTCGGTGAGCTGCGGGCCCGCGAAGGCGGTGTTTAGGTAGAGCGCGTCGGCGCCGAGCTTCGACAGGGCGATCGTCGCCTCGATGAAGCCGCGGTGGTTCCGGGCCATGATGCCCACGCCGTCGCCCTCCACGAGGCCGGCGTCGGAGAGCGCGTGCGCGAGCGCGTTCGTGCGCTCGTCCACCTCCTGGAAGCTGAGCGTGCCGAGCTCGTCGACGATCATCGTCTCGTCCGGGAAGCGCGCCGCCAGCGAGATCGCGCCGGCGGCTGGGCTGCGTCCCCACTTCTGGAGCGTGCGGAGCACACCCCACAGCCGGTCCGGGCGGATCGGCCGGATGATGCCCGCCTCCGCCAGCACCCGCACGCTGCCCAGCTGGTAGGCGATGTTGCCCGGCAGGCTCCTGGTCGTCTCGTCACCCGACACGTCTTCGCGAACCTCCTCGTCCTCGAGCTCGAGTGCCAGATTCTGCAGGGTTTGCTCGAGCGTGCGGGCCACCATCGGCGCGCCGAGGCGGTCGGCGATCGTCCCGAGCAGCCCCGGGGCGTCCCACGAGAGCCGCAGCGTGACCTTCGTCCTGCCGTCGTCGGCGTCGCGCAGGCGCCAGCGCGCGCGGTGGTCGATCCCCGTGATGCTGGTCCAGGCCATGTCGCCCGGCTCGTCGAATTCCACGATCTCGATCAGCCCGCCGAGGTCCGCCGACCCGACGCGCATGCGGAGCGCGTAGCGCGCGCCGAGGCCCTCCTCCTCGTTCTTGCGGTCGAGCCTCGTGAGCCCGTGCCAGAAGCCGTCGTAGGTGTCGGGCCGCGAGATGAGCTTCCAGATCTCCTCACGAGAGGCGTCGATCCGTATGTCGCGCTCCACGCGCATCAGCCGAGCACCGGGAGCGCGCGCTCCTCGGCGAGCGCGGTGAGCGTCGTCTGCATGCGGTGGACGATCTCGTCGTAGGCGTCGTCCACGTCCATCTTCGTAACGTCGATCGGTTCGAGCACCTCGATCGTGATCTTCGCCGGCAGCGGGATGTGACCGAGCATGTCGCCGACGTTGAGGCCCCACGGCAGCGCGAGCGACACTGGCAGCACCTTCAGGCGGAACATGCGGTCGAGCCCGAGCAGCTTCGCGATCCGCTCGCCGCGGGACAGGAACAGCGCCGTCTCCTGGCCACCGATCGCCACCACCGGCACCAGCGGCACGCCCCTCTCCTTGGCGAGCCGGATGAACCCCTTGCGGCCGCCGAAGTCCACCCGCGCCGAAAGCCACGTGGGCCGGTGGACCTCGTAGTCGCCGCCCGGGTAGACGAGCAGCGCCGCGCCCGCGTCGAGCGCGCGCTCGGCGTTCTCCGGCGTGGCGGCCACCGTGCCGTACCTGCGCAGCGACGCGAGCCAGGGCATCGACAGGACCAGGTTGTGGGCGAGCTGGTGGAACTTTCGCTCGACGCCGAAATAGGTGCTGAACGCGAGTGTGAAGACGTGCGTGTCCGGCGTGACGTTGCCGCCGGAGTGGTTGCCCACCAGGACGACCGGGCCCTCCTCCGGGATGTTCTGGAGCCCGCGCACCTCGGAGCGGAAGTAGAGGCTCGCGAGCATCCAGAGCCCGGGCAGGGTCTCGCGGATGTAGTCCGGGTCGCGCTCGTCGAGGTCGGCGGTGGGCACGCGACGTTGGGCCTCCTCGGCTATCGCCGCGATCACCCGCCCGGCGACCTGGGCGAGCGAGGCGGCGGGCGAGGCAGCGTCGCCAGGCGCGGCCCCGTTGGAGGAGCCGTGGGCGGTCGAGGTGCTCATGCCGCCCGCCTCCGGGGCGCGGGGACGATCTGTGGCCAGGTCGACGGCGGGCCGGGCGGGCGGCCGATCTTGTGCGGCTCGCCCTTCGGCAGCCCTTCGAGCAGCGCGCGCAGCTCGGGGCGCTGAAGCTGCTCGGCGACGGTGCGGTCGGCCGTCTCGATGACCTGCTGGCGGCGCTCCGCGCTCATCCAGTTGATGCCCATGGCGGCGTGGTCCTCGGCCGTCGGCTCGATGATCGCGACCTCGGTGCCGAAGCGGCGGACCTTGCGCTCCTCCTTGAGCAGCCGGTTGCGCGACGCGCGCCGCGTGAAGGCCGGGATGGTGTCGAGCGCGCGGGCGAGTGCGCCGGAGCCCTCGGCCTGGCTCGTCAGCGGGTTCAGACAGATGACGAGGTCGAGCCCGCGGCCCGCCACGAGGTCGAGGTTCGAGGCCGAGCAGACGCCGCCGTCCACGAAGCGGCGGTTGCCGACCTTGACCGGGCGGTAGAAGCCGGGAATCGCGCACGAGGCGGCGACCGCGTCCGGAAGGTCGGCGCGCGGGGAGCCGGCGCGCCCGAAGGGGGTGCGCCGGCCGGTGCCGTAGTCACACGCGACGGCCCAGTAGTTCGAGTGGTCCACCCAGCCGGTCGGCACCACACGGCTCACGGTCTCCTTGAGCGAGTCGGTGGACACGAAGCCCGAAGGCAGCCAGCCGGCGACCATCTGGAGCGGCGTGTGCCGCAACGGGTTCGACAGGGCCCTGAACGCCATGCGCAGCGAGCCGGGGCCGAGCGCGGGCAGGCCGCGGTGGACCCTGAAGACCGCGCCGGCCGAGCGGTCCGCCTCGGCGGCCGGCCGGCCGTCGGGGCCCACGAGTCCGTCGAACACCTCGCCGCGCGAGTGGGCGACCATGAACCACGGGGGCACGCCGGAGGCCACGAGCGCCCCGATCATCGAGCCGGCGGAGGTGCCGACGACGTACTCCGCGGAGCCGGGGTCCCAGTCCGTCTCGCGTGCCAGCGCATTGAGCCCGCCGACGAGCCATGCGCCGCCGAGCACGCCACCCGCGCCGAGGACCAACCCCACTTTCACAGGGAGGCGCTTCCCCCTTGAGAACAAGCCCCAAACGCCGGGGCACACCCTTCCATCGTCCCTCCAGACTAGAGCCGGACACCGGCGCCCCGCCTCAGTTCACGACTCGTCGCTCTCCGGATTCCGGTAGGCAGGCTTGCGCCACGGAGGAGCGATGCCCGGGTCGAGCGGGCGGTAGCGGCGGCGGTCGTGGGTCTCGAGCGGGATCAGGCGAAGGCCCTCGCCGGTGGTGCTGCGCTCGCGGAGGTCGCGGCCCGGGATCGCCGGGACGCGCCGCACGCTGCCGGTCTCCCAGCCCGGCCGCGGGAGGTAGCGCGGCCGGGGCGGGTGTCCGGCCTCGCGCGGCAGACGGTCCGTGCGGAACGGGACGTGGCCGGAGTGGCTGCCCCGCGAGACGCGCACCCAGCCGGCGCCGCGGGTCCACGCGCCGGAGCAGCTGCGCCACTTGCAGCCCCGGTAGCGGCCGTGGGCGCTCGCGCGCAGCCAGGTGGTGCCGTCCGGGTCGACGCGGACGAATGCGCCCTCCCAGTCGTCGCGGTGATAGCCCGGATAGTCCGGCGACCCGTCGACCAGCTCGCGCAACCGGGGCAGCAGCCACGACCGCTCCCACAACCTGTCCGAGCCCGCGAGGGCGGAGTTCGAGTCGGGGTAGTAGAGCCAGTAGGCGACGTAGAGCCGCCCGTTGCGGCGGATGACGCGCGTGAAGGCGGTGGCGCGGTGCCCGCGATCCGTCAGGTGGGCGTCGAGTCCCTCATCATCCGGCGCGGACGCGCAGCTCGCCAGCCGGCAGTGCCGCCAATCGACTGGCAATTGCCTCTCCCCGCCTTCGAAGACGAGGTTCGGTGCGAGCGCGCGAACCAGCGCGGCATCGCGCACACCGTAGGCGCGGACGAGCCCCCGCTCGGCGGCGTCGCACCGTCCGGACACCGCACACGAGAGGTGATTAACGAGGAACCCGCCGAGCGCCCGCCCATCCGCCGCCGGCGCGAACGCAACGAGAGCGCCAAGCACGAGACACGCGAGCAGCACCAATGCGACGAACTCGACGGCGGCCTGCCCGCGCTCGCGCGGGTGGGGATGCGGGGGCGCCGTCATCGCGGGCGCAGCAGCTCCCAGTCGCGCGCGAAGTCGATTGGGCTCGCGCAGTCGTTCACCATCTGGAGCGCGCCCGAGATCGGCACGGTCTGGCGCGGGCGTGTCTCCGGATGCAGCAGTCCGTAACGCGCGCGCTCGTAACCGAAACAGACCAGCCATGAGCGGCGCCAGAAAGTGCCCGCCGCGCGCCGCGCCCGCCGAACGGCGGCGCGGGAGCCGACGTGACGGAGCAGCCGCGGGGTTCGAGCCGGTCGTCGCTCCTCCGGGTGCACCGGGAGCAGCGGTGGGACGATCACCTTCCTCCGGTCGCGCGCTCGTGCCGGAGCTGCTGGGCGCTGCTCCGCGCACACGTCGCGCGCCGCGCAGATCGTCGTCCGGAGCGGGCTCCCTGCGAGATCGGCGGCCTCCACGCGCGATGCGACGCGGGCCAGGCCGGTCAGGGCGAGCGCCACCAGCAGCACTGCTCCTATCCACTCGATGCTCGCCTGGCCGCGCTCCGCGCGCATGCCGGCGACCGTATGGCGAGTCGCGGTACCGGTGGGCGCGACTCCGTGACGGGCGAGCTACAGCGGGACGACTTCGCCCTGCTCGGAACTGGCGCGCGCCGCCTCGATCACCCGCAGGGTGGCCACCCCCGCCTCGAGCGGCACGGGAGGGGCGCCCTCCGAGGAGGCGGGCCTCCCCGGCGAACCGTCGCGTGCGCGGATCGCCCGCTCCAGCCCTTCGTAGAACTCCACGTAGCGGCCGCGCTCCGTCTCCACGGGCTCGGAGGCTTCGTCGCTTCCCAGGCGGCCCCACGCTTCCGGGGGCTCTTCGCCGAAGCCGAAGTCGGCAGGCGTACGGCCTTCGCGCAGCGCGTCCTCCTGCACGTCGAGCCCCCACTTCACGTATGCCGCTCGCGTCCCCAGCGCGCGGAAGCGCGGCCCGGCCTGCGCCGCCAGCATCGTTGCCGAGAGCCGCGAGGTCGCGCCCGACTCGTGCTCGAGGTCCACGAGGAAATCGTCGTCAACCTCCGCGCCCGGTCGCAGCCTCCGCACGTCCGCGTTGACCGACCGCGCCGGCCCGAGCAGCTCGAGCGCCTGGTCGATCACGTGCGGCCCGAGGTCGAACAGCAGGCCGCCCGCGTCCTCCGGCGTCCCGCCCTCGCGCCACTTCCGGACATCGACCTCCGGGCGCCAGCGCTCGAAGCGCGACTCCAGCCGTACCACGTCACCCAGCGCGCCCTTCGCCACCAGCCGCCGGAGCGTCAGGAAGTCACCGTCCCAGCGCCGGTTGTGGAACACGCTCGCCACGACGCCGCGCTCTGCGGCCGCCGCCGCGAGCCGCTCACCCTCCTCGACTGTCGCCGCGAGCGGCTTGTCCACCACGAGGTGAAGCCCGGCCTCGATCGTCGCATCAGCGAGCGGGAAATGTGCGCGATTGGGTGCCGCGACGACCACCGCGTCGTGCGCGCTCGGGTCGGCGAACAGCCCGTCGGCATCCTGGTGGACGGTCGCATCGGGGTAGCGCGAGCGAACCTGCTCCGCGCGCTCCGGCTTCGAGGTGACCACGGACGCCAGCGACAGCCCCGGAACGGCCTCGACGAGCGGCGCGTGAAACGCCGACCCGGCGAGGCCGTATCCGATCAGTCCGACGCGGAGTGGCTCGAGCGCAGCCGCCGCTAGACCCGTCCCGCGGCCTGCCGCTGCCTGCGCGCGATCGCGTCGATGACCACCGCCAGGAGCAGGACGCCGCCGGTGACCATGAACTTCACCGACGACTCGCGCCCCTGCAGGTCGAGGCCGTTCGAGATCGACGTAATCACGAGCGCCCCGAGCAGGGCGTGCCAGACGCTTCCCCGGCCTCCGAACAGCGATGTCCCGGCGATGACCGGGCCCGCGATCGCGAGCAGAAGGAAGTCACCGGCCCCCGACGACTGGTTCACCGCGAGCAGTCGAGACGCGGCCATGATCCCGCCGGCCGCCGCCATCGACGACGCGATCATGAAAACGATCACCCGCACGCGGTTCACGTTGATGCCCGCGCGCCTCGCGGCCTCGGCGTTGCCGCCGACAGCGAAGATGTGCCGCCCGAACCTCGTTCTCGTCGTGATGTAGAAGAAGAACAGGCAGAAGCCCACGAGGATCAGGGCGGCAAGCGGCAGCCCGCGGTCGTCGTTGAGCACCCAGATCGCAACCAGGACGGCAACGGTGACGAGGCCGATGCGCATCAGGAGCAGGCCGAGCGGCGGCGCCGACAGCCCCTCGCCGACCCGCTTCTGCCGAGCCCGCAGCGCGAACGCCGCGTAGATCGCGATCGCCGCAAGGCCGACGATCCAGCCGACCATGTCGCTGTAGAACGTGTTCGTCAGGCCCGTGACCTTCGGGTCATTGATGTTCACCGTCCCGGTCTCGCCGAGCACCTCCAATTGGGCGCCCGGCCAGGCCAGGAGCCCGGCCAACGTCACCACGAACGACGGCACCGCGAAGCGCGTGAACACCGAGCCCTGGAACAGGCCGATGACGGTGCCCGCCGCGATGCCCGCCGCGATGCCGAGGTAGGGCGACCAGCCCTCCTTCTCGATGAGCACGGCCATGATCGCCGCGCAGAGCCCGCTGACCGCGCCGACCGAAAGGTCGATCTCGCCGAGCAGCAGGACGAGCACGACGCCGATCGAGACGAGCCCGACCGCGGTCATCTGGAGCACGAGGTTGGAGAGGTTGATCGAGCTGAGGAAGCGCGGCTCCTGGACGTAGAAGATCGCCCAGATCACGGCGATCGCGAGGACGACCCGCAGCTCGGCCAGGTCGCCCGCGATGAAGCGCCGCACGAGGTCGAGGGTCGGGCTCCGCTCCTCGGCGTCGTCTTCGACGGTTGCGCCGGCTGCGGTCATCGATTGCCTCCGTTCCCCGAGGCACCGGTGATGGCGCCCACGACCTGCTCCTGGTTGGTGTCGCTCGCCGCGAAGTCGCCCGCCTCTCGCCCCAGCCGGAGCACGAAGATGCGGTCGGCGACCTCGAAGACGTCGGCGAGGTTGTGGCTGATGACGAGCACGGCGTGCCCCTGCTCCTTCAGCCGCTTGATCAGCGCCAGCACCTGGGCGGTCTGGCGCACCCCCAGCGCGGCGGTCGGCTCGTCGAGCACCACGAGCTTTGGCTCGCCGAGCAGCGAGCGTGCGATCGCCACCTGCTGTCGCTGGCCGCCGGACATGGTGCCGACCTCCGCACGCAGGTCCGTGATCGTCACCGCGAGGTTCTCGAGCAGCTCGCCGGTGCGCTTCTCCATCGACACTTCGTCCAGCTGGCCCACCGTCCCGGCGGGTCCGTCCGCGACCTTCTCACGGCCGAGGTACAGGTTCTCCACCACGTCGAGGTTGTCCGACAGCGCGAGGTCCTGGTAGACCGTCGCGATCCCGAGCGCGACCGCGTCGGCCGGCCCGTTGACGGTGACCTCCTGGCCCTCGAACTGCATCGAGCCCTCATCCGCGGGATGTATCCCCGCGATCACCTTCACGAGCGTGGACTTGCCGGCGCCGTTGTCGCCGACCAGCGCGACGACCTCACCGGGACGCACCTCGAAGTCCACGTCGCTCAGCGCCTGAACGGGTCCGAAGCTCTTGCTCACCCCTTTCAGGGACAGAACGGGAGTGCTCCCGGTGGCGTTCATCTCGTGACTCTCTCCTCTCACAGAAGCAATGGGGGCGCCCGGAGGCGCCCCCATTCTTCCCCACGTCCCCTACTGGATGCCAGCCTCCTTGCAGGCGGCCGCGTACTTGCCGGTGCAGATCTCGTCCACCGACCAGAACTCGTCCTTCACGATCGTGTCGTTGATGTTCTCCTTCGTGACCGCAACCGGCTCGAGGAGGATCGACGGCACGTCCTTCATCCCGTTCGGGACGGAGTCGGCCGGCTCCTCCGGCTCCTCGCCCCTGGCGAGCGCGACGGCCAGCTCGGCCGCTGCCTCCGCCTCGGGCTTGATCGCCTTGTAGACGGTCATGTACTGCTCGCCGATCAGGATCCGCTGGATCGCGGCGAGCTCGGCGTCCTGGCCCGTGACCGGGATCTTCGTCGGGTCGACGCCCTGGCCCTTCATGGCCGCGATCGCCCCGCCGGCGGTGCCGTCGTTGGCGGCATATACGCCCACGAACCCGTCCTTGCCGACCGCGGTGATCGCCTGGTCCATCTCCTGCTGGGCCTTGTCCGGGCTCCAGTCAGGCGTGTCGTACTCCTTGGCGACCTTGAACGGGCTGTCGTCGATCACGGAGTGAGCGCCCTGCTTGAACAGCTTGGCGTTGTTGTCCGTCGGGGCGCCGTTGATCATGATGATGTCGCCCTTGGCGCCGTCCTCCTCGAGCTTCGAGACGAGGCTCTCCCCCTGGAGCTGGCCGACCTTCTCGTTGTCGAACGAGATGTAGTAGTCGATGTCGGCGTCCGTGATCAGCCGGTCGTAGCTGATCACCGGGATCTGCGACTGCTTCGCCCGCTGGACGACCGCGCCGGCCGACGCGGCATCGACCGGGTCGAGCACGAGCACCTTCGCGCCCTGCGTAATGGCGGCCTCGGCCTGCTGCTGCTGCTTCGCAGCATCCTGGTCCGCGTTCGAGTAGATGATCTCGCAGTCCGCGCAGAGCTCCTCGACCTTCGCCTCGAAGTTCGGCCTGTCCTGCGACTCGTAGCGAGCGGTCTTCGACTCGGGCAGCAGGAGCGCTATCGAGCCGCCGCCGCCCCCGCCGCCCTCGGAGCCGCCGCCACCGCCGCCGCCCTCGTCGTCGTCATCGCCGCACGCGGCGAGCGCCATCGCCGCGACGAGCACGGCGATCACGCTGAGCCATCTGAGCTTGTACATCGTTCCTCCTAGCCTCCTGTTGCCGTTGCCTGCTGTACCGCCGGTGCCGGCCCGCTCCAGGCTGGGCCGGCCTCGTGGAGCACGAGCGCGACCGCGCCGAGCAACTCGGCGCGTCCTCCCAGCTCGCCAAGGACGATCTCCACGTCCTCCGCCGCGCTGGGAATGGCCCGCAATCCAACTGCCTCTCTGAGCGGATCCAGCAGCACGTCTCCGGCGACGGCCATGCTGCCCCCCACGACGATCCGTTCGGGGTTGATCAGGTTGCAGAGATCGGCCACGGCCGCGCCGATGTGACGCCCCGCGTCCGCGAGGGCGCGCCGGCAACCCGGGTCCCCCTCGATCGCGCGGGCGAGCACGTCGTCCAGCGTCAGCTCCCCGGCCAGACTGCGGCTGAGGAGCGACGCGATCGCCGTGCCGCTCGCGTAGGTCTCGAGACACCCGCGGCTCCCGCAGCGGCAGATGTCTCCCGTCTCGTCGAGCGAGGTGTGGCCGATCTCGCCCGCCGTTCCGCCGGCACCCTCGAAGAGGCGCCCGCCGATCACGATTCCGGCGCCGATGCCGGTCGCAAGCTTGAGGTAGACGAGGCCGCCGGCCGCGCGGCCGGCGCCCCAGGTGGCCTCGGCCAGCCCGCCGAGGTTGGCATCGTTGCCGAGCCAGACGCGGATGCCGAGGCGCTCGCCCATGCGCTCCGCGGCGTGCGTGCCCGCCCAGCCGGGCAGGATCGCGGACGAGCCGACGACGCCGCTGCGGTGGATCGGCCCCGGCAGGCCCATGCCTACGCCGAGCACCCGCCCGGGGTCCGCGCCCGCCGCGTCGAGCACGCGCTCGACGAGCTCCGCGGCGCGGTCGATGCCCGTGTCGGCGTCGTAGTCGTCACTCATGTCGCGCCACTCCTCGGCGAGCAGCTCGTGCGAGAGGTCCGCGAGCGCGACGGCGAGGTGGCGCTTGCCGAAATCGATGCCGATGGCGAGGCCCGCCCCGGGGTTGAGCGCGATCAGGGCCGGGGGGCGGCCGCCCCCGGCGGCGGTGCGGGAGTCCGCCTGGCGGTCCACCACGACGCCCTCGGCCTGGAGGGCAGAGACGATCGTCGAGACCGTCGATCGCGACAGGCCGGTGCGGCGCGCGACGTCGGCGCGACTCGTTACGCCGAGGATCTGAAGCGCTTGCACCACGCGGAGCCGGTTGGACTCGCGCAGCGAGGGCGGTGCGCCCGCGTCCTCCTCCATTGCGGGCGATCCTCCACAAGCTCTCGAGGTTTGTCAAGTTCTCGGCCGAACTATCCGCGAATTGGGCGCGTATTTGTTCAATTCCGGCGTAACCGTGACCGGGAGTGATTCATAGCGCCGCCCCGTGGTATTGGATGTAGGGATGGCAACGGCCACCCCGCGGGGGATCGCTCCCGCCGACGCAATCGCCGCGCTCGCGGACCGCTTCGACCCGGACGTGATGCACCTACCCGGCGGGCGCGCCCGCGTGCGCCTCGAGGTGACCGGCGGCAGGGCGTGCGACGCGGTGATCGCGGGACGCCGCCTGAGGCTGCGGAGCGCCGACGGGTCGGCCGAGCCGGACGCGGTGCTCGCCGCGGACGGGGCCGCCTGGAGGCGGATCGCCGACGACCATCGCGCCGGAATGCAGGCGTTCCGCGCGGGTCGCCTGACGATCCGCGGCAGCCTGCACGTCGGCGTCGGCTTCCTGGCCGCCACGAGCGGATCCGACGAGCCGGGCCGGCTCGAGTTCGGCCAGGTGCGCACGCGGGACTTCGGGTCCATCTCCGTGTTGTCCGCGGGCACCGGGCCCGAGACGATCGTCTGCGTACACGGCCTCGGCGGGACCAAGGCCTCCTTCATGCCCACGGTCAACGCGCTGGCCGACGACTACCGGGTGGTGGCGCTCGACCTTCCCGGCTTCGGCGAATCCGACAAGCCGATCGGCGCACCCTACGACGCGCCCTGGTTCGCGCGCTCCGTGTTCGCCGCGATGGACGGGCTCGGCATCGACAACGCCCACATCGCCGGCAACAGCATGGGCGGGCGTGTGGCGATCGAGGCAGGGCTCACGGAGCGCGGCCGCACCGGCAGCCTGCTCCTCCTTAGCCCCGCGCTCGCCTGGCTGCGTCCGCGTCCGTGGGCGCCGTTCCTGCGCGCGTTGCGCCCGGAGCTGGGCGTGATCCAGCCGGCCCCGCGCCCGATCGTCGAGGCGATCGTGCGCTCGCTCGTGCCCTCCGGGGACGGCGGCTGGACCGCGGCCGGCATCGACGAGTTCCTGCGCGCGTACCTGACGCGTCGCGGCCGGGCCGCCTTCTACGCTGCCGCCCGCAACATCTACCTCGACGAGCCGCACGGCGAGCAGGGCTTCTGGACGCGCCTGAAGTCGCTCGAGTGCGACGCGGTGTTCGTCTGGGGACGGCACGACACGCTCGTCCCGATCGGCTTCATGAAGCACGTCGAGAGGGCGTTGCCGCGCGCCACGCACGTCGAGCTCCGCTGCGGCCACGTGCCGCAGGTGGAGCGGCCGCGCGAGACGCACGCGGCGATCAGGAAGTTCCTGGCCGAATCCGCCGGCGCGCGCGCAGCGGCCTAGAAGTCGCCGCCGCCGCCGAAGTCGCCGAAGTCGCCCCCGCCGAAGTCGCCCAGGTCGCCGCCGCCGAAGTCTCCGAAGTCCCCGCCGCCCTCGGCCGCCCCGCCGCCGAACATCCCGAAGCCGCCGCCCAGCATGGAGCCGAGGAGCAGCCCGGGCAGGAGGCCCGCGCCGAAGAAGCCGCCCGCCCACGGCATGTACGCCGGCCCGGCCGCCCAGTAGGGGACCATCTGCCCGTCCATCGGCACGTGGCGTGACTCCGGGTCGAGCCCGTCCTGGATCCGCTGGAGGTCGGCGGCGCAGACCGGCACCGGCCGCGGCTGCCCGCCGGGGGGCGCCCACTCCACATCGCCCACCGAGGGCCCGTGACGGGGGTCGAAGAAGCACGGCGGCCGGCGCTCCGGCGCCTGTCGGCCGGCCAGTTCCGCCTTCGCGGCGGTCATGGCCCAGCGGCCCTCCTCCAGGGCGGACGTCACCCGCTCGATGTCCTCCGCGCGCTGCGCGCGGTCGAGCGCCTCCTCCGCCTCGGTGTACCGCTCCACCGCCTGGTGGTAGTGCTGCTTGCCCTCCGGGTCGGCGTCGGGCATCTGCACGTCGAGGTCGAGCGCACGGATGTCGTCGCCGAGCGCGACGAGGTCCTCCCGGGCGACCTGCCTCACGTCCTCGAGCTGCGCGCGCTCATGCTCCTGCGCGCGCCTGCGCTGACGGCGGCGGCCGAGGGCGATCGCCGCGAGCGGCAGCCCGATCAGGAGCGCCAGGAACCAGGGGAAGCCGCCCCCGCCGTCGCCGCCGCCGCCGCTCGAGCCCCCGCCGCCGGCGCGCGCCTCCCCGACCCGCGCGATGAAGTCGGACAGCACGGCGAAGGTCCCGTCGGTCCCGCGCGCGTCGAGTGAGTCGCGCGCCAGCTCGCTCGCCGGCACGTCGACGCCCACCGACCCGGCCCTGAACGAGTTGCCGATCACGCCCGCGTAGGTGCCGGGCTCGCGCAGCTCCTGAGCGATCTCGCGCAGCGCATTGCTTGGATCGCCGCCCGCCTCGTCGCTCGCCGACTCCGGGAGCACCACGAGGTAGAGCGGCCCGGCGCCGCGCTCGCCGATCTGGTCGCGCAGGCGCTCCACCTCGGAGTTGGTCAGCGCGCGCTCGGCGCTCTCGTCCACGTACACCGGGTTGCTGTCGAGCGCCCGCGCGGCCTCGTTCAGCGTGCCCTGCGCATGCGCCGGCGTCCCAACCGCGAGCAGCAGCGCGAGCAGGATCATGGGTGCGATCGATCGCATCGCCTCCGCACTACCCGCCGACAAGCGGTACAACCTCCGTGTGGACCTGCCGCCCGGCCCGAGAATGCCCGCGCTGCTTCAGGCCGCGTTCGTCACGGCGTCGCCCTACGGTTGGATGGTCAAGCGCTGGCAGCGCTACGGCGACATCTTCTCCTCGCGCTTCCCGATCTTCGGCCGGGTCGTCTACGTCGCGGAGCCCTCGCTCGTCAAGGAGGTCTTCGCGGGCGACCCCGCGACGTTCCACGCCGGCGAGGCGAACACGCTCGCACTCGGCGACGCGCTCGGGGACCACTCGCTGCTCACACTCGACGAGGACCGCCACTTGAGCCAGCGGAAGCTCCTGCTGCCGCCCTTCCACGGCGAGAGCGTCCGCCGCTACGTGGAGGTGATGGCCGAGGCCACGGAGCGCGAGGTGTCCGGGTGGCCGGTGGGTAAGCCCTTCGCACTGAGGCCGCGCATGCAGGCGATCACGCTGGAGGTGATCCTGCGCGCGGTCTTCGGGGTGCGAGACGGCGAGCGGATGGACCTCTTCCGCGAGCGCATCCCGCCGCTCGGAGAGACGACCAGCGTCTTGAACTGGATCCCGCTCTTCGACAGAGACCTTGGCGGCATCACACCGGCGGCGAAGTTCCGCCGTGCGCTGGCGGCCGTGGACGAGCTGATCTACGCCGAGATCGCCGACCGGCGCGCCGCCGACGACGAGCGCGACGACGTGCTCTCGCTCCTGCTGCGGGCGCGGCACGAGGACGGCTCGGCGATGACCGACACCGAGCTGCGCGACGAGCTGCTCACGCTTCTCACCGCGGGCCACGAGACCACCGCCACCGGCCTGTCCTGGGCATTCGAGCGGCTGCTGCGCACGCCGCGCGTGCTCGAGCGTCTGACCGGGTCGCTCGACGACGACGAGTACGTGGACGCCGTCGTGAAGGAGACGCTGCGCGTGCGCCCGGTGGTCGTGGACGTGGCGCGCAAGCTGACGCGCGACACCGAGGTGGCGGGCTGGCGGCTTCCGGCGGGCACGCTCGTCCTGCCCGCGATCGCGGTGCTGCACAAGCGCCCGGACCTCTACGAGTCGCCCGACGAGTTCCGCCCCGAGCGCTTCATCCAGGGCGGTGCCGAGTCGTACGCCTGGATTCCGTTCGGCGGAGGCGTCCGGCGCTGCATCGGCGCCTCCTTCGCGCAGGTCGAGATGCGGACGGTGCTGCGGGAGGTGCTGAGGAGGGTGCGCCTGCGCGCGCCGGACGCGAGGCCGGAGCGCGGCGTCGTCCGGCACGTCACGGTCGTGCCCGGGCGCGGCTGCCGCGCGGTCGTCGAGGAGCGGCTAGCCGTCGAGCCGGCGGCGGAACTCGCCCGCGCCGAGAACGGCCGCGCCCGCGTCGCGGACGCGGCGCGCCAGGTCGCCGTCAGAGGTCACGACTGAGAGCGAGCCGGGGTCGCCGTCGCCCTCGACCAGCGCCGCGATGTCGTCGTCGGCGGCATTTCGCCCGCGCCTGTTCGCGAACTGCACGCTGACCCGGTCGTCCGTCTCCAGCTCGAACGGCCTCCCGTCGAACACGACGGTCAGCTCGGCGCCCGTCGCGGCGGCGAACGCCTCCAGTGCGTGAACCAGCTCGCGCATCGCGCGCGGGCGGTCACGCCACCACCCGGTGGGACGCGAGCCGACGACGTTCATGCCGTCCACGATCCAGCGCGTCACCGGCGGCGCCTGACGAACACAACGATCGCCCCGACTAGCAGCGCGCCGACGCCAAGCTGCGCGAGCAGCGCGACGCCCGTGCCCTCGTCCTTGGTCGCGTCACGCACGGCGGCGAACAGAACCGACGCGCCGAAGAAGACGACGAGAGTCCAGAGCACGGTGTCGCGATCCACCGGGCGGCACCATACCCGCGGCTAGGCTCGGTCGCCGTGACTGACCGGCCCGTACTCGCCGGCGTGCTCGGCGCGCTCGTGATCGCCTTCTCGGCGATCCTCGTCCGCCTCGCCGAGGTCTCACCCTCCACCGCGGCGTTCTTCCGCTGCGCCTACGCGCTCCCAGCGCTCGGGCTGCTCGCGTGGTTCGAACGCCGCCGCTACGGGCCGCGCCCGCTCCGCGAGCGCGTGCTCGCCTGGGGCGCCGGCGTGCTGTTCGCCGCCGACCTCACGTTCTGGCACCACTCGATCGAGGCCGTGGGCGCGGGCCTGGCGACCGTGCTCGGCAACACGCAGGTCGTGCTCGTGGGCGTGCTGGCCTGGGCGGTGCTCGGCGAGCGCCCCGATGGGCGCTCGATCGGCGCGATTCCCGTGGTCTTCGGCGGCGTCGTCCTCATCTCGGGCGTCGTCGGCGGCGGCGCGTACGGCGACGACCCCGTGCTCGGGGTCGTCTTCGGCGTGCTCACCGCGATCAGCTACGCGCTCTTCATCCTGGTCCTCCGCCACGGCAACGTGGATATCCGCCGGCCGGCCGGACCGCTGTTCGACGCCACTCTCAGCGGCGCGGTCTTCTCCGCGATCGGCGGCCTCGCGGTGGGCGACCTCGACTGGGTGCCGGGGCTCGAGTCGCAGGCCTGGCTCGTTCTACTCGCGCTGTCCTCGCAGGTGCTCGGCTGGCTGCTCATCTCGGTCTCGCTCCCACGCCTCCCTGCGCTGCTCACGTCGATCGTCCTGATGCTGCAGCCGGTCAGCACCGTCTTCCTCGGAGCGGTGCTGCTCTCCGAGGCGCCGTCGTCGGTTCAGCTGCTCGGCGTGGCCGTCGTGATCGCGGGCGTGGCGGTGGCGACGGTCAAGCCGCGCGAGCGCGCGCCCGCCCCGGTCTGACCCACCTTGTCTACACGCTTTGGGTAGATTGCAGCTACCTCGGGGCTCGGAGGTGGCGATTGGACTCGCCGCGCGTAGCGCTCATCAGACGACTGTTCGACCTAATGGAGACGGAAGCTCTCTCCCGCGTCGCCGAGGAGCTGCTGGCCAATTCCGTCGAGGACGTCGTCTTCGAGCCGCACGTCGCCCACGGCGAGGAGATCCGCGGGCACGACGCGCTCCGCCGGTTCTGGTCCGACTTCGAGGAGGGTGGCCTCCAGATGCGGGCGGGCGCCTACTCGATCGTCGAGGAGGGCGACACGGTGGTCGTGAACGGCTGGGTCCGGACGATCGACCGGGGCCGGCTAGCCGACACCCAGTCGCGCTGGGTGTACCGCTTCAACGAGCAGGACCAGGTCGTCAGCGCGCGCGTCGAGCGCGCCTAGGAGGGTTTAGCGAAACGGCTAGCGAACTAGCCGTGGATGACGACGCTCCTAGTCGCGGTCGGCGGTGTGGTCGGCGTGCTGGCCCGATTCGGCATTTCGCGGCTGACGCTGCACCACGAATCACTGCTGTGGTCCACGGTCGGCATCAACATCGTCGGATCGTTCCTGCTGGGCGTGCTGGTGGCCGAGCCCTGGTTCTCGCGGGACGTGCGTGAGGCGCTTGGAGTGGGGCTGCTGGGCGGGTTCACGACCTTCTCGACGTTCTCCGTCCAGATCGTGATCGAGGTCGATGCGGGTGAGCCCGCGAAGGCTGCCGCGTATCTCGTGGCCTCGGTAGTCGGCGGCATCGCGGCGGCGGCGGCTGGCTTCGCGCTCGGCCGTGTGCTGCGTTAGGCAGCGACCGGAATCGCTTGCGCCCGTTCGAGAGCGCAGCCGAGCTTGGCGAGGATGGCCAGGCCACGGTCCAGCGGAGTTTCGCCAGGCCCTGCTAGGCCGCCGCCCGGCGGGGCGCGAGCAGCGCGCCGCCGAAGCAGAACTCCCGCCCCAGGGAGAGGTCCGAGTCGAGGATCTTCCGGTACGCGCGGGCGGTCACCATCGCAGCCTCGTCGCGCTCCCAGCGCTCCGCTGAGATGCGCGCAACCCAGCCGCGCCCGTAGGGCTGCGCGAGCAGCGCGTGAGGAGCCCGGAGCAGCAGCGGGTTCAGCTCGACGAGCGTCCCGCGCACGGGCGAGCCCACGGCGACCGTGCGGTTCGACCGTCCCTGCACGGTGGCGAGCGTCTCGCCGACCTCGACGCGGTCCACGGCCCAGTACTCGATCTCAGGCGTGTACCAGAGCACCTCGCCGAGCGGGGCGCTGACACCCACGGTGGCGATGCCGTTCTCGATCTGCGCCCAGACGTGGCTGCCGGCGAGATAGTGCCTGTCGGAGGGGAGCGCGAAGCGGGCCGACGGTGCAGTGGCGACGGCGGAGATCTCGGGCACGGACCCGAGCCTGATGCGAAGGGCGGACGGAACCGTCGCGGCCGGCTAAGCGGCTTCGACTATGCGCCAGGGGGAGTCGTCCGGCCCGTCGAGCGCGAGCGTCCAACGCTCCGTGAACCTCGCCGCCGCGTCCCTCGACCCGCTCAGCACCGCCGCGGTGTCGCGGTCCTCCACGTAGCGGCGGCCGGCCAGCTCCACGTCGATGGTCATGGTCGCCGGCAGGCGCTCGACCTGCACGTCCCGGATCGCGATCCGCTTCACGCGCGGGGCGCGCACCACGAGGCGCGTCTCGCGCGCCGGGTCGCCCGGGTGGAGCAGCGCGCCGATCGCCGCCGGCGACGCCACGCGCTCGAGTGCGGCGTCGTCGCCGTCGACCGCCTCGGCCCACGCCTCGACCGCGCGCCGCGCCGCCGCCGCGAGCACGTCCGGCGAGAAGCGCGCGTCGGCCACCGAGAGGTCGAGCGCGCGGGCGCGCGCATCGCCCTCGAAGCCGACCTCGGCGAGGTCGGCCGTGGTGAAGCCCTCCGGGAGGCCGTCCGCGACGGCGAGCTCGGTGAGCGACTCGTCGTCGAGCCGCTGCTCGTCCGACCACGGCGAGGCCACGATCGCGCCGTCGAGGTGGTGGTCGCCCTCCGCGCGCTGCTCGATCGACAGCACCATCCAGCCGCCGCCGCGGCGCGCGAGCGTCCAGTACTCCTCGAGCGTGATCGTCTCGTCCTTCTCGCCCTTGCGCATCACCCGGCCGCCGCTCCGGTCGAGCACGTAGGCGCGCAGCTTCGCGGTCACCCGGACGACCGCGCGGTCCTCGTCGTCGTCCTCCCGGTTCGTGATCCCCACGTAGTGCACCGTCGGGTCCTCGAGCACCTCCACGCGGTTGTGCCAGCCCTTCGCGTCGAAGTCGTCGAGCCGTCGGCTCCACTCCACGAGCAGGTCTGGGCCGACGAGGCGGGCGAGCGCCGCGCGGTCGCGTGCGTCCCACGCCGTCTGGGCGGCCCGGAACAGCGCGACCGCATGGCGCTCGAGCTCGTCGGACGCGAAGTAGCCGTCGTCCTCGGCCGCCTCGCCCGAGGCCGTGCGCACCCGCGCGTCGCGCTCGCGCACCCGCCGGCGGTAGCGGATGCTGTGGATCGTCAGGTACACGAGGAACAGCCCGACGAGGCCGAAGACGACGACCGCGACGAGCGGATCGCCCTCGCCCGAGCCCGAACCGCCACCTCCGCCGAAGCCGGAGCCGCCGCCACCACCGCCGCCGCCGAAGCCGGAGCTGCCGCCGCCGGCCTGCGCGAGAAAGAGCGTGAGTGAATGCGCCAAGCCGGTGCCAGTTTCTCATTAGCATCCGCGGCCGCATGCAGTTCGACCTGACCGAGGAACAGAGCCAGATCCGCCGGCTCGTGCACGACTTCGCCGATGGCGAGGTGCGTCCCGTGGCCGAGGAGCTCGACCGCGAGAAGCGCTTCCCCTACGAGATCGTCGCGAAGCTCGGCGAGCTGGGGCTGATGGGCATCCCATACCCCGAGGAGTACGGCGGCGGCGGCGCGGACGGCCTCAGCTACGCGAT
>DASSVP010000077.1:0-10352 GCA_035705985.1 Thermoleophilaceae bacterium
ATCTGTTAGTCATCTGCCTTAGGCAATCGCCTAAGAGACGATGTCGACCGCCGCCAAGAGCTCCGCCAAGTCGCCCCGCCACGAAACCGCTGAGGCGTTCCTCGACGCGGCCGAGCGGCTGCTCGTCGACGCCGGCCACGAGGGGATCAGCACCCGCCGGCTCGCCGAGGAGGCCGGCGCGAACCAGGGCCTCGTCCACTACTACTTCGGCTCGATCGACGAGCTCTTCGTGCAGGTGCTGGAGCGCTTCACGGAACGGCTCGTCGCGCGGCAGCGCGAGATGTATGCGGCGGACGTCCCGTTTGTCGAGAAGTGGCAGGCCGCCTGGCGGTTCCAGGAGGAAGACCTGGAGACCGGCTACTCGAAGATCTGGATGGAGCTTCAGGCCCTGTCCTGGAACCGCGCGGATCTGCGCCCTCGGGTAGAGCGGGTCAACGCCGAGTGGCGCGCCGTCCTCCGCGAGGCGTACACGCGGGCGGCGCGGGAGTATGAGCTCGGGGACGACTTTCCGGTCGAGGGGCTGGTCGCGCTGACCATGACGTTCGGACAGGGCTTCGCGCTCGAGCGCCTGGAGGGCATCGCCGAGGGGCACGGCGCGCTGCTCGACTGGATCGAGCAATGGCTCCAGTCTCTAGAGAAGAGGAAGACCACATGACCGTCGCGGCGACAGCCTCCGAGCAGCGCCCGCAGGACGGGAGCCGCGCGCGGCTCCCGGACGAAGAGGGGTACATCGAGCGCGACGGCGTGCGCGTCTTCTGGGAGTCGTTCGGGGCCGGCGAGCAGACGGTCCTCTTCCTCCCGACGTGGACGCTCGTGCATTCGCGCATCTGGAAGGCCCAGATCGCGTACTTCGCGCGCCATTTCCGCGTGATCTGCTTCGACCCGCGCGGCAACGGCCGGTCGGACCGGCCGCGTGAGCCGTCGGGATACGACGAGAGCGAGTTCGCGCAGGACGCGCTCGACGTGATGGACGCCTGCGGCGTGGACCGCGCGGTCGTCGTCACGCTGTCGAGCGGAGCGCAGCGCGGCATGCTTCTCGCCGCGGAGCACGCCGAGCGAGTCGCCGGGATGGTCTTCATCGGGCCCTTCGCAATGGTGGGTCGATTCGGGACCTTGCGGATGCGTGCCCGCTCGATGGCCGTCGCGATGAAGGGCCCGCTGACGACACGCGGGTGGGGCAAGTACAGCCCCGCGTACTGGGCCGATGGAGGCTACGGGGACTTCGTCCAGTGGTGGGCGGAGAGGATGCTGCCCGAGCCGCGCTCGACGAAGCAGATCGAGGACGCCGTCACCTGGTCCCACGAGACCGACGGCGAGACGCTCGCCCTTACCGTGAAGGCCAATCTGGCGGCGCCGCCCACGCGCCGCGATCAGGTGGCGCTGGCGGAGCGGGTGAAGTGCCCGGTTCTCGTGATCCACGGGACCAGGGACAAGATCACCCCGTACATCGACGGCAAGACGCTCGCGAAGATCACCGGCGGACGGCTCGAGACGGTCCATGGCGCCGGCCACCTGCCGCACGCGCGCAAGCCCGTGCAGGTGAATCTCGCCCTGCGTGAGTTCATCGAGGGCACGCCGCGCCGCGACCCGACCGTCCACCGGTCGGATGGCCGCAAGCGCGCGCTGTACGTCTCGTCCCCGATCGGGCTCGGCCACGCGCAACGCGACGTGGCGATCGCGCGCGAGCTGCGCAATCTCGTGGATGGGCTCGAGGTCGACTGGCTCGCCCAGGACCCCGTGACCCGCGTGCTGGAGGCGGAGGGCGAGCGAATCCATCCCGGCAGCGAGCACCTCGCGAACGAGTCTCGCCACATGGAGTCCGAGTCAGCCGAGCACGACCTCCACTGCTTCCAGGCGTGGCGGCGGATGGACGAGATCCTCATCAACAACTTCATGGTCTTCCACGACGTCGCGCGCGAGGAGCGCTACGACCTCTGGATCGGGGACGAGGCGTGGGAGCTCGACTACTACCTCCACGAGAACCCGGGCGAGAAGCGCGCGCGCTACGCGTGGCTCACGGACTTCGTCGGCTGGCTGCCGATGCCCGACGGCGGCGACCACGAGGCGTACCTGACGGCCGACTACAACGCCGAGATGGTGGAGCACATCGACGCGCACCCCACGCTGCGCGACAGGGCGATCTTCGTAGGCAATCCCGACGACATCGTCGACGAGCGGCTCGGCCCGCAGCTCCCCATGATCCGCGACTGGACGGAGCGGAACTTCGACTTCGCCGGATACGTCACGGGCTTCGACCCCCGCAGCCTGGGCCACCGCGACGAGCTCCGCGCCGACCTCGGCTACCGGCCGGACGAGAAGGTCTGCATCGTCAGCGTGGGCGGCTCGGGCGTGGGTGCCGACCTGCTGTGCCGCGTGATCGCCTCGTTCGAGGGCGCGAAACGGCAGGTGCCGGAGCTGCGGATGATCGTCGTGGCGGGCCCGCGGATCGATCCCGACTCGCTGCCGCAGCCGGACGGGCTCGAGGTCGTCGCCTACGTGCACAACCTGTACCGCCACCTCGCGGCATGCGACCTCGCCGTCGTGCAGGGAGGCCTCACCACGGCGATGGAGCTGACCGCCGGCAGGCGCCCCTTCCTGTACTTCCCGCTGCGCCACCACTTCGAGCAGAACATGCACGTCGCTCACCGCCTCGACCGATACGGCGCGGGCAGGCGCATGGACTTCGACACGGCGGACCCCGACGCGATCGCCGGGGCGATCGCCGAAGAGATCGGGCGCCCGGTGGACTACCGCGAGGTCGAGACGGACGGCGCGCGCCGCGCGGCGGAGAAGCTCGCCGAGCTGCTCTAGCCGATAAACGTCCAGTTAAGCCGCGTTTCGTGTAACCCGATCAGGATCGGCTCGATCACGGCCGGCGGTGGCGCCATCGACGATCTCTCCGCCCTCTCGCTCTGGGGCGACGCTCGCGGCATCGAGTGCTTCGGCGAGGGCGCCCCGTGCCACGCGGCCTGGCACCTAGCCGCCGGCGTGCTCGCCGCGAATACGGCTCCGGGCCTCGGCGTACATGATCGTCTCCCATGCGATCACGGCCGAGACCACCAGGGCCGCGGCGCCGAGCGCGACTCCCGCGTCGACCTCGGTCGCCAGCGGGATGAGCGCGAGGCAGACGAGCACGGCCACCGAGCGGGGGCGGTTGATCGAGCCGACGTTGCGGATGCGGAAGCCGACGTGGCCGGCGTAGTAGAGGGCAATGCCGCCGAAGAGAGCGACGGCGGGGATCGTCTTCAGCGGTTCGTCGACGTGCTCGATCGTCTTCTTCACCGCCAGCGCGATGAGCACGATGCCCGCGATCATCGGTAGGTGCAGGTAGCTGTACGAGTCGCGGGCGATCAGCGCGCGCTCGTGGCCCTCGGCACGGCGAAAGCGGCTCTCGGCGACGAGCGCGACGACGTCGAAGTAGGCCCACCACAGCCCGCAGGCCACCACGAGCCCGAGCAGCGCGGCGAGGACGACCCCCGCGTCCACCTCGCCCTGGAGCCCCGCGGCGATCGCGACGATCGACTCGCCGAGGGCGATGATCACGATCAGCGAGAACCGCTCCGCGAAGTGCCCCGGCGACACGCGGAAGCCGCGCACGCCGAATACGAACGGCCCCGCGAAGTCCATTGCGAGCGCCAGCAGCCACAGCGCGGTCTGCGCCGGCCCCTCGAGTAACGCGCCGACGATCAGGAGCGCCGGCGCGGGCAGAGCGGTCCGAGCGAGGCGCCGGATCGCCTCGCCGGCGTCGACGTCTTCGTTGGCCTCGGCGAAGATGAAGATGTGCAGCCAGCGCGCGATCGCGTATGCGACCGCGAAGACGAGCGCGTCCTCGTCGAACGCGTGCGGCACGGCGAGCGCCGCGACCAGGAAGGCCGCCATCGACCCGAACACGAGCAACCGCTCGCGGTCCTCCTCTGTGGCGATGTAGTTCGTCAGCCACGCGTACGCGCCCCAGGCCCACCAGAGCAGCGCGAGTAGGAGCATCCCTTGGCCGAGGCCCTCCCAGGTGGGGCTGTCCGACATCAGCTTCGTGACCTGCGTGAGCGCGAAGACGAAGACGAGGTCGAAGAAGAGCTCGAGCGGGGCTACGCGTTTCTCGGCTGCGGACGAACGTTCCATAAGAAGAGGGCTCTCTGGCCTGGTCGAAACAGGCTAGATGCGGGCGGCGACGCGCAGCTTGGCGGCAGTGGTCGCGCCGGTGCTGCGTCGCCACCGCCGCCGCTGATCACGGCCCGGGCCGACTGCCTATGCAATGCTTAGGCAATGGCGAGACACGATGAAGGACTTCCGCTGGGCGACGCTGCGCGCGCGATCGGCGTCAGCGTCGACACGCTGAGGCGCTGGGAGCGCGCGGGACGGCTGCGCACAAGTCGCGACAGCGCGAACCGCAGGCGCGTCTCGCGGCGCGAAGTGGAGCGCCTCACCAGGCGACCCGAGCGGCACCGGGCGGGCGACGGCCTGTCGGCGCGCAACCGCTTCTCCGGCCTCGTCACCTCGGTGGAGAGCGATGGCGTCATGGCGCTCGTCGAGATCGAGGCCGGCCCGCACCGGATCACCGCGGCGATCACGCGCGACTCGGTGGAGGAGCTGGGCCTGGCGCCCGGCGTGCCCGCCACGGCCGCCGTCAAGGCCACGTCCGTGATGGTGGAGCGCGGGTGAGGCGGGTCCTCGTTGTGGGCCTGTGCGCACTGGCGGGGTGCGGCGGCGGCAATGACGAGGAACCGCGGCTCGTGGTTTCCGCGGGGTCGTCGATGAGCGAGGCGCTGACGGCGTGCGGCCGCGACTTCGAAGGCGCGACCGTTCGCCTGTCCTTCGGGGGCTCGGACGAGCTCGCCGCTCAGATCCGCCAGGGCGTGAAGCCGGACGTGCTCGCCTCGGCGAACACGTCGATTCCGAACGAGCTCCACGACGTTGGCCTGCTCTCGAAGCCCGTCGAGTTCGCCACGAACAGGCTGGTGATCGCCGTGCCCGCCGGCTCTGACGTCCGCGAGCCGGCCGATCTTCGTCGCGAGGGGATGACGCTGGTCATCGGCTCGGAATCCGTGCCGGTCGGCGCGTACACGCGCGAGGTGCTCGACCGGCTCCCGGGCAGCGAGGGTCAGGCGATCCTCGGAAACGTGCGGTCCGAGGAGCCGGACGTGAAGGGCATCGTCGGCAAGCTGATCCAGGGCGCGGCCGACGCCGGCTTCGTCTACGTGACCGACGTGACGGCCGCGGGCGACGCGCTCGAGGCAATCCCGCTGCCTTCTGTCACACAGCCCGACGTGACCTACGCGGCGGGCGTGGTGCGCGGCGCGGAGCAGCCCGCGCTGGCGCGCGAGTTCGTGGCCGGCCTGCGCGACGGCGGCTGCGCGGACGCGCTGAGCGAAGCCGGCTTCGGCGGGGCTCCATGAGAGGTTGGTTCCCGCTCCTCTTGACGGTGGCGCTGGCGCTCGCCCTCGTCTTCCTCACCCTTCCGGTCATCGCGATCTTCGTGGACTCCAGCCCGGCCGAGCTGGTCGAGAGCCTGGGCGAGCCGGGCGCGCTCGACGCGCTCTGGCTCAGCCTTCGCGTCACGGCCGTGTCGCTCGGGGTGATCCTGCTCGTCGGCACGCCCGCGGCCTACCTGCTCGCGACCCGATCGTTCCGCGGGAAGGCGCTCCTCGTCACGCTCGTGGAGCTGCCGCTCGTGCTTCCACCGGCCGTGGCGGGGATCGCGCTGCTCGCCGCCGTGGGGCCGTCGGGCATTCTCGGCGGCGCGATCGACGCCACCGGCATCGAGCTCGCGCTCCAGACCGCGGGCGTCGTCGTGGCTCTCACGTTCGTGGCCTCGCCGTTCTACATCCGCCAGGCGATGGCGGCGTTCGCGTCGGTGGACCGTACCCTCCTCGACGCCTCGCGCACGCTCGGCGCCTCGGAGGCGCGTGGCTTCCTTCGCGTGATGATCCCCGCGGCGCTGCCCGGCCTCGCCGCCGGCACGGCGCTCGCGCTCGGCCGCGCGCTCGGCGAGTTCGGCGCCACGCTGATGTTCGCGGGGTCGTTTCAGGGGATCACCCAGACCGTCCCGCTCGCGATCTACGACCGCTTCTCGACGGACTTCGAGTCGGCGCTCGCGCTCTCCGCGGTGCTGGTTGCGGTCTCGGCGGGGATCCTGCTGTCGGTGAAGCTCGTGCAGGGCGGCGAGGCGCTCGGCATTGCTGCGCGTTGAGGCGCAGCACCGCCTGGGGGCGCTGCCGCTCGACGTGGCGCTCGAGGTGGTGCCGGGGGAGTGCCTCGCGCTCGCCGGGCCCTCCGGCGCGGGCAAGACCAGCGTGCTCCGCGTGGCGGCGGGCCTGCTCCATCCGGAGCGGGGCCGCGTCGAGGCGGACGGCGAGGCCTGGCTCGACACGGAGCGCGGCATCGACGTGCCTCCGGAGCGACGCCGCTGCGGCTACGTCTTCCAGGAGTACGCGCTCTTCCCGCACCTCAGCGCGTGGCAGAACGTGGCGTATCCGCTGCGCGGCGTGCCGCGCGGCGAGCGGCGCGAGCGCGCCCTCGGCCTACTCGAGCGCTTCGGGATGCGCGAGCTGGCCGAGGCCCGCCCGCCCACGCTGTCCGGCGGCGAGCGCCAGCGCGTGGCGCTCGCCAGGATGCTCGCGCGCGAGCCGGGCGTGCTGCTGCTCGACGAGCCGCTCTCGGCGCTCGACGCGCGCACACGAGCCGGCGCGGCGCGCGAGCTGGCCGCCGTACTGCGCGAGGCCGAGGCGCCCGCTCTGCTCGTGACGCACGACTTCGCGGAGGCCGCCCAGCTCGGAGACCGGGTCGGGATCATGGACGCCGGCCGCGTCATACAGGAGGGCAGCGCCAGCGAGCTGGCGGCCGCACCGAGCTCGGCGTTCGTCGCCGACTTCACCGGCGCGGTGGTGCTCACGGGCGTGGCGCGCAGCGGTGCGAACGGGCTCACGCGCGTGGAGCTCGACGGCGGCGGCGTCGTGGTGAGCAGCGACCCGGGCGCCGGGCCGGTCGCCGTGAGCGTCTACCCCTGGGAGATCGAGATCGAGCCGGCCGGCGGGCCGCGCGGCCCGGTCTCCACCCGGAATCACCTGCCGGCGGAGGTCGTGTCCATTACCACCGTGGGCAACCGCGTGCGCCTTGGGCTGGCCGGGCCGCAGCCGCTGGCCGCCGAGATCACACGCGTCGCGGCGGATGCCCTCGGGCTCCGCGCCGGCATGCGCGTGACAGCGAGCTGGAAGGCGGTCGCCACTCGCCTCGTGGCCGTCTGAAGGGCATCGCGGCGCAGCGGGCGGCGCCCGCTGCTTGCGCACGGCCGCCTGGGTACGCTTGCGCTCACCGTGGACCGCTACGACCCGAAGACGATCGAGCCCAAGTGGCAGCGCATCTGGGCTGACGAGCACACCTGGGAGGTCTCGAACGACTTCCCGGACGACCGCCCGAAGTACTACGTGCTCGAGATGCTCCCGTACACCAGCGGCGAGCCCCATATCGGGCACCTGAAGAACTACGCGGTGGGCGACGCCGTCGCGCACTTCCACCGCCGCCACGGCATGTACGTGCTCCACCCGATGGGCTACGACGCCTTCGGCCTGCCCGCCGAGAACCACGCGATCAAGACCGGCCAGCACCCGCGCGCGTCCACGGACGATTCGATCGCCGCCTTCCGGGAGCAGATGCGCGCGTGGGGGATCTCGATCGACTGGACGCGTGAGTTCGGCACGCACCAGCCGGAGTACTACCGCTGGACGCAGTGGCTGTTCCTGCGCCTGTACGAGCGCGGGCTGGCGTACCGCAAGGAGGCCGCGGTCAAGTGGTGTCCGAAGGACGCCACCGTGCTTGCCAACGAGCAGGTGATCGACGGTCGCTGCGAGCGCTGCGGGACGCTCGTGGAGGCGAGGCAGCTCGAGCAATGGTTCTTCAAGATCACCGAGTACGCCGACCGCCTGCTCGACGACATGACGCGGATCGAGTGGCCGCCGCACGTGGTGACGATGCAGGAGAACTGGATCGGCCGCTCGGAGGGCGCCGAGGTCGTGTTCCGCTGCGAGGAGCTCGGGATCGACTACCCGGTCTTCACGACGCGCCCCGACACGCTGTTCGGCGCGACCTTCTTCGTACTGGCGCCCGAGCATCCCGACGTGCTGCGCCTGAACGACTCGCAGCAGGTTCACGAGTACGTGAACCGCGCGCTGAACGAGTCGGCCGAGGAGCGCGGTGACGAGCACAAGCAGAAGACCGGGGTGGCGCTCGGGCACACGGTCACGAACCCGGCGACAGGCGAGCAGATCCCCATGTACGTGGCGGACTACGTGCTGCTCGAGTACGGGACCGGAGCGGTGATGGGGGTGCCGGCGCACGACACGCGCGACTTCGAGTTCGCCGAGGCGATGGGGCTCGAGATCCGCCGGGTGATCGACTGCGGCGAGCTGCCATGCACCGAGGACGGCACGATGGTCAACTCCGGCCGCTTCGAGGGGCTGCACAACCGCGAGGCGTACGAGCAGATCGTGGACTGGCTCGACTCGGAGGGGAAGGGCAAGCGCGCGGTTAGCTACCGGCTCCGCGACTGGCTGCTGTCGCGCCAGCGCTACTGGGGCTGCCCGATCCCGATGGTCCACTGTGAGACCGATGGCCTGGTCCCTGTTCCGGATGACCAGCTGCCGGTGGAGCTGCCCCATGTCGAGGACTACGCGCCGAAGGGGAAGTCGCCGCTCGCCTCCGCCGAGGACTGGGTCAACGTGACCTGCCCGAAGTGCGGCGGGCCGGCTCGGCGCGACACGGACACGATGGACACCTTCGTCGACTCGTCCTGGTACTTCCTGCGCTACTGCGACCCGCGCAACGACGAGGCGCCCTGGGACCGCGAGGTGCTGAAGCGCTGGATGCCGGTGGACCAGTACATCGGCGGGGTGGAGCACGCGATCCTGCACCTGCTGTACGCGCGCTTCTTCGTGAAGGCGCTCGCCGACATGGAGTTGCTCGACGTGCAGGAGCCGTTCGCGCGGCTGTTCACGCAGGGGATGATCACTCGCGACGGCGCGAAGATGTCCAAGTCCAAGGGCAACGCTGTGTCGCCCGGCGATTATGTGGAGCGCTTCGGCGCGGACACCGCGCGCTGCTACATCCTGTTCATCGGGCCGCCGTCATACGACGCCGACTGGCAGGACGCGGGCGTGGGCGGCGTGCACCGGTTCCTGTCGCGCCTGTGGATCGCGGCGTCGGAGGCACCTTCGAGCGACGACGAGCCGAGCGGCTCGAGCGGGCTGCTCCGCAAGACCCACTGGGCCATCGACAAGGTGACCCGTGACATGAGGACCGGGTTCGCGTTCAACACGGCCATCGCCGCGGTCATGGAGCTGACGAACGAGATCTACCGGCAGCGCGACGAGTCGCCGCCCGCCGACGTGCGCTTTGCGGTGGCCACCGCCGGCTCGCTGATCTTCCCGTTCGCCCCGCATCTCGGCGCCGAGGTCTACGAGATGATGACCGGGCGCAGGGTGTGGGAGGAGCCGTGGCCGGAGCCGGACCCGGCGCTGCTCGCCCACGACGAGATCCAGCTCGTGGTGCAGGTGAACGGCAAGCTGGTCGATCGCCTGGCGGCGCCGTCGAGCGCCTCCCAGGATGAGCTCGAGGAACTCGCCCGCGGCTCCGACAAGCTGGCCGCACGTTTGGACGGCGGCGAAATCGTTAAGACTGTGGTCGTGCCCGGCAAGCTCGTGAACTTCGTCGTCCGGTGAACGCCGATCCGAGATCCTCCACCGCGATCCCCGTGGGCCCGATGGTGGCCGCGCTCGGCGCCCTGCTCCTGATCGCCAGCCTGTTCACGGACTGGTACGAGGACATCACCGGCTTCACGGTCTTCGAGTTCAACGACCTGCTGCTGGTGGGCCTCGCGCTCGTTACGCTCGCCGCTCTCGCGGCGGCGATGCGGCTGGTGCGTCCGCTCGACCCGGGCGTGGCGCTGGCCGTGGCGATCCTCGCGCTGCTCGTGGTGCTGAGCCAGATCGTGAACGACCCGCCCGCCGTGGCGGGCGACAACGGGCGCGACCAGGACGTCGGTATCTGGCTCGCCCTCGCGGGCGCGGCCCTGATGGTGGCCGGAGCCGTGCTGTCGACGGTCCGGCTGGCGATCGCCGTCGAGCCGCGTGAGCGGCGCCCCTCGAGTGCCGCGCCCGCCGCCGGCGAGCCCCCGGCGGCCACGCGCGTCGACGAGGCGCCGACTGTCGCCGACGACCCGCCGCCGCCGCGGCCCTGAGCTACGTCGCGGTCGTCGGCCCCGGTGATGGCGGCGATCTCGCCGCCGCCGAGGCCATCGGAGGCGGGCTGGCCGCGCGCGGCGCGGTGCTCGTCTGCGGCGGGCTCGGCGGGGTGATGGAGGC
>DASSVP010000078.1:0-6061 GCA_035705985.1 Thermoleophilaceae bacterium
AGCTCATGCGCCTGTGGATCGAGCTCGACGCAGCGGTCGCCCTCGGGAACGCCGACCGTACGGCCGGCGTCGCGGCGCTGCGCTCGGTCGCCGATCGGGCTGCCGCGGCCGGAGCGCTCTCCGAGCAGCAGCTCGCGGGCCGGGCGCTGCGGTCGCTGGGTGTCCGCACCTGGCAACGCGGCGGCACCGCGAAGGCGGGTGAGCTGACCTCCCGCGAGCGCGAGATCGCAGCGCTCGTCGCCTCGGGCGCCAGCAACCCGGAGATCGCGCGAACGCTCTTCCTCTCGCGGAAGACGGTCGAGCGCCACGTCACGCACATCCTCGCCAAGCTCGGCGCCCGCAACCGGGTCGAGCTCGCCGCACGGCTCGCACGCGAAGATGCGGGAGCTGCCGGATGATCCACGCTGCCCTGCGTCGTAGCCTCGCTCGCCGATGGCGCAACTCGTCGTGCTCGTGCCGGCCGATCGCGGTGAGATCCCGCTCGGATCGGACACCGTCGCGGAGCTCGCCCGCCTCGGCGTAACCACGGTCTCGCTCGCCCGAGACGAGCACACCTCCGCCGTCATCCTCGAAGGCTGGGCATTTGACCCTTCTCGCCCCGACGCAGCCGTGGACGCGCTCGGCGCCGCGGGCCAGGCACAGACGCTCCAGCCCATCCTGCACATGGCGGTCACGACCGCCGCTAGAGAAGGAGGACCGTGATGAAGGTCACCGTCAAGCGCGTATTCGCCCTCACCTCGGCGCTGATGGCGTTCGCAGGCACCGTTGCCCTGGGAACGGCGTGGGCGGGGCCGTCGCCAACGCCCTCGGGGCTCACCGGCGCATGCAACATGCTCAATGCCTGGGGCGTCGGCGCGAACGGCGGCATGGCCAACGCCATGTCGGTGGACAATCCGAACGGAAACGCCGGCATGTGGACAGCCGTCTGGAACAGCGGCAATCAGCCGGGCGTGTACAGCTGCGGATAGGTGCGCAGTTAATGCGGCCCACCGGGGCGGCTCTCGAGCCGCCCCAGCGGGTCCGGCAGCGATGCGAACCGGCGCTGCTCTAGAAGAAAACCCGCCGTGTGCGGCGGGTTCTCGAGCGGGAGCGACGGGACTCGAACCCGCGACCTCCGGCGTGACAGGCCAGTTCGAGGATCGCCGAGTGAACGACCGTGGTCAAGACATCGCTCTGTTCAAGCGGCTCTTCAATGCTCGGCGGAACAACTCCGCATGTTTGAGCCAAGGCGTTACGGACGTTTGCTGCCCGTTTGCTGCCCGCATCTGCACCCTCGAGACCCGGGGTCGACCCCCTTCTTACCATCAAGAAGGAGTCACCGGCGGACGGGTCGCCCGGCTTGCCCGGTGATGCCCGAGGTGTGTTCCCTGAGTTTTCCCTCACCGTTCGGCCAAGCGACGCGGAGTAACTACTCGGTGGCTTCGTTAGGTGACGATGTAGGTGCCTGATGGTGCGTGCGTGAGCAACCGTGCGGCTTCGGCGCCTGCTTTGTCGATCTGAACCGCGGGCGGCTGCGGGGGCGTGTCGTAGAAGGTGCCGGGTCCCCAGAGGCGGCCGAAGCGAAGGATCAGCGCTTCGCCCGAGAATCCTCTCGTCGTCTGCTCGAGCTGTTCGACGGCTTCGGCAGCGTCGTCGTCGAGCATGAAGGCGACGCTTTCGACAACCACGCGAGCTGCCTTGACCTCGGTGGCGGCGTTGAGCAGGTTGTGGCCGCCTTCGCTGCGAGCGCGGTTGTTCGCTTCTGTCGGTCCGGAGGCGAGATCGGTGACGAAGTTCACGACCGTCTGTGGCCGCACGCTCTGCATCAGCCGCAAGAGCCCGTCGTAGTCAAAGACGTCGCAGACCGCGGCTTCGACGCCGCGCTCGCGCAGGTGCTGCGCCTTGACTGCCGACCTTGTCAGGCCGACGACCTCATGGCCGCGTAGGTGCGGGAGTGTCGCGCGGCCGAGAACGCCTGTTGCGCCTGCGAGGAGGATGCGCACAGCTCCGGTTGATAGCGGATCTCCGCAGCAGGCGATCTCAGGTTGCTGATGGCGTCTTCGGGAACCCGTGCTGGATGATCGGCGCGAGGACTGCGGCGTTGCTGTGCTCGGCGTCGCGCGCCGCGTAGACGATCGTGACCGTTCCCTGGCGTGCGCGCCGCCGCAGCGCCGAGATCGCATCGGCCTGGTCACGGAGTTCCTGGGTGTAGCGGCGCTTGAATTCCTCGAAGCGCTCGGGGCAGTGGCCGAACCAGCGGCGCAGTTCGCTGCTCGGCGCGAGTTCGCGCGCCCATTCGTCGATGTGTGCTTTCTCTTTCGACAGGCCGCGCGGCCAGAGTCGGTCGATGAGGACGCGGTAGCCGTCGGCAGGCGAAGCTGGTTCGTAGGCGCGTTTGGTTCGGATGCTCATTCCGTCGCCGGTGCCATTCGGTTTCGACGCTGCCAGACGACCGCAGTCGTTGCCGCGGCAAGGAGTGCGGCTGCTGCGACGAGGCCGGATCCGGCCCGGGCGGTGGGGCTGCTCCCGGCGTAGATGCCGATCGCGGTTATTTCGACGCCGGCCGCGAAGACGACGGCTTCGAGTTGCGCGAGCCGGCGTGGGTAGAGCGCGTCTTGCTTGGGTCGCGGGCCGGGCGGCCACCAGACCCAGATCGAGAGCGAGAGCAGTTTCGGTAGGTGGCCGAGCGTGACCCCGGCCGCCCAGCCGAGCAGGAGGAGCAGAACGTAGGCGGCGATGCCGCGTTGCTGCGGTGCCGCTCCCGCGAGCAGCGCGAGTCCGAGCGCGGCGGCTTGCGTGAGGAAGGCGCCACCGGCGAGGAGGTGGAGGAGGGGGCCTTCGAGTTCGATCCGCCGGGTGCGGCCGATGCGCAGGATGAGCGCTCCGAAGCGGCCGAGCGCGAGCAGCACCAGGGCCGCGCCGGCGTAGGCGAGCGCGGTGGTGTCGGCGGCGATGCCCGCGAGGAGTAGCCAGAGGCCGAGTGTGAGCAGTAGTTCCTCGAGCGGGAGCTTGCGTGGTCGTGCGGCGGGTGCGAGCGCGAGCATGGGGCCGAGGGTGCGGCCGACGGCGACGATCAACAGCGCGAGCCAGCCGAGTGCGGCGAGGTGGAGGTGGACGAGCAGCCAGCGGTCGTGGCTGACGCCGAGCATCGGTGCGTCACCGTGGTCGAAGACGACGGCGCCGAAGGTGAGTGCGGCGAGCACGTGGAAGAGGCTGAGCGTGACGCCGGTGCGGCTGGCGACCAGCATGCGTCCGCGCGGGGCGCGGGCGACGAGGCCGCCGAGTTCCCACAGGACGAGCCCGAGCCCGGAGGCGAGCAGCGCGGCCCCGGGCCAAAGCGCCGCCGGAACGTCATACGCCACGCCGGGGGCGACGAGGGAGGCGCCGAGCGCGAGCAGCGGCAGCGCTGCCCAGAGACGCCGTTTGCTTGGGAGCGGGTTGCGCAGCATGACGGGGAGTAGGTGGAAGGTGCCGCCGCTGACGGCGAGTGGCAGGAAGCCGAGCGCGAGCAGGTGCACCGCGAGCACCGGGGCTGTCGCACCGAGGTCGCCGACCACGAGCCGGGGCACCGCGACGGCGAGCGCTACCGCCGCCGCGAGCCAGCCGATCAGTGAGAGGGCGAAGTAGGACGCGAGCAGCGTCAGTGCGACCGGGCCGCCGACGGCGCGCGCGTCCTCGAGCGTGAGCCGGCGCCGCAGCGGCTGCAGCGGTTGCTCCGCCAAGAGGAATCTCTAACTCGACGCGCCGGCGCGGCGGGGGACGGGGTGGCGGCGGCGGTAAAGGATGTAGGGCCGGCCGAGGTACTGGAGCGGGTAGCTCCAGGCGTGCACCAATCGGCTGAACGGCCAGACCGCGTAGAGCAGCCAGGGCAGTGAGGCGTGCAGCTGGTAGGCGATCGGGGCGTCCGCGATCAGCGAGGGGTGCGGGTCATAGAAAAGGGTGCGGAACCATGGCCCGACGCTCTGGCGGTAGTCGTAGCCGTGGCCGACGACGTTGTAGCCGAGCGTCAGACCGTCGCCGAGCCCGATCAAGAGCCCGAGCAGAACGAACACGGCGACGTCTGCCACCGTAGTCGTGATGCGAACGCGGTGCACCTTGCTGCGGCGGAAAGCGAGGATGCCGAAGCCGGCGAGGCAGACGATTCCGGCGAAGCCGCCCGCGTAGCCGGAGAGGTGGTGGTAGTTCGACTCGGAGATCCGGAATCTGCCGGTGACGCTGGCGGGGACGAGGATGCCGACGACGTGGCCGCCGATCACGGCGAGCGCGCCGTAGTGGAACATCGTCGAGCCCCAGGCGAGCATCCGGCTCTCGAGCAGCTGGCTGGAACGGCTCGTCCAGCCGAACTGGTCACGCTTGTAGCGCCACCAGTGCCCGACGACAAACACGGTCAGCGAGACGTAGGGGAGGACGAGCCAGACGAACAGGTCGGCGCGGTGGCTCATACGCGCGCCTGCTCTGGCATCACCTCGGGGGGTGCGAACGGCTGCAGCCCGACCTGCTCGCTCGGCGGCCCGGCTTCGCTGAGGCGGCGGACGTGCTCTCGCTCGAGCGCGCTCAACCGCGGCAGGGCGGCGCTGATCGCATCGAGCACGTCGGCGTACGGGCTGTCGGCGTCGCGAAGGCTGCCGCGGAGGAGTTCGAGTGCGGGGCGATGCTCGCGCAGCAGCGCGTCGCCCGCTCCGTCTGGGGCGAGCGCGGCGAACTCGAGCATCAGCGGCAGGTAGTCGGAAAGCTCACCGCTCGTCAGCTCGAGCCCCGCGGCGGCGTACAGGCGCTTCAGGCGCAGCAGCGCCATGCCCCGCTTACGCGTGTCGCCGTGCAGGTAGTAGCTCAGGTACAAACCCGACCCGCGCCGTAGATCGAACGTCTCCACGTAGCGCCGCTCCAGCTCGCTCCGGGTGTTCGCCGCCAGGTATGCGACGAAGCGTTGCAGCAAGTCGCGCTGTGGCGAACGCGGCAACGCAGCGACGGCGGCCGCGAGCTCGTCGCGCGCCTCAACGAGTCGCTCGTCGGGGTAGCGCAGCAGGACGGAGAGCAGCTTGTACGGGATCGTCGTGCGGCGAGTGCGGATCACGTCTTGTTCTCTCCGAGCAGCGGCAGCGTCTTGGTGAGCATGAAGCGCTCGTTGGCGCGCGGCTGGACGGCGCCGCAGTTGCCGGGGCCGCCGTCAAAGTCGAGCCCACAGGCGCCCTGCTGCTCCATCAACTGCGAGGCGAGCTCACCGTGCGCCTTCGGGATCACGTAGCGCTCGTCGTACTTGGCGATCGCGAGCAGCCGGTACATCGCCTCGAGGTCGTGCGCGGTCAGGCCGACCGACGCCGGGAGTGTCTCGTCGCTCTCGCTCAGCACTTCGCGCTTGCGCATGTAGGCACGCATCGCCGCCAGCTTCCGCAGCACGGTGCGGATGACATCGCCGTCGCCCGCGGAGAGCAGGTTGGCGAGGTAGTCGACCGGGATGCGCAGCGTCTCGATCGCGGGGAAGAGGTCGTCCGGGTCGGCCTCGTAGCCGTCGGTCTCGAGCGCGTTCACGACCGGGGAGAGCGGTGGCACGTACCAGACCATCGGCAGTGTCCGGTACTCCGGGTGGAGCGGCAACGCCAGCCGGTAGCGGACGGCGAGCGTGTACACGGGTGAGCGGCGGGCCGCGTCGAGCCAGTCGTCAGGGATCCCCTCGGCACGGGCTGCGGCTTGCACGTCGGGGTCGTCGGGGTCGAGGAAGACGCCCATCTGGGCGTCGAGCAGGTCGCGCTCGTCCGGCACCGAGGCGGCGGCCTCGACGCGGTCGGCGTCGTAGAGAACGAGGCCGAGGTAGCGGATCCGGCCGACGCAGGTCTCGGAGCAGATCGTCGGCTGGCCCTGCTCGATCCGCGGGTAGCACAGCGTGCACTTCTCGGCCTTGCCGGTCCGGTGGTTGAAGTAGACCTTCTTGTATGGGCAGCCCGAGACGCAGTAGCGCCAGCCGCGGCACTTGTTCTGGTCGACGAGGACGATGCCGTCCTCCTCGCGCTTGTACATGGCGCCCGACGGACAGGACGCGACGCAGGCCGGGTTGAGGCAGTGCTCGCAGACCCGCGGCAGGTAC
>DASSVP010000079.1:0-12914 GCA_035705985.1 Thermoleophilaceae bacterium
CTCAAGGCCGATACGTACGCGTATCGCGACCGCCGCAACAAGAAGCGCGACTTCCGCCGCCTCTGGATCACCCGCATCAACGCCGCTGCTCGCCGCGAGGGCATGAGCTACAGCCAGTTCATGCACGGCCTGAAGCTGGCCGAGATCGAGGTCGACCGCAAGGTGCTCGCGGACATCGCCGTCCGCGACCCCGAGATGTTCCGACGTTTTGCCGAGAAAGCCCGGGAGGCCGCGGCCGCTTAAGGCGATTGCGGACACCAAGACCTCTCCCGGGCGCCTCAGATGAGGCGCTTTTTTTTGTGATCACCTCCGCTGACAACGAGAAACTGAAGACCATCCGGAAGCTCCAGCAAAAGCGCTGGCGGACGAAGCTCGGGTTGTTCAGCGCCGAGGGAGAGGACCTCGTCGGGCCCGACCCTGAATTCATCCTCCGCTCCGGGGTGGACGTCGAGCCAGAGCTTCTCGACGCGGTCAGCACACTGGGGTCGGGTACCCGCGTGATCGGCGTCTACCGGCAGCGGTGGTCCGAGCCGGCAGGCGACGTCCTGGTCTATCTCCACGGCGTCGAAGATCCGGGCAACGTCGGCACGATCATCCGCTCGGCCCACGCGCTCGCCGACGCCACGGTGGTTCTCGGCCCCGGATGCGCTGACCCGTACTCCCCGAAGGCAGTGCGGGCGTCCATGGGGTCGATCTTCACTCACCCGCCCGCACGAGCGACGCTCGACGATCTGGATGGCCGAAAAGTCGCCCTCGATGCAAAGGCGGACCGCGACCTGCGTGAGATCGATGTGACGAGCCCGGTGGTCTTGGTGATGGGTTCGGAGAGAGGGGGGCTACCCGAGGGAGTCGAGAGGGCGCGCATCCCCGTTCACGCCGACTCCCTGAACGTCGCTATGGCCGCGACCGTGGGCCTGTACGAGACGGCACTTAGGATGGCCGACGATGGCTGACCTGGCTCAGCTCCGAGCGGACGCAGAAGGTTCGATAGGAGCAGCGCAAAGCACGCAGGAGCTCGAGGAGCTGCGTGTGCGCTACCTCGGGCGCAAGTCTGAGCTCACCGCGACGCTCAGGTCGATCGGCGAGCTGCCGCCGGACCAGCGCGGTTCGGTCGGGAAGGCGGCCAACGAGGTCCGCGTGGCGCTCGAGGAGCTGCTCGCGCGGCGCACCGCGGAGCTCGAGGCGGCGGAGCTGGACAGCCGCCTGGCCGAGGACCGCATCGACGTCACGCTGCCGGGCGACCCGCCGCAGCCGGCCGGTCGGCTCCACCTGGTCTCGCAGATCAGGCGGCAGATGGAGGACATCTTCATCGGGCTCGGCTTCGCGGTGCTCGAGGGCCCGGAGATCGACTACGAGTACTACAACTTCACGGCGCTGAACCACCCGCCGGAGCACCCGGCGCGGGCGCCGCAGGACACCTTCTACCTCTCGGAGCACGTGGTGCTCCGCACGCACACCTCGCCGATGCAGGTGCGAGCGATGGAGGCCCAGCGACCGCCGGTCTACATCGTCGTGCCGGGGCGGGTCTACCGGCCAGACACGCCGGACGCCACGCACGTGCCGATGTTCCACCAGCTCGAGGGCCTCGCCATCGACGAGGACATCACGCTCGCCGACCTCCAGGGCGTGCTGCTCGCCTTCGCGCGCCAGATGTTCGGCGAGCACACCGAGGTGCGGCTGCGGCCGGGCTACTTCCCGTTCACCGAGCCGAGCGTCGAGGTGGACGTGTCCTGCTTCCGCTGCGGCGGCACGGGCTACGAGGGCTCCCAGCGCTGCGGCACCTGCAAGGGCGAGGCGTGGATCGAGATCCTCGGGTCCGGGATGGTCGACCCGAACGTGCTCGACTACGTGCGCTCGAACGGCTACGACAGCGAGCGGGTGCAGGGTTTCGCGTTCGGCATGGGGATCGAGCGGATCGCGAGCGTGGTCCACGAGGTGCCGGACCTGCGGATGCTCTACGAGAACGACGCGCGACTCTTGGAGCAGTTCGGCGCATGAGAGTCCCGGTCGGATGGTTGAGCGAGTACTGCGACCCGGGCGTGCCGGCGGAGCAGATCGCCGACGTGCTCACGATGGCCGGCCTGAAGCTCGAGCGCCTGCACCGGGTGGGCGTGGGCGACCCGGCCGGCTTCGTTGTCGGCCGCGTGCTGAGCGCGGAGCGGCATCCCGACGCGGACAGGCTCACGGTGTGCAGCGTGGACATCGGCGCGGGCGAGCCGAGCACGATCGTCTGCGGGGCGCCGAACGTCGCCGCCGGCCAGACGGTCGCGGTCGCGCGCCCCGGGGCCATGATGCCCGACGGCACGAAGCTCGGCGAGGCGAAGCTGCGCGGCGTGAGGTCGAGCGGCATGATCCTCGCGGAGGACGAGGTCGGGATCGGGATGGATCACGACGGGATCATGGTCCTCGGCGAGGGGCCGGCGACGGGAGCCCCGCTCTCGGAGCACCTGCCGATCGTCGACCACGTGCTCGAGATCGAGATCACGCCGAACCGGCCGGACGCGATGGGCGTGTACGGCGTGGCGCGCGACCTGCACGCGGTCAGCGCCGCCGCGCTGGCGCCGGACCCGACGGAAGCGGACGCCGAGCCGTCCGGGTCGGACACCGCCGAGGACCACGCGAGCGTCGAGATCGCCGACCCCGAGATCTGCCTGCGCTTCACCACGCGCGTGTTCGAGGACGTGAAGCCGGGCCCGTCGCCGCTGTGGTTGAAGCAGCGTCTGATGGCCGCGGGGCAGCGGCCCATCTCGAACGTCGTGGACATCACGAACTACGTGATGCTCGCCACCGGACAGCCGCTGCACGCGTTCGACCTCGACGAGGTGCGCGGGCGCCGGATCGTCGTCCGCCGGGCGGAGGTCGGCGAGAAGATGACCACGCTCGACGACGTCGAGCGCACGTTCAGCTCCGAGATGGCGCTCGTGTGTGACGCCGAAGGGCCGAGCGGAATCGCCGGGATCATGGGCGGCCAGATCTCCGAGGTCTCGGAGAAGACGACGCGCGTCTTGATGGAGGCGGCCACCTGGGTTGGGCCGAACATCATGCGGACGTCGAAGGCGCTCGGCCTGCGGACTGAGGCGTCGGCGCGCTTCGAGAAGCAGCTGCACCCCGAGCTGGCGATCGCCGCGCAGCGGCTCGCGGCGAAGCTGATGGTTGAGCTGTGCGGGGCGCGCTGCGTGCCGGGGACGATCGACGCGTATCCCGAGCAGGTCGACACGCCGGTCATCAGGCTTCGTCCCGAGCGGATGGAGAAGCTGCTGGGCGAGCAGATCGACGACGCCACGACCCGGGGGATCCTCGAGCGCCTCGGGTTCGGGGATACCGGCGACGGCTGGAAGGTCCCGCCGTGGCGGTATGCCGACGTTCAGCGCGAGGCCGACCTGATCGAGGAGGTCGCGCGGATCCACGGGCTCGACAAGCTGCCCACGACGCTGCCCGCCCGCGGCGCCGCAATCGGACGGCTCACCGGCAGCCAGCCGCTGCGTCGCCGGCTCGAGGACCTGCTGCGCGACCGCGGGCTGCTCGAGGCGATCTCCTACAGCTTCACGTCGCCCGCGGCGCTCGGCCGGCTGCGGCTGCCGGACCAGGAGACGGTCCAGGTGGCCAACCCGCTGAGCGAGGACCTGAGCGTGATGCGTCCGCTGCTGCTGCCCGGCCTCCTCGACGCGGCGCGCCACAATGCCGCGCACGGGCGGGCGGGGGTGGCGCTGTTCGAGTCCGCCCATGTGTACCTCCCGGCGGGGCCGCTGGAGCCGGCGCCCGACGGCTCGCCGGCCGGCGCGACGCCGGCGAACGAGACGAAGCACCTGGGCGCGCTCCTGACGGAGGCGGCCCCGGGCGGCTGGCGCAGGTCCGCGCGCCCGGCGGACTTCTACGCTGCGAAGGCGCTCCTGCAGGCGCTGCTGGAGGCTGCCGGCATCGACTGGCGCGCGGAGCCGGCGGCCCAGCCCTTCCTCCATCCAGGCAGGTCCGCCTCGATCGTCACGTCAGAGGGCGTCGGGCTCGGCTGGCTCGGCGAGCTGCATCCGCTCGTCCTGCGCGAATGGGAGCTTCAGGGGCCGGCGGCGGGGTTCGAGCTGAACGTCGACCTCGTGCACGAGCTCACCCACGGCCGCGTCGCCACCTACAGCGACGTCACGAGCTTCCCCGCCGTGCTTCAGGACATCGCCGTGATCGTTCCCGAGGACGTCCCGGCGGCCGGGCTGGCCGGGGTCGTGCGAGCGGGTGCAGGCGACCTGCTCACCGCGCTGGAGGTGTTCGACCTCTACCACGGCGAGCAGGTCGGAGAGGGCAACAAGTCACTCGCCCTGCGCCTCGAGTTCCGCGCACCGGACCGAACGCTCACCGACGACGAGGTCGCGGAGCGCCGCGCCGCGATCGAGAAGGAGCTGGAGTCGATCGGAGGCCGCCTCCGTGCCTGAGCGGATTCCCGCATGACCTCCGACGGCGTCGCCGTGATCGGCGCCGCGGGCTATGGGGGCGCGGTCGCGGCCGCGATACTGCGCCGGCATCCCTCGCTCGAGCTCACAGCGGTCACGGCTCGGTCGGATGCCGGGCGGCGTCACGACGAGCTCTATCCGCGCTACCGCGTCCCGCTCGAGCTCGAGGAGTTCGACGCTGACGGGGTCGCCGAGCGCGCGGGGGCCGCGGTCGTCGCCTATCCGCACGGCGCCGCCGCGCCCGCCGTCAAGGCGCTCCGCGAGCGCGGCCTCAGGGTGGTGGACCTCTCCGCCGACTTCCGCCTCGGCCGCGAGCTCTACGAGCGCTGGTACCAACCTCACGACGCGCCCGAGCTGCTCGACGATGCCGTCTACGGCCTCACCGAGGCCCACCGCGAGGAGATCGCGGGCGCGGAGCTGGTGGCCGCGCCCGGGTGCTATCCGACCGCCGCGCTGCTGGCCCTCTGGCCGCTGCGCGACGACATCACGGACGTCGTCGTCGACGCCAAGTCGGGCGTCTCGGGCGCCGGCCGCGAGGCCACGCAGGCGACCCACTTCGTGTCCGTCACCGAGAACGTGCAGGCATACAAGGTCGAGGGCCACCGCCACGCGGCCGAGCTCGAGCAGGAGCTCGGGAAAGGCACCTCGTTCACGTTCGTGCCCCATCTCGTTCCGGTAGAGCAGGGGCTGCTCGCGAGCTGTTACGCGAAGACGGGCCTCGACGCGCAAGCCGTGCGCGACCGCTACGAGGAGGCGTACGCCGACGAGCCCTTCATAGACCTCGTCGACGAGCCGCCCGGCACCGCCGACGTGCGCGAGACCAACCGCTGCCGGATCCACGTGACGACAGTCGGCGACCGGCTCGTGGTGCTGTCCGCGATCGACAACCTCTGGAAGGGCGCGGCCGGGCAAGCGGTGCAGGACCTGAACGTGATGCTCGGCCTGCCGGAGACGGAGGGCCTCGAGTGACCCCCCACACCGGGCCACTGGCACATCGATTCGGTGTGGAGGACCCAATCCATGCGCCAGTGCGGGTGGAGAGAGCGGCGGCGGTGACGTTCTCGTGACGGCGGGCGCACGTGGTGCGACGTTCTTCCGCTCGCGGTGGGTGGAGGCGCCCGAGCATGTGACCGAGCTCGACTCGCACCTGCTGCCGGCCGGCTTCCGCGCCGCCGGGGTCGCGGCCGGCATCAAGCCGGAGGGCCCTGACGTTGGGGTGCTCGCCTCTGACGAGCCGGACACCGTCTCGGCCGCGCGCTTCACGACGAACGCGCGCGTGGGCGCGCCCGTGATCGTCTCGCGTGAGGCCGAGCTCGACCGGCTCCGGGCGGTGGTGGCCAACTCCGGCTCCTCGAACGTGGGCGACGGGCAGCGTGGCCTCGACACCGCGCGGGCGATGCAGGCCGCCACAGCCGAGGAGCTCGATGTGGAGCCGGGGAAGGTGGCGGTCGCGTCCACCGGGGTGATCGGCCTGGAGCTCCCGCGTGACAGGGTCGTCGCGGGCGTGCGTTCCGCGTGTCGGGGACTGGGGGAGGGGACCGAGGAGTTCTCGCGCGCCATCCTCACCAGCGACGCCGGCCCCAAGCGGGCCTGCCTCGAGGTCTCGCTGCCCGCCGGCACGGTTCGCCTCTCCGCCCAGGCGAAGGGCGCCGGCATGATCTCGCCGCGCCACGCGACGATGTTCTGCTTCGTCCAGACCGACGCCGCGCTCGGCGCCGACACCCTGGACCTCCTCACCGGCGTCTGCGTGAAGCGCTCGTTCGACAGGATCAGCGTCGACGGCCAGCTCTCGACCAGCGACACGGTCGTGGCGATGGCTAGCGGCGCCTCGGGCATCCGCGTGGAGCCCGAGTCGCCCGACGAGCTCGCCCTCGGCGAGGCGCTCGACGCCCTCCTGCGCCAGCTTGCGCTCGAGATCGTGCACGACGGCGAGGGCGCGCGGCGCGTGGGCCGCATCGTCGTGGCCGGACATCCGGAGTCGGTCGAGCCGGTGGCGCGCGCGGTCGCCAACTCGCCGCTCGTGAAGACCGCACTGTACGGCGGCGACCCGAACTTCGGCAGGATCCTCCAGGCCGCCGGCCAGGTCTGGCCGCCCGGGGAGCCGTTCGTCGTGGACCTCTACATCGAGGGCCACCAGGTGGTCGCCGCGGGGGACGCGGTCGAGCCGGCGCCGGCGGAGCTCGTGCAGGGCGACGAGGTGGAGTACGCGCTGACGCTGCCCGGCGAGGGCGGCGAGACCGAGGTCTTCTTCTCCGACCTCGGCCCGGACTACGTCAACTTCAACGCGGAGTACACGTCGTGAGAGACGTCGCAACCCTGCTCGAGGCGCTGCCCTACATCAGGGAGTTCCACGGCAAGACGGTGGTCATCAAGTACGGCGGCGCCGCGATGGTGGAGCCGGAGCTGAAGGAGGAGTTCGCGCGCGACGTGGTGCTCCTCAAATACGTCGGCATGAACCCGGTCGTCGTGCACGGCGGCGGGCCGGACATCACGAGCTACATGGAGCGGCTCGGGATGGAGGTGCGCTTCGTGGACGGTCTCCGCGTGTCCGACGAGGCCACCGTCGAGGTCGCGAAGATGGTGCTCGTCGGAAAGCAGAACAAGGACATCGTCCTGCGCATCAACCGCCACGGGCAGCCGGCGGTGGGCCTCTGCGGCGACGACGGCCGCCTCTTCACCGTGAAGAAGCAGCTCGCCGGCGGCGAGACCGACATCGGGTTCGTGGGCGACATCGAGACCGTCGACGTGGACGTGTTGCTGCACATCGCCCAGGACTACATCCCCGTGGTGGCCTCGGTGGGCGCCGACGCGGAGGGCAACTCCTACAACGTGAACGCGGACGCAGCCGCGGCGGCGGTCGCCGAGGCGCTCGGGGCGTTCAAGCTCATCTTCCTGACGGACGTGGAGGGCTGGCGCGCGGAGCCGGACGACCCGACCAGCCGCATCTCAGAGGCGACCGCCGAGGAGGTGAGAGAGCGGCTCCCCGAGGTGAGGGGCGGGATGCGACCGAAGCTCGAGGCCGCCGTGCACGCGCTGGAGGCCGGCGTGGGCCACGCGCACATCCTCGACGGCCGCCAGCCGCACTCGCTGCTGCTCGAGCTGTTCACGAACGAGGGCATCGGGACCAAGCTGTGGCGCTAGCGGAGCTCCAGTCGCTGGAGCGCGAGGCGCTCATGGCCACGTACGCGCGCAACCCGGTCGAGTTCGTGCGCGGCGAGGGCACGCGCCTCTGGGACGACGAGGGCAACGAGTACCTCGACTTCCTCACCGGGATCTCGGTGGCCCAGCTCGGGCACTCGCACCCACGGGTGGTCGACGCGGTGCGCGAGCAGGCGGGCCGGCTCATGCACGTGGGCAACCTCTTCTACACGGAGCCCGGCATCCGGCTGGCGAAGCGCTTGGCCGACCTCTCGCTCGGCGGGCGGGTGTTCCTGTGCAACTCCGGCGCGGAGGCGATCGAGTGCGCCCTGAAGCTCGCGCGCAAGCGGCGCCGCGGCGGGGAGTTCGTCGTGATGGAGGGCGGCTTCCACGGGCGCACGATGGGCGCGCTCTCGGCGACCCCGCAGGAGTCGAAGCAGGCGCCGTTCGCGCCGCTCGTGCCCGGCTTCAGCGTCGTCCCGCGCGACGACCCCGATGCCCTGCGGGCGGCGGTCGGGGGGCACACCGCCGCCGTGCTCATCGAGCCGATCCAGGGCGAATCCGGGATCCACCCGATAGACCCGAAGCTGCTCCGGGCCGGCCGCGAGGCGTGCGACGAGCACGGCGCGCTCCTCGTCTTCGACGAGATCCAGTGCGGCATGGGCCGGACCGGCACGCTGTGGGCCCACGAACAGCTCGGCGTGACGCCCGACGTCATGACCGTGGCGAAGGGGCTCGGCGGCGGCCTGCCGGTCGGCGCCTGCGTGACGAACCCCGCCAACGCCGGCGTCCTCGAGCCGGGTGACCACGGCTCGACGTTCGCCGGCGGGCCCGTGATCGCGGCGGCGGCCAACGCGGTCCTCGACGTGGTGACCGAGGTCGGCTTCCTCGCAGCGGTGAACGAGCGCGGCGAGCGGTTCGCGAACGGCCTGCGCGAGCTGGGCCTGGAGCCGCGCGGCCTCGGCCTGATGGTCGGCTTCGACGTGCCCGACGCGCAAGACCTCGCGCGGCGGCTGCTGCTGGAGCAGCGCCTGGTGGTACACGCGACCGGCCCGGCGACGATCCGCATGCTGCCGCCGCTGACAGTCTCCGCCGCGGAGGTCGACGAGGCGCTCGCGCGCCTCGCCGAGGCTCGACACGCGTGAGATGATCTAGATGTGCCTGGCCGGGGCGAGTCATCGCCCGTCGGAGTCCTGGCGAGCGTACTGATCCTCGCGATCGCGGTCGTCGCGTGCTGGCCATCGGGAGCGGCTGCCCAGGAGAACGCCCAGGGCGTGAACGTCACCGCCACCGCCGGCCAGCAGTTCACGGCCACGGTGGCGAAGTTCGACTCGACCACCCCCGAGGCGTCCGCCTTCCAGGCCTCGGTCACGTGGGGCGACGGGTCGCCCATGAGCGCCGGCGCAATCGTCCAGGTGAGCTGCGCGTTCCCGGACCGCGCCTGTTACGAGGTGCGCGGCACGCACATGTACGCGAGCGCGGGAACCAGGACGATCGAGACGAGGATCTCGGGGCCGGACGTCCGTGACTCCGCGACGGTCCACTCCCAGGCGACCGTCAACGCGCCCACACAGCCTCCTCCGCCGCTCGCGGCGGTGCTCCAGCCGAAGCCGCAGGGCGGCGGGCTCGTCGTGCTCGACGCGTCGGGCTCGGTCGGGCCGATCACGAGCTACCACTACGACCTCGACGGCAACGGCAGCTACGAGACCAAGTGCGGCGAGTCGTCCGCGACCGCCGTGTACGGCACATCCGGCCCGAAGACCGTCGGGGTCAAGCTGATCGGGAGCGGAGGCGGCACGAGCACCACAACGCAGACCCTCAACCTGGGCGCGGGCGCGGCGAACCCCGCCCTGGGATCGATCAAGGCGATCGGCGACTGCGGGATCAAGCAGTTGACGGAGGTCCTGATGTGCCCGAGCACGCTGCGCTTCGGGACCGTCGAGATGGTCTTCCCGGCGACCGCGCCGGCCGGCGCGTGCTTCGCGTTCAGGCGCCTCTCGGCGAACGAGCTGCTCGGGGGCGGTTTCCCCACGAAGCAGACCGTCCCCGCGTGGCGATCGCCGAAGGACGTGTGGGTCCAGGTGAACGGGATCGTCCTGCGCCCGGGCAAGGCCGGCAACCACCTCGCGGCGACCGCGTCGCCGGTCGCCATGCGGATCGTCGGCCTCGAGGCCGGCCCGACGAGCGGACTGAAGGTGCCGCTGAAGGTCGGCGGCAAGTTCTCGGCCTGGCTGCTCGGGAAGTCGGTCTTCCACCTGAACCTGGACGGGGACCCCGCGCCGCTGAACTGGGACGTCGCGAAGGCAGGCGTGGTCGGGACGCTCCCCGGGGTCGACGGCTATCTGTTCGGCCTGCCGCTGGCGAAGACCGACGCCCCGCTCAAGTTGAGCTCAGCCGCCGACGCACGGCTGAGCGTGCAGCTCAAGTTCCCGGTCCAGACGCTCGACCAGGTGATGAAGGGCCTAGGCATCACGAGCAACCCGATCGCGCTGCGCACCACGAACACCGATGGGCTCGAGGTCGCGCAGGCCAGCACCAGCTTCGGCGACATCCCGCTCGGGATCCTCACGCTGAAGGACATCACGATCACGTACTCCGACCAGGGCGGGGTCGACGTCTGGGAGGGGACGATGAAGGCGCTCTTCCTGTCCGGGTACGAGCTCGACGGGAAGCTCCGCTTCGCCGATGGCTATCTGCAGGGCGCCGAAGTGTTCGGCACCCTGCCGGGCCTGGGGATCCCGCTCGGATGCTGCATCTACCTGAACGGCTTCGGCGCCGGCTTCAACGAGTCCGCGATCGAGGGCAAGGCCCGCTTTATCGTGCCGCCAAAGGTCCTCGACGTCGACTGGCTGCTGCGGGCCGACACGAGCATCGAGTTCAGCTACACGGACCCCTGGTCGGTCAAGGCGGAGGGCGTCTTCTACCTCGTCGGGATCGAGTTCGGCACCGCGGACCTGTACGTCTGGCCGAGCGGGGGGTGGGCGCAGGGAATCGTGGACCACGACGCGGGCCCCTTCAGCGTTGAGGTCACGGCGCAGATCTTCGTGGGCTCGAAGTGGTACGCCTACGTCTCCGGTGCCGGCTGCTTCGATTGGATTGACGGCGCCTGCATCACAGTCGCAGGCGCGGCATCCTCGAAGGCGGTCACGGCCTGCGGCGCGGTGACAAAGTACTTCCCGCTCGGCGGCTATTTCACCTGGAAGGGCAGCGCCGGGATCTACTTCGAGTGCGGCATGGAGAAGGTCAAGGAGGTCGCCGGCGTCTCGCAGGCCCGCGGGCCGCGGCGCTTCCGCGTCCGCGGCGGGCTGTCGCGGGTGCTGCTGCGCTTCCGGGGCAGGACGGGCGCGCCGCTCGTCGAGGTCACGGCACCGGGCGGGCGCCGCTACACGAGCCCCGACGGCTCCGGCTTCAAGACCGACGGCAGCGGCTTCCTGTGGGTGCGTGAGGGCCGCGACACCTATCTGATGGTGCGCCGCCCCGCGGGCGGGACCTGGCGCGTCGAGGAGCAGGCGGGGTCGCCGTCGATCGCGTCCGTCGGCCAGGCGGGCCCGTTGCCCAGGCGGCCGGTATGGGCGCGCGTGCGCGGCAGCGGGCACCGGCGGGTGCTCGACTACCGCCTGAAGAGCGTCGAGGGCCAGAGCGTGACCTTCTTCGAGGTCGGCGGCCGTGGCGGGCCGAGCAGCCCGATCGGGCGCGCCCGCGGGCGCCGCGGGAGCATCCGCTTCACCCCCGCGGAGGGTCCGGCCGGCCCGCGGCGGATCGACGCGCTACTCGAGTCGAGCGGGCTGCCACGGGGCACGGTGACGGTGGCGCGGTACCGGGCGCCCGCGCCGCTTCGTCCTGCGCGCCCGCGGCCGGCCGTCGCGAGGCGCGGCGATGCGCTGGTAGTGCGGTGGGGACGCGTGGCCGAGGCGCGCCGCTATCGCATCTCCGTGCGCACCACCGAGGGGCGGGGCCGCTTCTACGACGTCCGCCAGCGGCGGTTGCTGGTGCGGGGGGTGCCGCCCCGCGCGGGCGCGACGATCGCCGTGCGGGCAGTGTCGCGTACCGGCCTCCAGAGCCACTGGGGGAGGACCCGCGTCAAGGCGCTACCCGCGCTGAGTGCACCGTCGCGCGTGAGCATCCGGACCCTCTTCGCTCCTGGGCTCACCGCGCGCTGCTCCGCGATGGCGGACGGCCGCTGTGAGCTGACGCTCGCGGCCGGCCGGCGCACCGTAGGGCGTGGAGCGCGAATGGTGGGCTTCAACCGCACCGCCACCGTCCAGATCCGCCTCACGCGGCGTGGGCGCAAGCTCGTCCGGGCCGGCAGCCGCCTGCGCCTGACCGCGAGCCTGCCCGGCGAGGGCGAGCACACGAGGAGCATTCTTGTGTTGGCGGGAAAGCGGAACCGGTAGGTTCCGGCGCCGTGAGCGAGCGGCGCCACACACTCATCAAGACCGCCTCCTACGAGGCCGAGCCCGGCGAGGTGGGGCGCGTGCTGCTGCTCTATTCCGGCGGCCTCGACACGTCGGTGATGCTCAAGTGGATCCAGGACGAGTACGAGGCCGAGGTCGTCGCGCTCACGGTCAACCTCGGGCAGCCGGGCGAGGACTACGACGTTGTGAAGGGCAAGGCGCTCCAGCTCGGCGCGCTCGACTGCCACATCGTCGACGCGCGCGAGGAGTTCGCGGGCGAGTACGTGCTTCCCGCGATCAAGGCGAACGCGCTCTACGGCGGCGGCTACCCGCTGTTCACGGCGCTCGGCAGGCCGCTGATCGCGAAGCTGGCAGTGGAGTACGCGCAGAAGAGCGGCTGCGACACGATCGCGCATGGCTGCACGGGCAAGGGGAACGACCAGGTGCGGATCGAGTCGACGGTGATCGCGCTCGACCCGGCCATGAAGATCATCGCGCCGGTGCGCGGCTGGCAGATGGGGCGTGAGGAGGAGATCGCCTACGCGCGCGAGCACGGCATCCCGGTGAAGGGCGGGACGGAGGCGCCGCCCTACTCGATCGACGACAACCTCTGGGGCCGCTCGTCGGAGGGCGGCGCGATCGAGGACCTGGAGGAGCCGCCGCGCGACGATGTGTTCAACCTTGTTACGCGCCCGGAGGAGGCGCCGGATGAGCCCGAGGACGTGGTCGTGGGCTTCGCGCGGGGGCGCCCGGTGTCGCTGAACGGCGAGGAGCTGGGCCTCGTGGAGCTGCTCGAGCGGGCCGGCGAGATCGGTGCCCGGCACGGGGTGGGGATCGTGGACCACCTCGAGGACCGCATCGTCGGCCTCAAGGTGCGCGACCTCTACGAGGTGCCGGCCGCGGCGATCATCCTGACCGCGCACAAGGAGCTCGAGAAGCTGGT
>DASSVP010000080.1:0-8875 GCA_035705985.1 Thermoleophilaceae bacterium
GCCCACGGGGATTTCCCGAGTTGCAATCGTCGTGGCCGGAGCGGCCCTCCTGGCGGGCGCGCTGATGCTGCTGACGGAGGTCACGACGGTCATTTCGGTCGAGCTGGACCCCACCCGTTGCGAGGTGATCTACGACTCGAGCCCCACGCTGGCGGACGACTGCTCGCAGAAGGGATTCGAGCGCCATTCGGTGGCGCTGCTCCTGCTCGGGCTGCTGACCTTCGTGATGGGCGCCGGGGCGGCCTTCGGCAGGTCGCGGCCCGCGGCGGTGGCGCTGATCGGAATCGGGGCGATCGTGCTGCTGCTCGCGCTCGTGCGCGACCTTCCGGCCACCGACGACACCGGTCTGATCGGGCGCCAGTACGCCCAGGCCAGCGCTCATGCGGGCGCGGGCCTGTGGTTCGAGCTGATCGGTGGGCTGCTGGCGGTAGTCGCGGGGCTGGTCCGGGTTATACGTCCCGAGGACTGATGCGCAAGGCGATCGCCATCTCATGCGCGCTGCTTGTCGCGGCGCTCCCCGCGGGCGCGGCTGCCCTGGATGGGCCCGCGGTGACCGTGGGGATCGCCGAGCCGAGCCCGGACCTCTTCGAGGACCCCCGCTTCCTCGACACCGGCATACGGCACGCACGGGTCCTCGTCCCGTATGACGTGGTCCGGGCCGGTGGCTGGCCGCTCGCCGTGGCCGACCTCTGGCTCGCGCGCGCCCGGCGCGACGGGGTGGAGCCGCTCGTCTCGTTCGGTCACGCCATGAGCGAGAGGCACCGAATGCGATTGCCGTCCGTGCGCGAGTACGCCGCCCGGGTGCGCGAGTTCCGCGCCCGCTATCCGTGGGTGCGCGAGTTCTCGACCTGGAACGAGGCGAACCTCGGCAGCACCCAGCCCACCGGCCGGCATCCGCGCCGCACCGCGGTCTTCTACCGGGCGCTCAAGAAGCAGTGCCGCGGCTGCACGGTCGTCGCCGTGGAGCTCCTGCTCACGAGCAACTGGCGGATGTGGCGTTGGGTTCGCGCGTTCCGCGCGCGCGCCGGACGCGGCCGGCTCATCTTCGGGCTCCACAACTACCCGGACGTGACGCGCCTCCGAACCCGCGCCACGCGGCTGTTCGTCAGGCGCGTGCGGAACGCGGACATCTGGATCACGGAGACCGGCGGCATCGTGCGCCACCGGCGCTTCAAGTACAACGAGCGCCGCGCCGCCCGGGCGGTGCGCCACGCGTTCAGGCTTACGTCGTCGCTCCGGCGTATCGAGCGGCTCTACCTCTACAACTGGCGCGACGATGGCAACCCGCGCTGGGACTCCGGCCTGATCGCGCGCGACGGAACGGAGCGGCGCGCTTACTGGGAGCTGCTCGGCGGGCTGACGCTCGATCGCTTCCGGCCGCCGACGCTGAGCCCCGGCCCGGTGGTTGGGCCGGTCACGGGGTCGCCGGTCATCACCCCCGGCCCGCCGCCCGAGCCGGAGCCGTTGCCCGAGCCGCCCGGCCCGGACGGCGGCTAGCGCCCGCGGCGCTTCCGGTCCTCGCGGAAGCCCTCCTGGCGCCTGGCCTCCCGCTCCCGGCGTCGCGCGTTCGACTCGGCCGCGGCCTTGCCGTGGAGCCCGACGGGCAGGCGCGGCTCGCCGATCGGCGAGAACCTGCGCTCGACCTCGGCCGAGCCGCACTCAGGGCAGGGCGCCGTCTCGCCGGCGCGCACCAGCTCCTCGAACCGCGCGCCGCAGGATCCGCACGCGAACTCGTAGATGGGCATCGGGACCGCCTACCAGCGGTAGTGGGCGAACGCCTTGTTGGCCTGCGCCATGCGGAAGATGTCGTCCTTCCGCTTGTACGCGCCGCCCTGCTGCGACTGGGCGTCGCCGAGCTCGCCGGCCAGGCGCTCCGCCATCGACTTCTCGCGGCGGGCCCGGGCGAACTCGATGAGCCAGCGGATCGCCAGCGTGCGGGCGCGGCGCTGCGGCACCTCCACTGGCACCTGGTAGGTCGCGCCGCCGACTCGGCGGGAGCGGACCTCGAGCACCGGGGTGAGCTGCTTGATCGATTCCTCGAGCGCGGGCACCGCGTCCTGACTGGTGCGCTTGGCGAGGATGTCGAGGGCGTCGTAGACGATCTTCTCGGCGGTGGACTTCTTGCCGTCCACCATCACCTTGTTGATCAGCTGCTGGACGAGCTTGGACCCGTACATCGGATCCGGCTCGACCGGGCGCTGTCCTGGAGAGTTGCGGCGCGGCATCGCTACTTGGCCTTCGCGCCGTACTGGGAGCGGGCCTTCTTGCGGTCGGACACGCCGACCGCGTCGAGCGTCCCGCGCACGACCTTGTAGCGCACGCCCGGGAGGTCCTTGACGCGGCCGCCGCGGACGAGCACCACGGAGTGCTCCTGCAGGTTGTGCCCCTCGCCCGGGATGTAGGAGGTGACCTCCATGCCGTTCGTCAGCCGGACGCGGGCCACCTTGCGGAGCGCGGAGTTCGGCTTCTTCGGCGTGGTGGTGTACACGCGGGTGCACACGCCCCGCCGCTGCGGGGCGGCGATGCGCTTCTTGCGACCCTGGCCGGACTTCAGACCGGGGGTCGACACCTTCTTCTTGGGCTTCGTGCGGCCCTTGCGGACGAGCTGGTTGATGCTGGGCATGCGGCGCGTGATGGTAGCAGCGCCAAAGCCATAGATTCCCGGCATGGCCGCCCTCGACCACCACCGCGGAGGGTCCGGAGAGCCGCTCGTGCTGGTCCACGGAATCGGGCACACGTGGCGTGGCTGGCGCCCGATGCTCCCCCGGCTCGAGCAGCGCTTCGACGTTCTCGCGGTGGACCTGCCCGGGTTCGGCCACTCGGCGGCTCTCCCCTCGAGCATCCCGCCGACCCCCGAGGCGCTCGCCGATGCCGTCGAGGACGAGATGGGGCGCGCCGGCTTCGACACGGCCCATTTCGCGGGAAACTCGCTGGGCGGCTGGATCTCGCTGGAGCTGGCCCGCCGAGGTCGCGCCCGCACCGTCACCGCGATCTCGCCCGCCGGGCTGCAACACGCGCGCGAGAAGCGATGGGGCGCGAACGTCCTCCGCGGGCTTCGCTGGGCGGCGCAGAACCTGCCGACGCCGGACGCACTGCTACGCAACCCGCTCACGCGCTCGCTGCTCGCCGGCCCCACCTCCGGGCGCCCGTGGAACTACGACCCGGACCAGCTCACGGAGGAGAGCGAGCTGCTCGCGAGCTGCACCGGCTTCGAGGCCACGCTGCCCCACACCTTCGACGGGCAGCCGCGCGGGCTGACGGAGCTGGAGGTGCCGGTGCTCGTGCTGTGGGGCACGCTCGACCTGGTCCTCCTACCGCGCCAGGGCCGCCGCTTCGAGCGGCTGATCCCCGGCGCGGAGCTCCGCTACATCACGGGCATCGGCCACACGCCGATGTCGGACGCGCCCGACCTGCTGGCCGAGGCGATCGAGGACTTCGCCCTCGACCGCCCCGGCGCGCAGAAGCCTCAGGCGGCCGCGGCCCCGGGGCGGTAGGCCCCGTAGACCACGCCGTTGGGGTAGGACTCGGTACGGGCGAGCGAGAACCCCTTCGGCTCGGCTCCATCGGGGAAGAGCCGCGGCCCGGACCCGCGCGTGAGCGGGAAGACGAACAGGTGCAGCTCATCGACGAGGCCGTCCTCGAGCATGGCCCGGACGAGAGTGCCGCTGCCGCTCACGTAGAGGTCGCCCTCGACCTCCTCCTTGAGGCGGCGGATGGCCTCCGGGTCGTACGGCCCCACGATCTCCGAGTTCCTCCAGGTGGCGGTATCGAGCGTGCCCGAGACGACGTACTTGGTGGTGTCGTTGAAGAACGGCGCGCCCGGATCGTCCTCCGCAGTCCGCGCCGACCAGGCGGGCTCGAACATCTCGTAGGTCACGCGCCCGAGCAGGATCCCCTCGGATCGCTCGGTGACAGCGCCAATTGCCTCGCCCATGTTGGGATCGAAGCCGTAGTCGAACGTCCACGTCGGCGCGTCGATGACGCCGTCGAGGCTCATGAACTCATGTACGTGAATTTCGCCCATGCAAGTACGTCGAACGAGATGGCCCGGTCTCGACACGACCGTGTCACACACCCGCCACTCCGGTGCGCCCGGGCGTAAGGCTCGCCGCGCGCGCCGGCCCCGCGCACCGGGGTGGGGCGTTTTCCATTTCCATTTCGCAATGAAAAGCGCCCAACCCCCTCACGGGCGGGCCGTCGTGGCCGGCGGCCATCCCGGCCCTGCCGCATGGCGGCCGGGGCGGCCGCCGCAGGTGCGGGAGCGATTCTTGGCGGCCCCGCCGTCGACGGCGCGGCGGCTGAGTGCGGGGCGCCTAGGCCGTTGCGCGGGCTGCGCGCAGCGGCGCCGGCGTCAGGGCGGCGGCCACGATCACGAGCACGAAGGCGAAGCTCTGGATCACGATGCCCAGCGGGTCGTTCGGCATCGGGTCGCCGAAGACGAGGATCCCGCCGCTGATCGCCGTGACGTTCGCCGCGGCGCTCGTGAGGGTGATGACCGGCACGGCCTCGCCCTTCTGGAGCCCGCGCGCCGACGCGTAGAACGCGATCACCGACGCCGCGACGCAGGTGTAGAGCCAGGGCGACATCAGCACGCCGGCGAGCACGCCGCTCTCGCCCAGCCCGGTCGTGAGCGCCTTGATCGCCACGTCGGACACGCCGAACAGCAGTCCGGCCGCGGTGCCGAGCATCACGCCGTGGTGCTCATGCGAGTCGAGCTTCTTCGAGAGGACGAGGAAGACGCCGAGCGCGAGCAGCGCGGACTCGAAGGCGATCATGCCCGCCGTCGAGTAGCTCGCGTGCCCGCCGCTGTGCGGCAGCGTCACGGCCAGCAGCACGAGGCCGAGCGCGGTGAGGCCGACGCCCGCCCACTGGCGCGTGCCGACCGAGTAGCCGAACCAGCGCTCGGCGAGCACCGTGAGGAAGACGAGCCCGCCGGCGATGACGGCCTGGACGATGGACAGCGGCGCGAGCGCCAGGGCGACGACGTGGAAGACCCACGCGACCAGGGCGACGAGCATGCCGACCGCGAACCACTTCGAGCGGAACAGGCCGACGGCGCTGGCCACCGGGTGCTTGAGGCTTACGTCAGGAGCTGCGCACGCTCCGCGATGCTTCAGCAGGAAGCCGACGTTCGTCGCGAAGGCGCAAAAGAGCGCAAGAAGAATTCCTAGTTCAAGCAAAGAAAGAAAAGAGGGTCTGGAACAGGAGACCGCGAAAGCGATCTCCCCCTACCGCTACTTCGAGCTATCGGTTGCCACGCCTGCCGGCTTGATCGACCTTTTGGCCAAAGCCGACGAGTTCGTCAACCTATTGCTTCCTCCGTAACCCGTTACCGAAACCTTGGAACCGCAATCGCAACAACGACCGATCCTGTTCGTGGACGTCGACGGGGTCATCAGCCTGTTCGGATTCAGCCCCGGCGCGGGCGAGCTCCCCGGCCCCCTGCACTGGGTCGACGGTGTGGCTCACTGCATCCCCGACGGCGTCGGGGCGAGGCTCGTCACCCTAGCTGACCGCTTCGAGCTCGTCTGGGCGACCGGCTGGGAGGATCGTGCGAATGAGCACCTGCCTTTCATCCTGAAGCTGCCCTTCCGCAACCTGCCGTCGCTTGTCTTCGACGGCCGCGCGGTGTTCGGCTCGGCGCACTGGAAGGTCGACGCGATAGACGAGTACGCAGCCGACCGCCCGGCCGCCTGGGTCGACGACAACCTCGACGAGACCTGCGTGGCCTGGGCTGAGGGAAGGACCGCCCCGACGCTGCTCGTGGAGACGGCCCCCGCCGAGGGCCTCACCGACCAGCACGTCGCCCAGCTGCTCGGCTGGGCCGACGAGCTCGAGGGCTGGATCCGCTGACCCTCAACCACCCTCAGAAACGGGGCCGGCACCGGGCTGCACCCGACACCGGCCCCGGATCTGCAGGGCTCAGCTCTCGTCGCGGTCCGTCGGCGTCGGCAGGTCGGCCAGGTCGCCGAAGGCGCCCTCGCCGTCGTCGCCGTTGCCACCGAAGCCGAAGCCCTCGATCTCGCCCGTCTCGCTGAGGCCGAGCAGCTCGGACTCCTCGAGCATCGTGAGCTCCTCCGGCGCGTGGCGGCGGATCGGCTCGGTGGGCTCGATCTCGAGCCGGCGGTAGCGGCGAAGGCCCGTGGCCGCCGGGATCAGCTTCCCGATGATCACGTTCTCCTTCAGGCCGAGCAGCCGGTCGGTCTTGCCCTCGAGGGCGGCGTCGGTCAGCACCTTAGTCGTCTCCTGGAAGGAGGCCGCCGACAGGAACGAGTCGGTCGCCAGCGAGGCCTTCGTGATTCCGAGGATGATCTCCTCGTACTCGGCCTGCTCGGACTTGGCCTTCTTCAGGTCGGCGTTCACCCCGAGCAGCTCGTTGCGGTCCACGAACTGGCCCGGGAGGTAGGTCGTGTCGCCCTTCTGGTCGATACGGACCTTCTTCATCATCTGCCGGACGATGACCTCGATGTGCTTGTCGTTGATGTCGACGCCCTGCGACTTGTAGACCTTCTGCACCTCCTTGACGAGGTACACCTCGGTCGCGGTCCGCCGCGCGGGCTGGTCCTTGCCGCCGTAGGCGAGCAGGTCGTGCGGGTAGATCGAGCCCTCGTTGAGCTGATCGCCCGGCGTGACCTTCTGGCCCTTGGTGACGAGCAGGCGCGTGCGGCGCGGGAATGCGTAGGCGTGCTCCTCGCCGCCGGCGTCCGTGATCGTGACCTTGAGGCCCTTGTCGGTCTCCTCGACCGCGGCCGTGCCCTCGACCGTCGCGAGCTCCGCCTGCCCCTTCGGCTTGCGGGCCTCGAACAGCTCCACCACGCGCGGGAGACCGTGCGTGATGTCCGCGCCGGCGACACCGCCGGTGTGGAACGTCCGCAGCGTCAGCTGCGTGCCGGGCTCGCCGATCGACTGGGCCGCGATGATGCCGACCGCGTCGCCGATCGCGACCACCTTGCCGGTGGCCGGAGCGCGGCCGTAGCACGCCTGGCAGATCCCCTCGGCCTGGCACTTGAGGACCGAGCGGACCGGCACGGCCGCGCCCTCCTCGCCGCCGAAGGCGTCGACGATCTCGTCGATGTAGGCCGGGGTGATGAGCTCACCCTTCGGGACGACCGAGCGTCCCCGCTTCGTCTTGATCTCGATGGCCGCGAAGCGACCCTCGAGCTGCCCGTTCGGACGCCCGTCCTCACCGAGGACCGGCATGTCGATGTACTCCTTGGTGCCGCAGTCCTCGTCGCGCACGATCACGTCCTGCGCCACGTCCACGAGCCGCCTGGTGAGGTAGCCCGAGTCCGCGGTGCGGAGCGCCGTGTCGGCGAGGCCCTTGCGGGCGCCGTGCGTCGAGATGAAGTACTCGAGCACCGTCAGGCCCTCCATGAAGTTGGCCCGGATCGGACGCTCGATGATCTCGCCCTTCGGATTCGCCATCAGGCCTCGCATGCCGGCCAGCTGGCGGATCTGCTTGAACGAGCCACGGGCTCCCGAGTTGGCCATCATGAACACCGGGTTGAGCTCGTCGAGGTTTCGCTGCATCGCCTCGCCGACCTCGTCCGTGGCGGCGGTCCACTTCTCGACGACGGCCTCCTTGCGCTCCTCCTGGGTGATCAGGCCCATGTCGTACTGGTCCTGGATCTCGCCCACCTGCGACTCGTAGCCCTCGAGGATCGACTCCTTGTCGGGCGGGATCACCACGTCGTTCTTCGAGATCGTGATGCCGGCCTGCGAGGCGAAGTGGAAGCCGAGCTCCTTGAACGCGTCGAGCACCATCGCCGTCGCGTAGGGCCCGTGCAGCTCCACCAGCCGCTCGATGACGGCGTTCATGTCGCGCTTGCGCAGGGGCTTGTTGACGAACTCGTAGGTCTCCGGGTCGAACTCCTCGCCGAGCGCCTCCTCCAGCGCGCGCTGGATGCGCTCGTTGAAGATGATCCGCCCGACGGTCGTGAGCTTGTGATCGGTCGTGTGGCGCTGGCGGTACTCCGAGAGGTCGTGGAGCGACACCACGCCGCTGTCGTAGGACAGCTCGGCCTCCTGCGCGGACCGGAACACGTGCGGCCGCTTGCCGTGCTTCTTCTCGTCCCACTTGCCGGCCTTCTCGACCTCGCGCAGGTCTTCCATCCCCTGCTCGTCCGGACCGTAGGTCAGGTAGTACGAGCCGAGCACCATGTCCTGCGTGGGCGTGGCGAGCGGAGAGCCGTGCGCCGGCGACAGGATGTTGTTCGCCGACAGCATGAGCAGCCGCGCCTCGGCCTGAGCCTCGGCTGACAGCGGCACGTGCACGGCCATCTGGTCGCCGTCGAAGTCGGCGTTGAACGCGTGACAGACGAGCGGGTGGACCTGGATGGCCTTGCCCTCCACGAGCACGGGCTCGAACGCCTGGAGGCCCAGGCGGTGGAGCGTCGGCGCCCGGTTCAGCAGCACGGGGTGCTCCTGGATGACCTCCTCGAGGACGTCCCACACCTCCGGGATCATCGAGTCGACCATCTTCTTGGCGGCCTTGATGTTCTGGACGGCCTTGCGCTCGACGAGCCGCGCCATGATGAACGGCTTGAAGAGCTCGAGGGCCATCAGCTTCGGCAGGCCGCACTGGTGGATCCTCAGCTCGGGCCCGGCCACGATGACCGAGCGGCCCGAGTAGTCCACGCGCTTGCCGAGCAGGTTCTGGCGGAAGCGGCCCTGCTTGCCCTTCAGCATGTCGCTGAGCGACTTGAGCGGGCGGTTGCCCGGCCCGGTCACGGGGCGGCCGCGGCGGCCGTTGTCGAACAGCGCGTCGACGGCCTCCTGCAGCATCCGCTTCTCGTTGTTGACGATGATCTCGGGCGCGCCGAGGTCGAGCAGCCGCTTCAGCCGGTTGTTCCGGTTGATCACGCGGCGGTAGAGG
>DASSVP010000081.1:0-6203 GCA_035705985.1 Thermoleophilaceae bacterium
TTGTACATGCAGTTCGGGTTCTTGGCCTCGGAGGAGATCATCCAGGTGTCTGACCACCCGGTCGAGCCCTCCTTCGGCAGGATCGCCTCGACCGGCGGCGACTTCTTGTCGCTTTTCACGAGGTTCGCGATCACCTGCCACGTGGTGCCGGCCACGGAGTCGCCGGACGTGAACGCCGCCTGCTCCTTCGTGTAGTCGGACCAGTACTCGCCGATCACCTCGCGCTGCTGCTTGAGGAGGTCGACCGCGGCCTGGAACTGCTTGTCGTCGAGCTCGTAGACGTTCTCGATCCCAAGGTCGGGCTGCGTGGCCTTCAGGTACAGCGCCGCGTCCGCGATGTAGATGGGACTGTCGTACGCGGTGATCTTGCCCTTGTAGGGCTGGCTCTCCTCGCCGCCCCAGACGATCGACCACGAGTCGGGCGCGGGCTTCACGACGTCGGCGTTGTACATCAGGAGGTTGGCGCCGCGGCCGTGCGGCACGCCGTAGTTCACACCGTCGACCGTGTTGTGCGGCTGGTCCTTCAGCCCCTCGAACACGTCCGCGTAGTTCGGGATCAGGTCGGTGTTCACCGGCGCGACGTCGCCGCCGGCGATCAGCCGGAGCGTCGCGTCGCCCGAGGCCGACACGCCGTCGTACTTGCCCGTGCGCATCAGCGTGACCATCTCGTCCGAGGTGTTGCCGAGCTTCACGTTCACCTGGCAGCCGGTCTTCTCCTCGAAGTCGGACACCCAGTCGACCTTCGGGTCGGTCGAGCCGTCCTCCACGTAGCCGGCCCAGGCGATCAGGTTGACCTGACCCTCGCCCTTGCCGACCTTCTGGAGCGCCTCGCCCCCGGAGCCGGAGTCGCCTCCGCCGCCATCGTCGTCGTCGTCGCCGCAGCCGGCCGCCGTGAACGCGGCCAGGCACAGCGTGAGCGCGGCCAGCGCGCTCAACCGCAGTGCGGCACGCCCTGGGCGGTGCCCGCGGCGCAGCCATTCATTGAATTTCACGTCTGTCCCTCCTCCGGGATCTCTTCCTGCGAGTCCGGGATCGCGTACGCATGCTCGCCGTGCCATCCAACGCGCACTCGCCGACCCCGCTGCTCGAGAGCCTCCTGCGACGACATCTCGAGGTTCTGGCGGACGACCTGCAGCTCGCCGCCCTCATCCAGCTCTATGACGAAGCGCGTGACCATGCCGACGTACGACACGTCGCGGATGCGCCCCGCCTCCACACGTAGGCCGTTCGTGGCCTCCGTCTCCTCCAGGATCCGCACCTTCTCCGGGCGGATCGTGAAGCGCTCGCCCTCCCGCTCGACGATGTTCGAGACGCCCACGAAGCCCGCGACGAACTCGTTCGCCGGGTGCTCGTAGACCTCCGCGGGTGGGCCCACCTGCTCGACTCGCCCCTCGGCGAAGACGGCCAGGCGGTCGCTCATCGTGAGCGCCTCCTCCTGGTCGTGCGTCACGTAGATGAAGGTGATGCCCACCTCGCCCTGGATCGTGCGGAGCTCGTGCTGCATCTGCTGGCGCAGCTTCAGGTCGAGCGCGCCGAGCGGCTCGTCGAGCAGGAGCACCTTCGGGCGGTTCACCAGGGCGCGCGCGAGCGCCACGCGCTGCCGCTGCCCGCCGGAGAGCTGCGCGGGCCGGCGCTTCTCGTACCCGCCGAGGCGCACGAGCTCGAGCGCCTCGGACGCCCGCCGGCGCCGCTCCTCGCGAGCGACCCTCGCGATGCGCAGGCCGTACTCCACGTTCTCGCCGACCGACATGTGGGGAAAGAGCGCGTAGTCCTGAAAAACGGTGTTGACGTCGCGCTCGTAGGGCGGCACGTCGGTGACGTCGCGGCCCGCCAGCTCTACGCTTCCCTCGTCAGGCCGCTCGAAGCCCGCGATCATGCGCAGGCAGGTCGTCTTCCCCGAACCGGACGGTCCAAGCAGCGTGAAGAACTCGTCTTCGGCGATGTCCAGGTCGACCCGGTCCACCGCCACGACATCCCCATACGTCTTGCGAGTGCCGTTGAGCCGCACGGCAGCGTCCCCACTATGGGTCATTCCGCGTTTTTGTACACCCTGGAAGGGTCCCGTTGCGAGTTCTTCGCGTTAATTTGCTCCTCGCAGGCTGCCTGGCCGCGCTTGCGCTGGCCGCTCCGGCGCATGCCGCGCCGATCTCCGCGCACGCGATGGTGCATTCCTGCTGTACGCCCGAGCCAATGAAGGAGCGCATCTTCTCCGAGGCGAGCGCGCTCGGCGCCGACTACATCCGCGTCGACGTCGAGCTCAGTGGGATTTTCGCGTCGCCCAACGCCAGCCCCGACTGGAGCGGGCTCGACAGCATCGTCGAGCTGTCCCAGCGGCACAGGCTGCGGATCCTCGGCCTTCTGCTCACGCCGCCGGAGGGAGCCGACGAGGAGGACTTCGGCCGCATGGCCGGCGAGGTCGCGGAGCACGCGGCCGGCTCGATCGACCACTGGGAGATCGTGAACGAGCCGGACGGCGAGTGGGCGTTCGACGGCACCGCCGAGGAGTACGCCCTGATGCTGAGCTCCGCTTATGACGAGATCAAGGCGCGCGCGCCGGGGGCGAAGGTGCTCTTCGGCGGCCTGATGCGGCCGCACGAGCCGGCCTGGGTGGAGCGCGTCTTCGCGACGCCCGGCGCGGACGCGCTCCACAAGTTCGACATCGCGAACATCCACCTGCGCGGGCCCGCGGAGGCTGTCGTCCGGCGCTACGGCGAGTTCCGAGCCTGGCTCGCGGCGCGCGGGTTCGGCGGGCCGCTGTGGGTCACCGAGCACGGCTACCCCGCGGACCCGGCCTTCCAGGTTGACGGCGCCTACACCGGCGGCGACGCCGCCCAGGCCGCGTACCTCACGCAGACGCTCGTGGGACTCGGCGAGGTGGGGGCGCCGCAGGTGTTCGTGACGCTGCGGGACAACCTCGAAGGCAAGTACGCCACCGAGGGACTCGTGCACATCGACAGCGCCGAGGGCAACCCGGCGAGCCGCCGCCAGGCGTTCGACGCGGTGCGGCGGCTCACGGTGTCGTGGGACGAGATCATGGGCTGGCGGCGCGAGCAGCGCGAGCAGGAGCAGGAGCAGTGGATCGACCTGGCGGCCGCCGCGATCGCCGCCGGCGAGGCGCGAACGGCGCGGATGAAGTTCCATGCCGCACGGCTTCTCGTGCACGAGCTCCAGACGGAGCTCGCGCGGCCAGGCCGCTCCGCGGCGGTGGGCAGGCGGCTGGAGCGCCGCCTCGCGCGCGTGCGCGCGGTGGTCGCCGGCCGGCGCGCCGCGCTGCTCTGGCACCGCGCCCTGGCGAACTGGCGGCGCGCCGGCGCCGCGGAGCACGCGGCCGCTGCGAACGAGCTGAAGCTGCGGATCGCGGGCTAGGGCCGCGGCCGGCGGACGGGGATCCGCACGCCGCGCTCGCCCGGGCTGCGCGGCATCAGCGCCTGTGAGGGCGGCTCGTACGGCACGAGCTCGTACTTGAAGGAGCGCCGGACTCGCTCGAGCTCCTTGTGGAGCTGCTCCTGCACGCGCTGCGCGTGCCGCTCGAGGTTGCGCATCCGGCGGCGCATCCGCTCGATCTCCTCCTCCAGCTCGAACACGCGCTCCACGCCGGCGAGGTTCATGCCGAGCTCGCTCGTGAGCTCCTGGATGCGGCGGAGGCGGTCCACGTCCTGCTGCGAGTAGAGGCGCGTGTTCTTAGGCGAGCGCCTCGGCGTGATCAGCCCGCGCGACTCGTAGATGCGCAGGGTCTGCGGATGCATCCCCGCCAGGTCGGCGGCCACGGAGATCATGTAGACGCCCTGCTCGCGGTCCGGCGAGTCGGCCATCGTGCCTACCTCCTCTGCGAGAGCAGGCGCTCGCGCGGGTTGCCGTTGATCACCGTCGCCAGCTCGTCCACCACCTCGGCCTGCTCCTTCGAGAGCGAGCTCGGAACGTCGATCTGAAGGCGGTAGTGCATGTCGCCGCGGCCTCGGCCGCCGAGCTTCGGCGGGCCCTCGCCTCTCAGGCGCTGCACGGTCCCGTGCTGCGTGCCCGGAGGCACGCGGATGCGCTTGGTCGCGGAGAGCGTGGGCACCTCGATCGTCGCGCCGCGGATCGCCTCCGGGATCGTGATCGGCACCTCGACCTCGAGGTTGTCGCCCCTGCGCTTGAAGATCGGCGACTCGGCGACGTGCGTGATGACGTAGAGGTCTCCGGGCGCCCCGCCGCGCGGGCCCGCCTCGCCCTTCCCGGCGAGCCGGACGCGGCTGCCCTCGCGAACGCCCGCGGGAACGTTCACGCGGTAGCGCTTGACCTGGCGGGTGCGGCCGCTGCCCTGGCAGGTCGCGCACGGCTCCCTGATCTCGGTGCCGGTGCCGCCGCAGAGCGAGCACGGCTGCGAGATCGAGAACAGGCCCTGCGACTCCGCCTCGACGCCGCGGCCGTTGCAGCGCGAGCACACGGTGGGCATCGTTCCCGGCTTGGCGCCGGTGCCGCGGCAGGTCGGGCACGGCGCCGACAGCGGCACCGCGACGGGGATCTGCGCGCCCTCCATCGCCTGCTCGAACGAGATGTGCACCTCGGTCTCGAGGTCGCGGCCGCGCTCGGGCCGCGGCGCGCGGCCGGGCCCGCGGCCGCCCGCAGCCCCGCCGAAGAGGTCGGACAGGATGTCGCCGAAGCCGCCGAAGCCGCCTCCGCCGGCAGCTCCACCGCCGGGGAACCCGCCGCCGAAGATGCCCCCGCCCGAGTCGTATTCCTTCCGCTTGGACGGGTCCGACAAGATCGCGTACGCGCTCTGCACTTCCTTGAAGCGCTCTTCAGCGGCCTTGTCGCCCTGATTCGTATCGGGGTGGTACTCGCGTGCCAGCTTGCGGTAGGCCTTCTTGATCTCGTCGTCAGAGGCCTTCTTGCTGACGCCGAGCGTCACATATGGGTCCTTGACCGCCGCCATCCTTAGCCGGACACCACCACCCGGGCCGGACGCAGGATCGTGCCGTTCGTCCGGTAACCCTTCTCGACGACGTCCAGAACGAGCCCCGCCTCGCCCTCGTCCCTCACGGACAGGGCCTCGTGCTCGGCCGGATCGAACTTCTCCCCGGCCGGGTCGAACTGCTCGACGCCATTGCGCTCGAGGACGGCGATCAGCTCCGAGTGCACCAGCCGCACACCGTCGGCCAGGTGCTGCTCACCCTGCTCCGCTGAGGCCAGCGCCCTCTCCAGGTTGTCGACCACGGGCAGGAGCTCGCGGACCAGACCGCCCTTCGCGCGCTCGCCCGCGACCGCCGCCTCGCGTGCGGCGCGCTTCCGGTAGTTCTCGAAGTCGGCCTGAATCCGCTGGGCCAGCGCGAGGTAGTCCTCGGGCTCCTCGACGATTCGCTCTTCCTCGTTTGCGGGCTCCTCTTCGCCCGAGGGCTCGCCCGCCTCGTCGCGTGACGTGACGGGCTCGTCCTCGGGCGCGAGCGGAGTCTCCTCGCTCACGAGCGCTCCTCGCCGTCGACAACCTCGGCGTCGACGACCTCCTCCTCGTCGGCGTCGGGGCTCGGCGCGCCCTCGCCGTCCGCGGAGGCGCCGTTCGCCGCCGCCTGCTGCTGCGCCGCGGCATACATCTGCTCCGACACCTTGTGGAAGGCGGTCTGGAGCGCGTCGGTCTTCTGCCGCAGCAGCTCGACGTCGTCGGACTCGAGGTTGTCGCGGACGTCCTTGATGGCCGCCTCGATCTCCTCCTTGGAGGACGAGTCGAGCGAGTCGCCCATCTCCGCCACCTGGCGCTCAGCCTGGTAGGCGGCGTTCTCGGCGCCGTTGCGCGCCTCGACGGTCTCGCGCTGGCGGCGGTCCTCCTCGGCGTGAGCCTCGGCGTCCTTCACCATGCGCTCGACCTCCTCCTCCGCGAGGCCCGAGCCGGCCTTGATCTCGATCTTCTGCTCCTTGCCGGTGCCGAGATCCTTGGCGCCCACCGCGAGGATGCCGTTCGCGTCGATGTCGAAGGTCACCTCGATCTGCGGGACGCCGCGCGGCGCCGGCGGGATGCCGGTGAGCTGGAACTTGCCGAGCGACTTGTTGTACGCGGCCATCTCGCGCTCGCCCTGGAGCACGTGGACCTCGACGCTCGGCTGGTTGTCCTCGGCCGTAGAGAAGATCTCCGACTTCTTCGTCGGGATCGTGGTGTTGCGCTCGATGAGCTTCGTCATGACGCCGCCCTTGGTCTCGATGCCGAGGGTGAGCGGGGTCACGTCGAGCAG
>DASSVP010000082.1:0-8956 GCA_035705985.1 Thermoleophilaceae bacterium
GGCGGGATCTCGAGGTTGTTCTGGGGCAGGAACGACATGAGGTAGCGCACGTCCTCGAGGCAGCTCTCCTCGTCGTCCGCCGCGAAGTGCGCCACGCCCGACTTCGAGTTGTGGGTCATCGCGCCGCCGAGCTCCTCGAACTCGACCTCCTCGCCCGTGACCGTCTTGATCACGTCGGGACCGGTGATGAACATGTGCGAGGTCTCCTTGACCATGAAGATGAAGTCCGTCATGGCCGGGGAGTAGACGGCGCCGCCCGCGCACGGGCCCATGATCACCGAGATCTGCGGGATCACGCCCGAGGACTGCACGTTGCGCACGAACACGTCGCCGTAGGCGCCGAGCGAGACGACGCCCTCCTGGATGCGCGCGCCACCTGAGTCGTTGATCCCGATCACCGGGCAGCCGATCCTGGCCGCCAGGTCCATCACCTTCACGATCTTCTCGCCCATCACCTCGCCGAGCGAGCCGCCGAAGACCGTGAAGTCCTGGGAGAAGACGGCGACGGGGCGGCCGTCGATGGTGCCGTGCCCGGTGACCACGGCGTCGCCCCAGGGGCGGTTGTCGAGCATGCCGAAGTCGCTCGTGCGGTGGCGGACGAAGGTGTCGAGCTCCTCGAACGAGCCGGGGTCGAGGAGCTTGTCGATCCGCTCGCGGGCGGTGAGCTTGCCGCGCTCGTGCTGCTTCTCCTCGGCCTGTGGGTTCGTGTGAACGGCCTGCTCGCGCAGCTCCTGGAGCTGGGCGAGCTTCTCCTCGTAGGTCTCGGGCGACTTCTGGCGCATGGGCGGCGGAGGTTACCCGGCGGGCTAGTCGCCGCCGTACCAGGGCAGCCGGCCGCCGGCGCGCTCGAGCACGGCGCCGTAGAGACGGTCGACCACGTCCGGGTGGCGGGCCGCCACGTTGCGCCTCATGCCGGGATCGCGGCGCAGGTCGAACAGCTTGAAGTTCCCTGGGCTGTTGTAGCCCCACAGCATCCAGCGGCGGGAGCGGATGAAGAACGAGTCCGAGTAGCCGCCCCAGGCGTACTCGCGATCGGGCAGCCCGCGGCCGCGGAACGGGCGCGAGAGGTCGGCGCCCGTCATGCGCTCGGGGCGCCGTACGCCGGCCATCGAGAGCAGCGTGGGGCCGAGGTCGTGGCTCGACGCGAACCAGTCGCTCGCCGCGCCCGCCCGGCGGCGCGCCGGGTGGACGAGGATGAGCGGCACGCGCGTGAGCGCCGGATAGAGCGCCGTCTGCACCTTGCCCGTCCAGCCGTGCTCGCCGATCAGGATGCCGTGATCGGCCACGAGGGCGATCACGGTCTCGCGCTCGAGGTTCAGGTCGTGGAGCCGGTCGATCAGCAGGCCGAGCCAATGATCGGTGAGCGTGACCTCCGCGGCGTAGAGGTCGCGCATGCGGCGGATCACGCCGCGCCGCTCGCTCGAGCGCAGCCAGTTGCTCGCGCGGCCGTAGGTGGGGTGAGCCGGCTCGCGGCCGTCCCAGCCGCCGTACATGTCGAGAAAGCGTGCCGGCGGTGTCCAGGGCTCGTGCGGCTCGTAGGTGTCCACGACGAGCGCGAACGGGCGGTCGCGCGCCGCGGCCTGGTTCAGCTCGTGGATCGCGTTGCGAAAGACGCGGCCGGCGAAGGTGTGATCTGGCCCCTCCCACGGGCGGCTGTTGGCGAGGTAGAGGCCGACGCGCTGGCGGGTGCGCGCGCTGTCAGTGGCCGGGTGGAGCCAGTGGCGGAGGATCTCGTCGGGGACGCTGCCGGGCTTGTGCCTGCCGCCGATCTGACCGCCCGTGCGCACGAAGCGGTTGACGCTGTTGCGGAAGCGGCCGTAGGGGGCGGCGAAGCCGACGAAGGGATTGTCGGTCACGTACGCGGTCCAGTAGCCGGCGCGGCGCAGCGTCGCGAGCATGGAGCGGTCCGGCTGCGCGAGCGGCTCCCAGCCCGGCATGGAGATGAGGCCGGGGCGGTCGTACCAGCCGCGGTAGGGGAACTGGCGGCGGCCGCTGAGGATGGCGTTGCGGACGGGGACGGTCGGCATGCCCTCCGGGAATACCTGGGTGAAGCGGAGCCCGCGGCGGGCCAGCGCGCTCATGTTCGGGGTGCGCACCCGGTCCTCGTAGACCGCGTCGGCGCGCAGCGAGTCGACGATCACCAGGAGCACGTTGGGGCCGTCGTGGCGCTGCGCATAGCGACCCGGCTCGGCCGCGAGCGTCGCCGGCTCGAGGCCGGCCATCGCCGCGGCGACGGCCGAGCCCTGGATGAAGCGACGCCGTGTGACGGAACGAGCCATCTCCGTCACAACAGTGTCACTACGGAAAGGCTGCGCTGCGACTAACCGCGCGAGAACGGCCGGTGATGAGCAGCCCCAAGAGCATCGAGGGCCTCATCCAGGACGCAAAGGACGTGCTGGGGATCGAGTGGGGCGACGCGCCCGTCGCCGGCAGCATCGGGGGCATCGCGCTCCACCGCCTGCGGCTCCGGCTCGACCGCGACCGCCTCCGGCTCGACCGCGACCGCCTCCGGCTCGACCGGGGCCGGTTCCTCCTCGACCGGGGCCGCCTCCGGCTCGACCGGGGCCGGTTCCTCCTCGACCGCGACCGTCTCCGGTGCCGGCACGGGCGCGGCCTCAGGCGGGGCCGTGCGTTGCCGGAACAGCCATGCCCAGAAACCACGACGCTGTTGCTCGGCAACTGGCGCATCGATTGGGTCCTCTGCACCGAATTCATGCGCCACCTCGGCGGTCGCGTCCGCGACCGGCTCCGGCTCGGGCTCCTCCGCGACCGGCTCCGGCTCCGCGGCTGCCGGCTCCTCGGGCAGCTCGGCGTGCAGTGTCACCTTGGTCCCCCACCCGGAGGGCTCGATTGAGACGGTGCCGCTCGCGTGCTCGCCCTCCCAGGCGACGGTGTGCTCCGGCTCGAGCTTCGTGATCTTGATCTCGCCGAAGGCGCCGAGGTGCTTCGCGAGGCGCTCGACCTCGCTCAGCTCCTCCCACAGCTCCGGCGGTGACTTGACGAGGGTGCGCTTCGCGGTGAGGTCCGGCATCGGTCCCGGTTTCGATCAGGGCCGGCCGTCTCCTCCCACCGAAATGCCCCTCCCGCCGGACACTCCCCATACGCTCCCGCAATGCTCGGTGACGACCTCGGCGACCTCCTCGGCCACCGCATCCCGGCCGACCACAGCCGTCAGGTGCTCGCCGACCACTACGCCGAGCGGCTTCGCGCGAGGCGCGTCATGGACCTCGGCTGCGGCGCCGGCGACTCGGTGGATCTCTTCCGATCGGTGGACCCGGACGTCGAGTGGGTCGGGGTGGACATCGAGAGCTCCCCGGAGGTCGCAGAGCGCAGGCGCACGGACGCGAAGTTCGTGACCTACGACGGCCGCCGGCTCCCCTTCGGCGACGCGAGCTTCGAGCTCGTCTACTGCAAGCAGGTGCTCGAGCACGTGGAGCATCCGCGCGAGCTGATCGGCGAGGCGGCGCGCGTGCTCGAGCCGGGCGGCCGGCTCGCCGGCTCGACCTCGCAGCTCGAGGCGTTCCACTCGCGCAGCCTCTTCAACCTGACGCCCTACGGCTTCACGCGCGTGGCCGAGGACGCCGGCCTCGAGGTCCTGGAGCTGAGGCCCGTGATCGACGGCCTGACGATGGTCGCCTGGCGCGCCCTCGGGCTGCCGCGCTTCTTCCACCGCTGGTGGGCGGGCGAGTCGCCGCCCTACCGCGTGATCGAGCTGGCCGCCAGGGCGGCGCGGCTCGACGCACGGACGCGCAACCAGATCAAGCTCGTCCTCTCCGGGCAATTCGCGTTCCTGGCACGCCGCCCGTAGCATCGAACGCGTGCGTGGGGCCTGGCTTGCGGCGGCGATGGTGCTGGGGGTTCCGGCGCCTGCCGCGGCGGCCGAGCCGCTGTGGGGCGTGCGAGCGGTCGCGACCGGCGCCTACGCGCTCGACTACGGCGAAGACGGCGACGCCGTCGACGGCCAGGGCACCGGCACCTGGCGCTGGGAGATGAGGGCGCTCGCGGAGGGGCTGACGGTCGACACCGGCACGGCGATCTTCCGGATGACGGTCGAGGAGGCGTCCGACATCGTGCTGGGCGGACAGTCACCGGACTGCCGCCCGCCGGCCGGGAGCGCGATCGGCTGGCTCCGCAACTCGCGCGTGGGGCTCTACCTCGGCAGAGCAAGAGGCTTCGGGGTGAACCACCCGTTCTTCGACCGGCTCCGGGGCTGCCACGTCGGCGCGCACGGGATGACCCTGTACGACGGCGCGTCGCCCTCCGACACGCGCATCCCGCGCGGCGCGTTCCGGCCGCGCCGCGACGACGAGTTCAAGCGCACATGGACGCAGGTGATCGCGCTCGACCGGACCCACGAGTCAGGCCCCCCGCATGCCTTCGCGGCACAGGGCACGATCACCATCCGCCTCAGGCGCCTCACGAGGCGGGCCGCCCGCGCCCTCGAGAGCCGCCTTCGCGCCGTCCCACGCGGATAGACGCACGGCGGGGCGGCGCGCCGGGCCGGCGCGCCGCCCCTCCCGTCAGGCCGCGATGGGCTCCGCGGCCGGACGCGCGACCGGCTCGATGTCCGGCTCGGCGACCTCGACCGGCGCGCGCTCGATGTCGCGCTCGCGCACGAGCCAGAGCGCGCCGATCGCCGCCGCGAAGGCGACCAGGGCGCCGAGCACCGAGATGTCGTTGAACCCGGCGATGAATCCCTCACGGGCCGCATCGGCGACCTGCTCACGGGATCCGGCCGGGACCGACGCCACCGCGCTGTCCAGGTTTCCTGACGACACCGCCTCGACCAGCTCGCGCGAGCGGTCGCCGCCGATGCCGGTGAGCTCCTCGACCTTCGACGACCCGCGGGCGAGGAAGACCGCGCCCCAGACCGCGATGCCGAGCGCGATGCCCACCTGGCGGAAGGTGTCGTTGATGCCGGAGGCCATTCCGCTCTGCTCCTTCGGCACCACGCTCACCGCCACGTCGGCGATCACCGGGTTCAGCAGGCCGATGCTCGCTCCGGCGACGATGAAGCCGCCGAGCAGCCCGGTCCACTCGTCCGTGATGCCCACGCCCGAGATCAGGAGCAGACCCGCGCCGGTGCCGACCAGGCCCGCCGCCATGATCACGCGCGCCTGAACGCGGGCGATGAAGGTGGCGGCGGCCGCCGCGACGACGAAGTTCACCACCGTCAGGGGCAGGTAGCGCAGGCCGGTCTCGAGCGCGCCGTGCCCCAGGAAGCTCTGGACGTAGAGCGTCAGGTACAGGAACAGCGCGAACATCGAGGCCGAGATCCCGAACGCCGCCACCTGGACGCCGGTGAAGGCAGGACGCCGGAAGAGCCCGAGCGGCAGCATCGGCTCCGCCACGCGGCGCTCGATCACGATGAACAAGGCCAGCAGCGCCGCCGCGCCGGCGAACAGGCCGACGATCAGGGTGCTGCCCCAGCCCTCCTCGTTGCCGCGGATGAGCGCGAGCACGAGCAGGAACAGGGAGCTCGAGAACGTCAGGAGCCCGGGCCAGTCGATGCCGGTCGCGTTCGGGTCACGCGACTCACGCACGCGGGCGTACGAGATCGCGATGGCCGCGATGCCGATCGGCACGTTCACGAAGAAGATCCACTCCCAGCCGAGCGACTCGACGATGGCGCCGCCCACGAGCGGCCCGAACGCAACGGCCAGGCCTATGGTCGCGCCGTAGACGGCCATCGCCGTACCGCGCTCGCGGCCGGCAGGGAACTCCTGGGCGATCAGCGCGAGCGAGACCGCGAACATCGCGGCGCCGCCGATGCCCTGAACGCCGCGGGCGATGTTGAGGAAGGTGGGATCGGTGGCGAGTCCGGCCACCAGCGAGGCGACCGAGAAGATGCCGAGGCCGATCGCGAACACCAGGCGCCTGCCGAGCCGGTCGGCGAGCGAGCCGGCGGTCAGCACGACCGCCGCGAGCGTCAGGGTGTAGGCGTCGACGACCCACTGGAGGTCGGTGAAGGTCGCGTCGAGGTCGTCCTCGATCGAGGGAAGGGCGACGTTCACCACCGTGATGTCGAGGAGGAGCATGAAGGTGGCGACCGAGACGACGCCCAGCGTCCACCACTTTGTTGCTGTTTGAGAGGCCATTGGAAAAGTCCGTCTCCTGGGCTAGACTTGGTTCGGAAACCTGATCAAGTCGCCTGACCGTAACAGGCAGGCGTCTTGACTGTCAAGGGACCTGACGAAACCGTGACAAACCTCACACAGACGTGGACGCCGCTCCCGGCCCTGCTCGACGACCTCGCCGACGCCGGCTTCGCGAGCTTCCATCCGCGCCTCAACGAGGCGGGCCATCCCTCGATTCGCCAGGGCCACGGATGCGTGTTCCGCTTCATCGACGAGGACGGCTCCCGCCTGACCGAGCTCGCTGAGAGCTCGGGGCTGACGAAGCAGGCGGTGGGCGAGGTGGTCGCCGACCTCGAGCAGCTCGGCTACGTGGAGCGCGCGCCCGACCCACAGGACGGCCGCGCCAAGCTCATCAAGCTCACCGATCGCGGCGGCGAGGCGCGCCGAACCGCGATCGAGATCTTCGGCGAGATCGAGCGCGAGTGGGAGGAGCGCTTCGGGGCCGAGCGCGTCGCGGCGATGCGGGAGCTGCTCGAGGAGATGAGAGCCGAGCGCGACGGCGCGCGCGAGCTGCCGTTCAGGCCTCCGAGTACTCCCCGAACTCCTCACGCATGACGCCGCACACCTCGCCGATCGAGGCGCGCTCCTTCAGGGCCGCGCGCATCGGCTCGAGCAGGTTGCCGTCGCCCTTGCAGACCTGACGTAGGTCCTCCAGCCGGGCATCCACGGCGGCCTGGTCGCGGTCCCCCTTGAACGCCTCCAGGCGCTCCACCTGCTGGCGCTCCGACTCCGGGTCCACCCGCAGGATCTCGACCTCGTCCACCTGCTCCGTCACGTACTCGTTCACGCCGACGACGATGTCCTGCTTCTGGCGGTAGCGCTCCTCGTAGCCCCAGGCCGACTCCTCGACCTCCGCGCGGATGAAGGGGATGCAGTTGACGGAACCGCCCATCTCCTCCACGCGGTCGATCAGCGCCTGCGCCGCCTCCTCGATCTCGTCCGTGAGCGCCTCGATGAAGTAGGAGCCGGCGAACGGGTCCGCCGTGTCCGCCGCGCCCGACTCGTGGGCAAGGATCTGCTGCGTGCGCACCGCGATGCGGGCGGCCGTCTCGCTCGGCAGGGCGAGCGCCTCGTCGAAGCCGTTGGTGTGGAGCGACTGGGTGCCGCCGCACACGGCCGCGAAGCCCTGGAGCGCGACGCGGACGATGTTGTTGTGCGGCTGCTGGGCCGCGAGCGTGACCCCTCCGGTCTGCGTGTGGAAGCGCATCTTCAGCGAGCGCTCGTCCTTCGCGCCGAAGCGCTCGCGCATGATCCGTGCCCACATCCGCCGGGCGGCGCGGAACTTCGCCACCTCCTGGAAGACGTTGTTGTGGCCGTTGAAGAAGAACGCGAGCCGCGGGCCGAACTCGTCGACCTGGAGCCCCGCGTCGATCGCGGCCTGCACGTACGCGATCGCGTTCGCGAGCGTGAAGCCCACCTCCTGTACCGCCGAGCAGCCCTTTTCGCGCATGTGGTAGCCGGAGATCGAGATCGTGTTCCACTTCGGGATGCGCTCGCGGCAGTACGCGAACAGGTCGGTGGTCAGCCGCATGGCCGGCTCGGGCGGGTAGATGAAGTTGCCGCGCGCGATGTACTCCTTCAGCACGTCGTTCTGCGTGGTGCCGGTGAGCGTCTCGGCGGAGACGCCCTGCTCCTCGCCGACCAGCTCGTACAGCAGCAGCAGCACCGCGGCGGGGGCGTTGATCGTCATCGAGGTCGACACGTCGGCGAGCGGGATGCCGTCGAACACGCGCCGCATGTCGTCGATCGTGTCGATGGCCACTCCGGTGCGGCCCACCTCGCCCATGCAGAGCGGGTCGTCCGAGTCGCGACCGAGCTGGGTGGGCAGGTCGAAGGCCATCGAGAGGCCCGTCGAGCCGTGCTCGATCAGGTAGCGAAAGCGCTCGTTCGTCTCGGTGGCGGTGGCGTAGCCGGCGTACTGGCGCATCGTCCACTTGCGGCCGCGGTACATGTCCGGGTGGATCCCGCGCGTGAACGGGTACTCGCCCGGCTCGCCGAGGCGCTCCTCGACGTTCGGCTCGACGTCGTCGGCGTCGTAGCGGTGCTTGACCTCGATCCCGGAGTCCGTGAAGCGGCGCTCGTCGTCGGGGCCGACGATCGGCGCGATGCTCGGCTTCTGCTCCGGCCGCGTTGCCATGCGCCCGGAAGGATACGGTCCGCCGGGCGTAGCATCCCCCGGGTGGAGGTCACCGTTCGGCTCTTCGCGATGCTGCGCGAGCGCGCCGGCGGCGCCCAGGAGCTCCTGCTCGAGCTGCCCGACGGCGCGCGCGTGCGCGACGCCCTCGAGAGCGACGCGCTCGCCTCGCTCGCCGAGGGCATCCCGCTCGTGATGGCCGTGAACCGCGAGTACGCCGACGGCGACCAGGTGCTCGACCCGGGCGACGAGCTGGCGCTGATCCCGCCCGTCAGCGGCGGCTCCACCGCCGCCGCCCCCTGGGTGCGCGTGAGCGCCGAGCCACTGTCACTGGACTCGCTCGCGGCGCGCGTGCGCGACCCACGTGCGGGAGCGGTGGTGACCTTCTCGGGCGTCACGCGCGAGGTCGACCGGCTCGAGTACGAGGCCTACGCGGAGATGGCCGAGGAGCGGATGCGCGCGATCGCGAGCGAGGCGGTGGCGTCGCACGGGCTGTGCGCCGCGGCCGTGGAGCACCGCGTGGGCGACGTCCCGCTCTCCGAGCCCAGCGTGATCGTGGCCGCCTCGGCACCGCACCGCGGCGAGGCGTTCGCCGGCGCGCGCGAGATCATCGACCGCGTGAAGGCGGAGGCGCCCATCTGGAAGAAGGAGATCGAGGGCGAGGACGGGCGCTGGGTCAGGGGGA
>DASSVP010000083.1:0-38255 GCA_035705985.1 Thermoleophilaceae bacterium
GGAATACGCCGCATGGCACCTGGGCTTGACCGAGGGCGCCAACGACGAGACCAAGGCCCGCTATGCGTTCGTGTACGGCGACTTCCGGCGCGTGCACCGCATGGGCCTGATCGCCTGCCAGTACCGCGCCGCGGAATGGCGCCACAAGGAAATCGAGCTGGCCGCGCACGACCTGCTTCAGCTGCTCGACAAGACGAGCGCCTAGTTAGCGCGTTACCGCGCCGTGCAGGCGCTCGCCGGCGAACAGCGTGTGGACGTGCTGGATCGCCACCGAGCCCTCGCCCACCGCCGAGGCGACTCGCTTCACCGAGCCGTGCCGCACGTCGCCCGCCGCGAGCACGCCGGGCAGGCTCGTCTCGAGCGGGAGCGGGGCGCGGTCGATGCCGGTCAGCTCCGCGCCGGTCAGCACGAAGCCGCGGCTGTCGCGCTGGATCTCGGGCGGCAGCCAGTCGGTATGCGGGTGCGCGCCGATCATCAGGAAGAGGCCGGCCGAGGGGATCGTCTCCTCCCCGTCGGGACCGCGGAGGACGAGCTGCTCGAGCCAGCCGTCGCCCGTGCCGCCAACGACCTCGGTGCGGAGGCGCACGTCGATGTTCGGCGTGGCCTCGACCTGCCGGGCGAGGTAGTGCGACATCCCGGCGTCGATCGACTGGGCCCGGATCGCGAGCGTCACCTTGTCCGCGTAGCGCGCGAGGTGCAGCGCGGCCTGGCCGGCCGAGTTCGCTCCGCCGACCACGCACACGTCGTACCCGGTCAGGCCGGGCGCCTCGGACGCCGGCCCTCCGTAGAACACGCCCGCGCCGTTCATCGCCTCGAGCTCCGGCACGCCGAGGCGCCTGTAGGTGGCGCCGGTGGCGAGGATCACCGCCCGGGCGCGTACGCGCCCGAACACGGACAGGTCCACGGCCAGCCGGTCGCCGTCGCGCGCGAGGCCGGTCACGGCCTGCATGAACGCGAACTTCGCACCGAACACCCACGCCTGCTCGTAGGCGCGCTCCGAGAGGCGGCCACCGCTGATGCCGCGCGGGAAGCCCATGTAGTTGCGGATCAGCGAGCTCGAGGTGGCCTGGCCGCCAAGCCCTGTCTGGTCGATCACCACGGTGCTGAAGCCCTCGGACGCCCCGTACACCGCTGCCGACAGGCCCGCCGGCCCGGCGCCGACGATCACGAGGTCGAACTCGTCGCCGTCAGGCTCCACTCCGATGGCGACCGCGTGCGCGATCTCCGCGTCGGTCGGGTCGGTCAGGATCGTGCCGTCCGGGAAGACGACAAGCGGCAGCTTGGCCGGCCCACCGGCTTCCTGGATCAGCCCGCGGCCCTTCTCGGAGTCCGCGAGGCAGAACGAGTGCGGCAGCGCGCAGCGCTGAAGCACGTCGCGCATCTCGTAGGCGCGGCCCGACCAGGTCTCGCCGACCACGTGGACGGTGTGCGGAGCGTCGGTCGTGGTGCGCGACCACTCGAGCAGGAGGTTCGAGACCGACGAGTGGAAGTGCTCGTCGGGCGCTCGCGCCGGCCGCAGGACGTAGTAGTCGATGCGCCCGTGCGCCATCGCGTCGAAGATCGCGTCGCCCGTGGCCGGGTCGCCCCACTGGCCCCAGCCGATCAGGAGGCCGCGCTTGGCGTGCGGGTGCAGGTGGTGCATCTTCGTGAGCAGCTCGGTCCCCGTGGAGCCGCTCAGCCGCGCGGAGGCCAGCACGAGAGCGACATCCTCGCCCTCCTCCGCCGCCCGGGCGAGCCTCCCGAGAGCGTCGGTGGGCGATGTGGTGCAAACCAGCTCGTACGAGCGCGCGTACCTGTCCGTCAGCTCACGCTCGATGACCTCGAGCGCCTCGGCGTTCTCCTCGACCGCGACAAGCAGGGGACCAGGCATGCGAGTCCGTCTGACTTTAGTGGGGCCGCTACCCGTAGACGACCAGGTCCGGCTGCGGGCGCAGCCGGAGTACCTCGCGCGGCCTGATCAGGTTCAGATCCTCCCGCGGAAGCCTGGCGGAGCGCGCCCTAGCGCGTCGGCAGGACGAGCGTCACGCCCTGCGGGAACCCAAGCGAGCTCGGGACGTTGCTCGGCCTGTAGGTCGGCGTGTCCACCTGCGTCAGGTCGAGGCGGATGCGGTGGCCCTGCTCGAGCCGCCAGTGGTTGCCGTAGAACGGCACCCGCAGCAGCCCGGTCTGCGGCTCGTTCTCGAGCCGGTACGCGCCGCGCGTGATCAGCAGCTCGGTGCCGTCGGGCGCCACGTCGAAGAGGCGCGCGGCGAGCATGCCGGTGGCCGCCCCCGCCCACACGTACGGCACCCGGACGTGGCCGATGCCGACGTACGTCTCGGTGCCGGAGAGCGGCGCCGTGTACGCGGTGTAGCCGCCCACGGCGGGCCCGTCCGAGTGGCGGCAGGTCTCACCCGGCTGCACCTCGGGACCCACGATCGCGTCCGTGGCCGGCCCGTTCGGATCGGCCGCTCCGAGCGGAGAAACGGTGTTGCCGGGCGGGAGCCGGAACATGATGGTCCCGTTCGCCAGGCCCTCGGGAGTGCGCCCCGATGCCTGCTGCGGCGGGTCTGCATCGCCGCACACCGTCGCCTCGCTCGTCACGCCCGTTCGCTCCTCATGGCTGCCGTCGATGTGCGACTGGAGCCACTGGAAGGCGTCGTTGTTCAGCTTGTGCCAGGTGTCGGGCCTGTTCTGAGCGCGCGAGTGGCCCACGTCGCCGAGCGCGACCTCCACCGGCCAGAGCGAGTCGAGGCGCTTGAGGTACTTGAACATCCGGAACGACTCCACCGCGGTGAAGAGGTCGTCGGTCCAGCCCTGGATCGAGAACACCGCGACCTTGCGCCCCTCCTGCTGCGCCCTCCAGCCCTCGTCCTGGTAGTAGGCGCCTCGGAACTCGGTGAGCCCGCGCCGTATCTGGCGGATGATGGGGTCCTCGGGCGAGGTCGGGTCGCCCGCGTCCGTGCGCGCCTTCCACGACTCGATGTTGATCGGCCCCTCGCAGTCGCCGTAGGTGCACGGGAACGGTGCGTCGAGCGACGTGCCCTTCTCGAAGACGCCGTTGGTCTCGCCGAGCGCGAACAGGCCGGTCACGTAGCTCGACTTCGGAACGCCGATCGGGTTGCCGTCGCCCTCGTCGTCCTCCGGGCGGCCCTGCGACGACTCGTACAGGTCCTGGAGGCCGGATCCGCCGCCGTGTCCGTTCGGAGCGAGGCCGTAGCCAAGGTCCGTGGACGGGTACTTCGGGACGGCCACCTGCAGGTCCAGTATCGGCAGCGTCGGATCGAGCGAATGCGGGAAGGTCCAGGTCGGCTGGCTCGCCTGGAGCCAGCTCTCGATGCCGCCGTACGAGCCGCCGGTCACGGCCACGCTGGTCGGATCGACGTCCGGGTAGGTCTCGGCGACGAGGGCGGCGAGCCACTGGGTGTCGCGGATCTCGTAGTCGCGGCTCTTCAGGTGAAGCGTGCCGCGCGGGAGGTCGATCGAGCCAGTCGGGTCGAACGGCGTCTGCGGCTCGTTGTCCTCGGGATGCCCCTCATCGCTCGAGAAGCCGCGCGCCGTGTAGCTGACGACGTAATAGCCGTGCTTGGCGAACCAGCGGTTGTTCCAGTGGTAGCGGTCGGCGTCGTCGCCCTCGTCGGTGGTGGACTCCCAGTCGTGCTTGTCGCCGCCGAACCCGTGCAGCATCAGGATCAGCGGGTGGCTGGTGCCCGTGTCCTGCATCGGCTGCGTGAGGTCCACGTCGAGCTTGCTCCCGTCGAAGCTCGGCACGCTGCCCGAGCAGATCCGGACGCCCCCGTACGACTCGCCCGACGGGTTCTCCGTGGGGCAGGACGGGGTGAAGCTGGGCGGGAGCTCGGCCGCGGAAGCGCCGCCGGCCGGCAGCAACAGGCCCGTGACGAGCAACAAGAGTCCGATACGCCCCCGCACGGGACCCCAGGTTCCCGGCGGGGCCGCGCGCGAAACCGGGGAACCGTCAGCGGACCTCGAGTACGACCTTGCCTGTGGCGCCGCGGCTGTCGATCAGCTCGAGCGCCTCGCGCGCCCGGTCGAGCGGGAATCGCGCCCCGACGATGGGCCGGACGTGGCCCTCGTCCACGAGCCGGTTGATCTCGTCGCCGATCTCGCGGTTGACGCCGGGCTTGCCCATGACGAACGCGCCCCAGCCGGCGCCCACCACCTCGGTGTTGTTGAGCAGCAGGCGGTTGACCTTCACCTCGGGTATCGAGCCGGCGGTGAAGCCCACCACCACGAGGCGGCCGCCCTCGCGAAGCGAGCGCAGGCTGTCGGTGAAGCGGTCGCCGCCCACGGGGTCGATCACCACGTCCACTCCGCCGCCCGACAGCTCCTTCGCCTCGTCCTTCCAGGCGCTGTCCGATCGCACCACCTCGTGCGCGCCGGCCTCGCGCGCCACGCGCTCCTTCTCGTCGCTCGACACCACCGCGATCGTGCGCGCGCCGAGCCCCTTGGCGATCTGGAGCGTGGCGGTGCCCACCCCGCCGGCCGCGCCGTGCACGAGCACGGTCTCCCCCTCGGCGAGCCGGCCGCGGTACTTCAGCGAGAAGAGGGCCGTGTGATAGTTGAGGATCAGGCCGGCGCCCTGGGCGAAGTCGAGCACGTCCGGGAGCGGGAACGTGAGGAAGTCGGGCGCCACCGCTACCTCGGCGAACGCGCCGAGCAGGCAGCAGGCCGCCACGCGGTCGCCCTCGCGCACGGCGGCGCCCTCCGGCGCACTCCGCACCACGCCCGCCACCTCGCTGCCCGGCACGAACGGGAGCGGCGGCTTCACCTGGTACTCGCCGCGCGTCTGGAGCACCTCCGGGAACGAGACGCCGGCCGCGTGAACGTCCACGAGGACGCCGCTCCCCGGCGTGAGCATGTGCGTGGCCTCGGGCTCCGGGAGGTCGGCCTCGGCCAGCGCCGACTCGGGGCCGGTGAGGTCGACGATCTGAACCGCGCGCATGGCGCGGGAGTATCTCAACGGAGAGAGCGTGCGCTCGCACGCAGCGCCCGCTCGCCATCCAGACTGCGCCAGAGATGCATGACCGCGTATGAGCGCCACGGGCGCCAGCGAGCGTCGTCCGCCGGCTCGCCGAGGCGGGCGAGCGCGTCGCGGATGCCCACGTCGCCGGGGAGGAGGACGTCCGGGTCGCCGAGCGCGCGCATGGCCACGTAGTCGGCTGTCCACGGCCCGACGCCCGGAATCCCGGTGAGCAGCGCTAGCGCCTCGGCCGGATCCGCGCCCGTGTCGAGCCGCAGCTCGCCCGCCGCCGCGAGCCGGGCGAGCTCGACCAGTGCCCGCGCGCGCGTACCCGGAAAGGGGAGGCGCGCGGGGTCGGCGGCCGCCAGGGCGCCCGGCGCGGGGAAGCGGTGCGTGAGGCCATCCACCCGGGTGACGGGCTCTCCGTATTCGGCCACCAGGCGCCCGAGCACCGTGCGCGCGCCCGCCACCGACACCTGCTGGCCCGCGACCGCGCGCACCGCGAGCTCGAAGCCGTCGACACAGCCGGGCACCCGGAGGCCCGGCCGGCGCCGCACGAGCGGGGCGAGGAGCGGATCCTCGGACAGGTGAGCCGAAACCGCCACCGGGTCGGCGTCCAGGTCGAGCAGGCGGCGGCAGCGCGCGACCGCCGCGGTCAGGTCGCGCAGGTCGTCGAGGCGCAGCTCGCAGCTCACGCCGCCGCTCGCGGGCCGCAGCGTGACGGTGCCGCCTCCGTGATCGAGCACGAGTACGCGGCGGTACGCGCCGTCGGCGACCACCTCCACACCCGCCACGGCGCGGTCCGCCAGGAACGCGAGGAGCGAGTCTCCATCGAACGGCTCGCGGACCGGGAGCCGCAGCCGGATCGTCCCGGCGCCAGCAGCGCCGCGGCGGTGCCGTGCGCGGGCGCGCAGCTCCGTCGGCGTCCGCCCGTAGACATCCCGCAGCGTCTCGTTGAACTGGCGCACGCTGCCGAAGCCGGCGCCGACCGCGACCTGCCCGAACCGCAGGTCGGTCGTCTCGATCAGCGCGCGCGCCGACTGGGCGCGCTGCGCGCGCGCCAGCGCCACCGGCCCGGCCCCGACCTCCGATACGAGGATGCGGTGGAGCTGGCGCTCCGAGAAGTGCAGCCGCGCGGCGAGCCCGCTCACGCCGTGGCGGTCCACCGCGCCGTCGGCGATCAGGCGGACCGCCCGCCCGGCGACGTCGGCGCGGCGGTTCCAGGCGGGCGAGCCCGGCGCGGCATCCGGGTCGCAGCGCTTGCAGGCGCGGAAGCCCTCTTCCTGTGCGGCCGCCGCGCTCCGAAAGAGCCGAACGTTGCGGCGGCTGGGCAGCCTCGCGGGACAGCTCGGCCGGCAGTAGACGCCCGTCGACGTGACGGCAACGAAGAAGAACCCGTCGTAGCGCGGGTCGCGGCTCTGCATGAAGCGGTAGCAGCGCTCGAAGTCGTCGATCACACGGCCATCGTCGCACGTCTGACTGGCGGTTTTCGGACATGCCGGTGGGCCGCGCCGGAGGGCCGCTACGGTGGCCTGATGGAGGCGGTCGACACGCCGATCGGGACGCTCTGGCTGGGAGGCGGCGAGCGCGGGCTGACGCATGTCTCGTTCGAGCGAATGCCCGAGACCGGTCCGCCACGAGCTATGGCGAGCGCGGCGCGGCAACAGCTCGCCGCCTACTTCGACGGCGAGCTCGAGCGCTTCGACCTGCCGCTCGCGCCCGCCGGGACCACCTTTCAGCGGCGCGTGTGGGATGCCGTCGCCGCCGTCCCGTACGGCGCGACGGCGTCCTACCTCGAGATCGCTACCGCGGTAGGGCGGCCGAGCGCGTGCCGCGCGGTGGGCGCGGCGAACGGCCGCAACCCGCTCGCGATCGTCATCCCGTGCCACCGCGTGGTCGGCTCGGCCGGCGCGCTCACCGGCTACGGCGGCGGCCTCGCGCGCAAGCGCGCGCTACTCGACTTGGAGCGCCGCGCCGGGTAGGGTCGCGCCATGGATGAGAGGACCCTGGCGTCAATCGCTCTGTTCGAATCACTGCCGTCGCGGGCGCGCGCAGCCATCGCCCAGCACGCCGAGGAAATGGACGTGCGGGAAGGCACCGAGCTGGCAAGGCAGGGCGACTTCGCGTACGAGTTCTTCGTCATCGAGGAGGGCACGGCGGAGGTGCTGCGCGACGGCGAGCCAATCGCCGAGCTCGGCCCGGGCGACTTCCTCGGTGAGATGGGGATCGTCGGCAAGTCGGTCAGGAACGCCACCGTCCGCACCACCTCGGATGCTCGCGTGATCGTGATGAGCGAGCAGGACTTCCGCTCCATGGCGCGGACGAATCCGGAGGTGGCGAGCCGCATCGAGGCGGCCGTCGAGCAGCGCTGCCAGGCGCTGGCCTAGGGGCCCGTGGGCAAGCGCTCGCGAAGGCGCGACCGCGCCGGAGGCGACGCCGCGCCGGCAGCCACGACCGACTACCGCGACGCCGAGGGCGGCGTGCTCACGCTTCGGGACGAGCTCACGCCCGGCACGCTGCGCCAGCTCGAGCAACTCGACGCCAAGCCGGCCGCATCCGCCGAGGATCGCTGGCAACGGCGCGCCGAGCTGCTGTTCGAGCGGCTCGCCGTCAGCTGGGAGATCGCGGGGCTCCCGCTCGACTCGCAGAAGGAGCTGCTCGGGCGCTACCGGATGGCGAGCGCGGACGAGCGGCGCTGGGTGCGCGAGGCGCTCACGGAGCACCTGCGCACCCGGCACCCTGACGTCACGGTGTGAACCAGGGCGTGCCGAGCCAGCGCTTGAGCGTGTGGTAGCTCGGGCGCGGCTTGCCGGTCTTGTCGAGCAGGCCGGCGTCGAAGCGGTTCCCGAAGGCGTCCTGCTGCCAGTGGTAGACGTACAGCCGTGCGATCCGGCTGCGGTGCTGCTTCGCCAGCCGAAGCACGCGTCCCATCGCGACGTTCGCGCGCCGCTCGCTGTACGGGAACAGCGTGCGGCCGTCGGGCAGGATGAAGCGGACGATCCCGCCCGTCTCCGTGAGCCAGACCTTGCCGCGGACCGTACGGAGCAGCAGCTTCGTGCCGCCGTAGCGCTGGCCTCGGCGGGGATTGCTGTCCCGGTAGTTGTGGAGGCCCCAGATCCGGGCGCCGCGCGCCACTGAGCTGAAGCGGTCGAGCCAGCGGACCACGTTCCTGTCGTCGATCACGTCCGCCGCGACGATCCGGCAGTCGCGGCAGCCCTTGCGCACGACGTTGAAGTAGCGCGCCGCCTGCTCCGGATAGCGGAAGGTGGGCTGCGTGCGGTGGTTCGCCTCGTTCCATACGCCGATGGTCCTCACCCAGGGCCAGCGAGCCCGGAAGGCCCGGAACGCGCGCTCGAAGGTTGCGGTCGTGGGCAGCTTGCACGGCTGCCCCGGGCAGTGCGACGGGTGCGCCGCGCCGAAGCTCACGAGCGGGTCCAGGCCGGCCGCGCGCGCGTTCGTCAAATAGTCGTCGAGCCAGGCGCGGTCACCGCGGCTCAGCGCGACGTTCCACGGCGTCACGACGCGGATGCGCTTCAGCCCCAGCGCGGCGAAGCGCTGCTGGTTGAAGGTGTTCCAGTTCTGGTCTCCGAGACCGATTGTCACCGCGGCGGACGCGCCCGAAGGCAGGGCGGCAAGGGATAGGGCGAGAAGAAGTGTGAGAAGGGTGAGGGCGCGAGTCATGAGGGTCATCTAAGGATGCTTCGGCGATCGGCGGGATAGCTTGAGAGCCGGAAGTCGCCGACCTTAGTGCCCGCGACAATTTGCGCTCGTGAGCTTTCCGACAATCGAGTTCGCGGCGTTCTTCCTGATCGTCTTCGTCCTGTCCTGGGCGCTCATGCCGCACCCGAGCGCCTGGCGGCCGTTCATCCTCGCCGCGTCCTACTTCTTCTACGGGTGGGTCGACTGGCGCTGGGTGCTGCTGCTCATGGCGTCAAGCCTGGTGAACACGGTCGCGGGGCAGGTCATCGCCCGCAGCCCATCGCAATCCACGCGCAGGCGGGCGCTGATCGCCGCCGTCGCGTTCGACCTCGGGCTGCTGGCGGTGTTCAAGTACCTCGGCTTCTTCGTGTCGGAGATGGACGGGGCGCTCGAGTCGATCGGCCTCGGCTCGCCGTTGCCGCTCGTCCAGGTCGTGCTGCCGATCGGGATCTCGTTCTTCACTTTCCAGGCGATCTCGTACGTCGTGGACGTCTATCGCGGCGAGACACGGGTCGCCTCGCTCGTGGACGTGGCGATCCTCCAGGCGTTCTTCCCACACCTGGTGGCGGGCCCGATCGTGCGCGCGAACGAGCTGCTGCCGCAGCTCCGCACGCCTCGCGACCCGCGCACGGTGCTGGCCGGCCCGGCCATCTTCCTCATCGCCGGCGGGCTGCTCAAGAAGACCGTGATCGCCGACGAGCTCGCGCGCCGCGTGGTGGATCCCGTGTACAGCGACCCGGCCGCGCACTCCGCGGCCGAGCTGACGCTCGCGTTCTACGGGTTCGCCGCCCAGATCTACTGCGACTTCTCGGGCTACACGGACATGGCGATCGGGCTCGCGTTGCTGCTCGGCTACCAGCTGCCGCAGAACTTCAACCGGCCGTACATGGCGCTGTCGCTCCAGGATTTCTGGCGCCGCTGGCACATGACGCTGTCGCGCTGGCTGCGCGACTACCTCTACATCCCGCTCGGCGGCAACCGCGGCGGGCGGCGCCGCACGTACCGGAACGTAATGCTCACCATGCTGCTCGGCGGGTTGTGGCACGGGGCGGCATGGACATTCGTGCTCTGGGGCGGCATCCACGGGGCTGCGCTCTCGGCCGAGCGGTGGGCGCGCGAGCGCTTCGCCGATGTCCGCCTTCCCGCCTGGGCCGCATGGCTCGTGACGTTCCACGTGGTATGCGTGGCGTGGGTCTTCTTCCGCGCCCCGGACCTCGGCACGGCCTTCGACGTGCTCGGAGGCCTGGGGCTGTCGGGCCCCGCGCCGCTCGTGACGCTCCCGCTCGTGCTACTGGTGCTCGGGGCTGTCGCGATCCAGGCGCTGCCGCCCGGCTGGTGGCGCACGGCGGAGGCCTGGCTCGTGGCGCGGCCGGTCGCCGTGCAGGGCCTGCTCGCGGGCGCCCTGATCGTGGCCGCCGACGCGGCAGTCGGGCAGGAGGGCGTGGCCCCGTTCATCTACTTCCAGTTCTGAGCCATGAAGCCGCCTCGCGACAGAGACCTCACGATGCCGGCGGGCAGGGTGCTCGGCGTGATCGCGATCGCGCTGGCGATCGCGGCGCTGTTCAACTCGGAGGCGCTCGTCCGGGCCGGCGAGGGCATGCCGCCGGGCACCACGCGCGACATCGTGCTGTCGGTGGGGAGGCCGCTGGACGACGCGGCAGGGACACTGGGGCTCGGCCTGCCGCGCGAGGGCCTCGACCGCGTGTTCGGGAAGGAGGACAAGACGGCGGAGGGCACGGCGCTCGAGCGCGGGACGGACGCGATCCTGCGCCGCAAGGCGCCGCGGCGGACGTTCGCCCAGCCGACGCGCGGCAACCCGCTCGAGGTGTTCGTGACCGGCGACTCGCAGGCGGAGTTCCTCGGCCAGCGCCTGATCGACCAGTCGCCGGAAGGCCTGCTCGAGGTGGAGATCGTCGCGCGGAACGGCACGGGCCTGACGAACCCCGCCTTCTTCAACTGGGAGCTGAACGCGGAGCAGGAGATGGCCCAGCGCGAACCCGACGCGGTCGTGATGGCGCTCGGCGGCAACGACGGCTTCAACGTCCAGACGAGCGGCGGCTCGATCCACGAGCCCGAGACGCCCGGCTGGGAGACCGAGTTCGCGCGCAGGGTGGCGGTGGTGAGCGCGGTGCTCTCCGGCGACGGCGAGCGGCCTGTCTACTGGGTGCCGCCGCCCACCGCCCGCGACCCCCGGTTCAACCGGATCTTCGCGGCGCAGAACCGCGCCGTGGAGAGGGCGACCGAGGCGGTGCCGGCGCTGCGCTACGTGGACGTCTACACGACGCTCAACGGCGGCCGCTACAGCGACGACCTGCGAATCGACGGCAGGCTGGTGCTCGCGCGGCAGGCCGACGGCATCCACTTCACGCGCGACGGCGCCGTGCCGGCGGCGCGGCTTATTCTCGACGCGATGAGCCGGGACTTTCCCGTCCTGCGGCGGCGATGACGACCCGCATCTACACGATGCCGATCTCGCATCCGGCCGCCGCCGCCGAGGCGATGCTCGCCCACAAGCGCATCCCGCACCGGACCGTCCGGCTGATGCCGGGGATGCATCGCACACTCGTGCGGCTCGCCGGCTTCGAGCGCTTCACGGTGCCGGCGTTGGAGCTGGACGGCCGGAAGGTCCAGGGCAGCCACGAGATCGCGCGCCACCTCGACTCGGTGAGGCCCGAGCCGCCGCTCTTCCCGGTCGACCCGGACCAGCGCGCGCGGGTCGAGGAGGCCGAGCGCTGGGGCGAGCGAGTGCTCCAGCCCGTCCCGCGACGGCTGTTCCGGTACCTGATGCTCACGAGCGAGCAGGCGCGCGCCTGGATGGCGGCGGACATCCTCCGCATGCCGGCCCCGCGTGCGATGGCGGCGCTGTTCATGCCTGTCATCCGCCGGCTGGCGGAGCTCTCGCACGCCGACGAGGCCGGCACTCGCGCCGCCCTGGCCGATTTGCCGGCGCTGCTCGACCATGTCGACGAGCTGGTCGCGGCCGGGACGATCGGCGGGGCCCAGCCGAACGCCGCCGACTTCCAGATCCTCGCCGCCGTGCGCATCCTCCTCGAGTTCGAGGACCTCGGCGGGCTGCTCGAGGGACGACCGTCCGTTCGGCTCGCCCGGCGCCTGTTCCCTCGCTGGCCGGGTCCGATCCCGACCGGGCTGCCGGTCTCCTAGTTCAGCGACGGATCCGGCGGCATGGTCGCCATCAGCCTGTAGCGACCGCCCTTGCGCTCGAGCGCATCGGACCAGATGTCGCCGGAGCGGAAGGGGTCGGCGGGATCGGCCGCGTGCACGATCCAGGCGTCCTGCTCGAGCTCGCCGTCGAGCTGCCCCGGCGCCCAGCCCGCGTAGCCGGCGAAGACGCGCATGCGGCGAAGCGACTCGTTCGAGGCATCGGGGTCGAGCGTCCCGAGCGAGCCCACGACGCGCGTGCCGGCCTCGTCCGGCCGCTCGAACTCGCCGAGGGCGACCACCGACTGCGGTGAGACGGGGCCGCCGAGGTAGACGAAGTCGTCGCCGCCGGGCAAGTCCGCCAGCGCGGGCACCGCTTCGGCGACGGGCGTCTCGGTCTCGCGGCCGAGCACGACGCCCATCGCGCCGTCGGGCGTGTGCTCGAGCACCAGTACGACGGTGCGCCGGAAGTAGTCGTACAGCGCCGGGGCGGCGATCAGCAGATGTCCACGCAGGCTGTCACCCATAGAGAATAGATTCTGCGGCATGAACCAGAAGCTCGACGTCGCTCGAGTCTTTGAGCGCATCTTCCAGATCTACCGGGACCAGTTCACGCTGCTCATTCCCGCCGCGCTCGTCGTGTTCGTGCCGGTGGCGATCATCAGCGGCCTGATCTACGCGGGGGACATCAGCATCTTCGGAGCACTGATCGTCGCGGCCCTCGCGACGGTCGCGACCTACTGGTTCCAGGGCATGGTGGTGGAAGCGGCGGAGGACATCCTCGACGGCCGGCGCGACCACACCGTGGGCTCGCTCATCCGTTCGGTCACCCCGGTGATCGGGCCCCTGATCGTCGCCGGACTGCTGGCCGGTCTCGCGATCGGCATCGGCCTGCTGCTGCTGATCGTGCCGGGCCTGTTCCTGCTCACGATCTGGGCGGTGCTGGCCCCGGTGGTCGTGCTCGAGAAGAAGAGCGCGTTCGAGGCGTTCGGCCGCAGCCGCGAGCTCGTGCGCGGCCACGGCTGGCAGGTCTTCGGCGTGATCGTGGTGCTGTTCCTGCTGCAGTTCATCGTCACCGCGGTGATCCAGGCGATCGCAAACGGAGTCTCGGACTCCTTCGCGGCCTACGCCCTGTCCGACCTGATCGTGCGCCTGCTGGTTGCGCCGCTGAGCGCCCTCGCGGCGGCGGTCCTCTACTTCGAGCTGAGGGGCCGCAAGGAAGGAGCGGGAGCGGGCGCGGAGGCGCTCACAGCGCCGGCCATCGCGACCTCGCCGACCGGCGGCACAGCACCGTCGCCCGCACCCGAGGCGCCGAGCGGGTCGCCGCAGGCACCACCCGCGCCGGGAGCGCCGGACGGCCCCGAGACACCACCCGCGCCGCGCGGACCGCAGGCGCCGCCCTCCCAGGGCGGACCGCCGTCTGACCCGGAGGCGCCGCCGCGGCCGACGACGGGCACCTGAGGCGGCCCCGGGGCTGCGGGCTGCGCGCCGCGCGTGGCGGCGGGTCAGGGCTTGTGGCGGGCTGCTTCGGCGAGGAAGCGCTGTGCGATGCCGCGGCCGATCTCGTTCTGCCCGTCGATGCGGTCTTCGCTTGCGGCGCGAATCGCGTCTGGGTCCAGTGAGGTCTCGGTGGCCTCCGAGTTGTCCCATCCGTCGAGCCAGCCCCAGAGGCTCTCGCGGGTCACCTCGGCGTGGAATTGAAGGCCCCAGGCCGGCTTGCCGTCGAAGCGGAACGCCTGCACGCACTGCGGCGTCCGCGCCAGCTCCGTGGCGCCCGGCGGCAGCGGCGCCACGTAGTGGTGCCACTCGAAGAGCTCCACCGAGGGGGCGAGCGGACCGAGCAGGGGGTCGGCCGCACCGGCGTCCGTGATCTCGATGTCGTACCAGCCGATCTCGGGCTCGGGCATGCGGTGAGGTTGTGCACCGGCAGCCGCGGCCAGCAGCTGGCTTCCGAGGCAGACGCCGAGGATCGGTACCCCGCGCTCGAGCGCATTCCCCAGGAATGCCCTCTCCGGCTCCAACCACGCGTGCTCGTCGTTCTGGTCGACATGCATCGACCCACCGAAGACCATCAGGGCGTCGAAGTCGGAAGGAGGAGGCTCCGCGCTCGGCACCCACATGGGAAAGTCGCCGAACACGCCCGGTCCGGCGTCCGGCTCGTGGACTACCGCCAGGGCCCTCACTCAGGCGTGACGTAGGCCCCGGAGAGGCCGCCGTCGACGAGGAACGTCTGCGCCGTCACATACGACGACTCGTCGCTGGCCAGGAACAGCACGCCGTTCGCGATCTCGCGCGCCTCGGCGAAGCGGCCCATCGGCAGGTGCACGAGCCGCCGCTGCGCGGCCTCCTCGTCCTTCGCGTACAGCTCCTGGAGCAGGGGCGTGTTCACCGGGCCGGGACAGAGCGCGTTCACGCGCACGCCCTGCCGCGCGAACTCCACGCCGAGCTCCCGCGAGAGCGACAGCACGCCGCCCTTCGAGGCCGTGTAGGAGATCTGCGAGGTCGCCGCCCCCATCACCGCAACGAATGAGGCGGTGTTGATGACCGAGCCGCCGCCCGCCTCGAGCAGGTGCGGGATGCCGTACTTGCAGCAGAGGAACACCGACTTGAGGTTCACGTCCTGCACGCGCTGCCACGCCTCGAGCGAGGTGTCGATGACGGACACGTCGTCGTTCGGCGAGATGCCGGCGTTGTTGAAGAGCACGTCCACGTGGCCGAACTCCTCGCGGGCGCGCGCGTACATGTCACGCACCTGCTCCTCGTCGGTCACGTCCGCCTGAATCGCGAGGTCACCCTCCGAGTTCTCGGAGAGATCCACACCCACGACCGTGGCGCCCTCGTCTTTGAACAGCTTCGCGGTCTCGGCGCCGATGCCGCTCGCCGCTCCGGTGATCACGCAGACCTTCTCGTCGAGCCGCCCCATCAACCCTCCGTGGCGTAGTAGACGTTCTTGACCTCGCTGTAGTGGTCGAGCGCATCCGGACCCAGCTCGCGCCCGTAGCCCGACTGCTTGAACCCGCCGAACGGCGTGGCCACGCGAACGGACGTGTTCGAGTTGATCGAAATCACGCCGCTCTCGATCGCCCGCGCCGTGCGCAGCGCCTTCGCCCCGTCGCGCGTCCACACCGATCCGGATAGGCCGTAGATCGTGTCGTTCGCGAGCCGGATCGCCTGCTCCTCGTCGCGGAAGGGGATCACGGCCGCCACCGGGCCGAAGATCTCCTCCGCCGCGGCGCGGTCGCTGTTGTCCACCGGGCACAGGACGGTGGGCGGGAACCAGAAGCCCGGCCCGTCAGGAGCGCTCCCGCGGATCGCGACCGGCGCGTCGTCCGGCACGAACGAGGCCACCGTCTCGCGCTGGCCCTCCGAGATCAGAGGGCCCATCTCCGTGGACTCGTCGAGCGGGTCGCCGACCGCGATCCCCTCGACGGCCTCCTCGAGCACCTCCATGAAGCGGTCGATCGCCGAGCTCTCGACGAGTATGCGCGAGCGCGCGCAGCAGTCCTGGCCCGCGTTGCCGAACACCGCGCTCGGGGCGGCGGCGGCGGCCTTCTCGAGGTCCGCGTCCGCGTAGATCACGTTGGCCGACTTGCCGCCCAGCTCGAGCGTCACGCGCTTGATCGTGTCCGCGGCGCCCGCGGCGATCCGGCGCCCCACCTCGGTGGACCCGGTGAACGCGATCTTCGCCACGTCCGGGTGCTCCACGAGGCGCTGCCCGCACACCGAGCCCGGGCCGGCCACCACGTTCACGACGCCCTTCGGGATGCCCGCCTCGAGCGCGATGCGCTCGAACTCGAGCGCGGTGAGCGGCGTGAGCTCCGCCGGCTTGAGCACCACGGTGTTCCCGGCGGCGAGCGCCGGGCCGAGCTTCCACGCCGCAATCGTCAGCGGGAAGTTCCAGGGCGTGATGAGGCCCACGACGCCGAGCGGCTCGCGGAAGGTCATGTCCACGCCGCCAGCCACGGGGATCGTGCGGCCGGTGTTGCGCTCCGGCGCGCCCGCGTAGTAGCGGAACGTCTCCACCACCATCCCCATCTCGCCGCGCGCGTCCGAGATCGGCTTGCCGGCGTTGCGCGCCTCGAGGCGGGCGAGCTCCTGGAGCTGCCCCTCCAGGGCGTCGGCGAGCGTTCGCAGCAGCGCGGAGCGATCGCCCGGCGCGAGTGCGCGCCACGCCGGGAAGGCGCCCTTGGCGCGCTCCACCGCGGCATCGGTCTCCTCCACGCCGGCCTGCGGCACCTCGGCCATCACCTCGGCGGTGGCCGGCTCGAGCACCTGGATCATCGGCTGGCCGCCTTCATGCGGTCGCGTGCCTCGCTCACGAGCGCGCCGACCACGCGGCTCCGTTCGTCCTCCTCCGGGTGCCACAGGACGCCGACCGCGAAGGTCTTGTCGGGCATCTCGATCGCCTCGACGACGCCGTCGTCAGCGTGGCCGCTCACCACAATGCCCTCGCCCATCTCGTCCACCCCCTGGTGGTGCGCCGACTTCACCTCGGCGTGCTCGCTGCCCACCACCCGCTCCGCGAGCGACCCGGGCGCGAGCTGCACCCGGTGGTCCGTGAAGACGCCGGGCGTGTGCCTGTGCAGCTCCAGGCCTAGGTGCTGCTTGAGCGTCCCGCCCTGGATCACGTTGATCATCTCCATGCCGCGGCAGATGCCGAGCACCGGCATGTCGCGCTCGAGCGCGCGCGTGCCGAGCGCGATCTCGAAGCGGTCGCGCTCGGGCCACGTGCCGCGCGTCTCCGGGTCGGGCGGCGCGCCGTAGCTGCCCGGGTCGATGTCCGATCCGCCCGCGAGGATCAGGCCGTCGATCATGTCGAGCAGCACGTCCGGCGACTCGGCCACGGCGTCGTCGGGAGGCAGGATGATCGCGATCCCGCCCGCGCGCTGGACGGCGAGCGAGTAGGTGCGCGGCGAGAGGTTGACGACGACCTCCCAGGCCGCCCACTTCGCGCTCTCGATCGCGGCGCAGATGCCGATCACGGGGCGGTCTGCGCTCACAGCCGCTCGAATCCCCGGTACTTCTCCCAGTCGGTCACCGCAGCCTCCTGCGCCTCGAGCTCGATGCGGGCGCGGTTCAGGTAGTGGTCCACGACCTCCTGCCCGAACGCGTCGCGCGCAACCGCGGAGCCCGCGAACAGGTCGCGGGCGGCGTAGAGCGTGTGCGGCACGCGCGGCTTGTCCGACTCGTAGGCGTTCCCCTCGAAGGCCGGCTCCAGCTCCAGCTCGTTGTCGATCCCATGCAGGCCGGCCGCGATCATCGCCGCCAGCGCGAGGTAAGGGTTCACGTCCGCCCCCGGCAGGCGGTTCTCGACCCGAAGCGCCTGGCCGTGACCCACAACGCGCATCGAGCAGGTGCGGTTGTCGTTGCCCCACGCCACCGCGGTCGGCGCGAACGAGCCGGGCACGAAGCGCTTGTAGGAGTTCACCTGCGGGGCGAAGAAGAGCGTCAGCTCCTCGAGGCAGGCGAGCTGGCCCGCCACGAAGCGGTGGAACGTGGCCTCGTCGTCGCCGAAGACGTTGCGCCCGTCATCGCCCGCGACGGACAGGTGGATGTGGCACGAGTTGCCCTCGCGCTCGTTCCACTTCGCCATGAAGGTGATCGAGTTGCCCTCCTGCGCGGCGATCTCCTTCGCGCCGTTCTTGTAGATCGCGTGGTCGTCGGCGGCGGCGAGCGCGTTGCCGTAGCGGAAGTTGATCTCGTGCTGGCCGAGGTTGCACTCGCCCTTCGAGTTCTCCACGTTCATGCCCGCGCCGGCCATCGCGTTCCGGATGCGCCGGATCAACGGCTCCACGCGCGCCGTGCCGAGCAGCGAGTAGTCGACGTTGTAGAGATTCGCCGGCGACAGGTCGCGGTAGCCGCTTCGCCAAGCGTCCTCGTAGCTGTCCTCGAACACGATGAACTCGAGCTCCGTGCCCGCGTTCGCGCTCCAGCCGCGCTCGGCCAGCCGCGCGAGCTGGCGCTTCAGGATCTGCCGCGGCGACGCGGCGACGTCCGACCCGTCGTGCCACTCGAGGTCCGCCATCACGAGCGCCGTGGCCTCCTGCCACGGCACCGGGCGAAGGCTGTCCACGTCGGGCCGCATCGCGAAGTCCCCGTAGCCGCGCGACCACGACGACATCTCGTAGCCCTCGACCGTGTTCATGTCCACGTCGACGGCCAGCAGGTAGTTGCAGCCCTCGGCGCCGTGCTCCGCGACCACGTCGAGGAAGTGCGAGGCCGTGAGCCGCTTGCCCTGGAGGCGCCCCTCCATGTCGGCGATCGCCAGGAGCACGGTGTCCACCGTGCCCTCGGCTACAGCTTGGCGCAGCTCGTCGAGCGTCACGCGCCCGAATCTACTCGGCGCCCGTCTTGAACTCCGGGTCGAGCTTCTCGTCCTCGTGGTGGGCCGCCTCGCCATGGGCCCGGAACCTGTGCTTCGCCCCGAGCACCCACCAGACGCCCACCGCCGCGATCACGACGATCACCGTAATCGGAGCGTAGTTCACGTACTTCCAGTCGAACTCGTCCCGCCATGGCACGCCGGCCGGGGTGAACGGGAGGCAGAAGATGATCGAGATGAGGGCGACCCAGAAGACCGAGAAGGCATTCATCCACCTGTGCTTCCGCCCCAGCGACCACGGGCCTGGCACGAACCTGTCGCCCATCCGCCAGCGCAGGAAGATCGGGATCACGTAGGCGATGTAGAGCCCGATCACAGTGATCGAGACGACCGCGAAGAACGCGTACGGGAAGGCGTTCTCGTCACCCTCGAGCGCCGGCAGCGTGATCGCCAGTGAGGCGAGGCAGACGAAGATCACCGCCCAGACCGGTACGCCGTTGTCGTTCACCCGGCGCAGCGACCGCGAGAACGGCAGGCCGTTGTCGCGCGAGAACGCGAACGACATCCGCGAGGCGCTAGTGACGCAGGCCATTCCGCAGAAGAACTGGCCTGTCGTGGAGATCACGACGACGGCCTTCTCCGCCCACGAATCGAGCGCGCTTCCGAAGATCGCCAGCGACGAGCCGGCGCCCTCGTTGACCGCCTCGACGTCGGTGGCGGCGAACGTGATCGCCAGCAGCACGAACCAGCCGATCACCGCGGACCAGAAGACGGACTGCCACACGCCGCGCGCGGCGCCGACCGCCGCGCCGCGCGTCTCCTCCGAGACGTGCGCGGAGGCGTCGAAGCCGGTGATCGTGTACTGCGTCAGGAGGAACCCGAGCGGCAGCACGTAGAACCAGTACATCCCCTCGCTGAAGCCGGAGTTGTTGAAGCGCTCCGTGAAGACGAAGTCGGCGCTCTGGTGCGTGTCGGGGACGAAGACGAGGAGCGCGATGATCACCGCGACTCCCACGACGTGCACCCCCACCGAGACGTTGTTCAGCATCGCGAGCAGATTCGTCGAGAAGATGTTGATCAGCGCGTGCAGGAAAAGGATCACCGCGAACAGCACGAACGTCTCGGCGAGGATGTGTACGGAGTCGCCGAAGTTCATCCCGAAGATGTTGACGCCGTACAGCCCGAGCGCGGCGTTGAGGAAGGTCGCGCACGCGTAGTCCACCGAGGCGACCACGCCGATCAGGCCGATCAGGTTGAACCAGCCGGTGAACCAGCCCCAGGCCGGCCCGCCGAGCGCCGTAGCCCAGTAGTAGATGCCGCCCGCCGTCGGGTACTTCGACACGAGCTCGGACATGGACCACGCGACGATCAGGATCGCGACCGAGATGAGCGGCCAGCCCCACGAGATCGCGACCGGGCCGCCGTTGTTCCACGCCTGGCCGTAGGTCGTGAACGTCCCGGCCAGGACCGAGATGATCGTGAACGAGATCGCGAAGTTGGAGAAGGCGCTCCAGGCGCGATGCAGCTCCTGCTTGTAGCCGAGCTCGTTTAGCCGGCGCTCGTCCTCATCCTGGATCTCGGGACGGTCCTCGACAGTCGACACGCAGTCCTCCTCGCGGGGTGGTGGGACGCGACCCTACGCGGGTACCCGGACGGCTGTCAATCGCGCTCTAGCGCGCGAGAGCGCCGATGACCTCCTGCCACCACGCGCGCGCGGCAGCGTCCTCCTCCGACGAGAGGCGCCGCCGCGCATAGCGCTGAACCTGGAGGGGCCCCCCGATCGCGAGCAGCGGGCCGGTCACCGCGAAGCGCCCGTCCTCCAGCACCACCAGGGCCCCGCGGGTGTCGCGGCGGGTCCTGATCTGCTCCGCGACCGTCACTCCGGCGATCTCCTTCGGGAAGCCGGCGTCCCCGTCCGCCTCCGTCCACGCGCGCGTGGTGAAGACCGCCTGCCCGGCTCGCATGGGCGCCTGACGCTGCGGTGGCACGCCCACCGGGCCGAGCCGCCAGCGCTCGAGCAGGTCCCCCATGTCGCCCGCCACCTCCTCGCGCACCATCACATGCAGCCGGTCGTCCGACTCGATGCGCGTGGAGCCGCGCGGCAGCAGCGCCTCCTCGCCGCGCACGATCACGCTCAGCAGGGCGTCGCGCGGCAGCCCCAGCTCGCGCACGAGCTGGCCGACGATCGCGTCGTCCGGGCCAACCGGGTACTCCACGATCTCCGCGCCGAGCCTCCGCACCGTGCCCGTCTCAACCAGCGGACGCGGCAGCGCCGGCTCGCTGGTGGTCAGGCCCAGCCTTCGGGCCAGCCACTCGACGGTGGTGCCCTGCAGCAGCGTCGAGATCACGACCGCGAAGAAGACGATGTTGAAGAAGTCCACCGCGCGCCCCTCGGGCACCTTCTCGATCACCGCGAAGGTCGCGAGCACCACCGGCACCGCGCCGCGAAGTCCCGCCCATCCGATGACCAGCCGCTCGCCCGCCGTGTAGCGGTCGACAGCCGTCGCGACGACCGCCGACACCGGCCGGGCGACGAAAACGAGCAACAGCGCGAGCGCCGTGCCCTCGAGCCAGACGTCGTCCAGCTCGCTCGGGAACACGAGCAGGCCGAGCGCGAGGAACATCGCGATCTGCGCCACCCAGGCGAGCCCCTGGTGGAAGACCGTCACCGTCTGCTTGGCGGGTATCCGGGCGGATCCGAGCACGAGGCCCGCCAAATACGCCGCGAGGAAGCCCGAGCCGTGCAGCGTGGCGGCGCCGCCGTACGCGAGCCCGGCGGTCGACAGCGTCGCAACGGGGTACAGCCCGGGGCTCGCGAGCCGCGTGTTACGAAGCGCCTGCGTCGCGAGCCAGCCGACCGCGACCCCGACGACCGCGCCGATCCCCATCTCGCGGATGAACAGGAAGACCAGGTCGAGGACGCCGTAGTCACCCTCGTTCTGGATCCACTCGATAAAGCCGACGACGAGCAGGACCGCGACGGGGTCGTTGAAGCCGGCCTCGCCCTCCAGCGTCCGCGCGAGCTTGCGCCGCAGCGTGGATTCGCGGAGCAGCGCGAAGATCGCCGCGCCGTCGGTCGACGAGATGATCGCGCCGAGGAGCATGCCCTCGAGCGTCGAGAGGTCGAACAGCCACGCCGCCGCGAAGCCGCAAATGACGGCGGTGCCGACCGTCCCGAGGATCGCGAGCGAGAGCGATGGGCGCAGGACGGGGCGGATCTCGTCGAAGCCGGCGGTCATGCCGCCCTCGAACAGGATCAGCGCGAGCGCGACGATCCCGATCGTGCGCGCGAGCTCGTAGTCGTCGAAATGGATCCAGCCGAGCCCGTCCGAGCCGATCGCCATTCCGACCGCGAGGAACAGCAGCAGGCCGGGCAGGCGGACGCGCGACGCAAGCAGGGATGCGGCGATTCCCGCAGCGAGCAGCGCCGCCGCGACGAGGATGAGCTGGGCGTCCGACATCGTGCGAAACCGGAGACTCGCACGTCGACGTCGCTGGGCGTAGAGTCGCCCGCATGAACCCGGAGTTCACGATCCCGGAGCTCACCGAGGTCGTCGCGCGCCTCTCGGCGCTCCTCGGACCGCGCGAGGGCAGCGTGGTCCAGCTCGACGGCGGGATCACCAATCGCAACTTCAAGGTCAACTTCGGCGGCATGGACTACGTGGTCCGGCTGCCGGGGAAGCGCACCGCGCTGCTCGGGATCGACAGGGCGTCCGAGTGCATCGCGAACAAGGCGGCCGCCGAGCTGGGCATCGCGCCGCGGGTGGCCACTCTGCTCGAGGACCCGTCCTGCCTGGTCACGGCCTTCATCCCGGGGCGCGAGATGACGCCGGAGCAGCTGCGCGAGCCCGAGGCGATCGCCGAGGTGGGCGACGCCCTGCGGCGGCTGCACGCGGCCGGCACGGAGCTCCCGAGCGGCTTCGACTCGTTTCGCCTCGTCGAGGAGTACGCCGAGACCGGGCGCCAGAACGGCAGCGAGCCGCCTGACGGCTACGACGAGGCGCTCGAGGCGGCTCGCGCGATCGAGAAGGCCGTTCGCGACCAGCCCGAGCACGAGCCGGTGCCCGCACACAACGACCTGCTGCCGGCGAACTTCCTCCGTGACGGCGACGGGATCCAGATCATCGACTGGGAGTACGCCGGGATGGGCGACCGCTGGTTCGACCTCGGCAATTTCGCGGCCAACAACGAGCTCGGCGACGACGACGAGGCGAAGCTGCTCGAGGCGTACTTCGGCGAGCCGCCCGATGAGCGGCGGCGCGCGACGCTGAAGCTGTTCCGCCTCATGTCCGACTTCCGCGAGGCCATGTGGGGCGTCGTGCAGTCAGGCGTCTCCGAGCTGGACTTCGACTTCGACGAGTACGCGAGGAAGCACTTCGCGCGTGTGCAGGAGAGGCTGCGCGACCCGAGCTTCGGCGACTGGATGGAGAAGGCCCGAGCCTAGTGGCGCTGTCGCGGGAGCTTCCCGGCGCCGCCAGGTGCGTGGTCATCGGCGGCGGTGTCGGCGGGACGTCGATCGCCTACCACCTCGCGGAGCTGGGCTGGGACGACGTGGTGGTGCTCGACCGCAATCAGCTCACGTCCGGATCGACATTCCACTCCGCGGGGCTGGTCGGGCAGCTCCGGAGCTCGGTGAACCTCACGAAGATGATGATGTACTCCGTCGAGCTCTACCGGCGGCTCGGCGAGGCGTGCGGCTGGGTCGAGTGCGGCGGCATCCGGCTCGCGTCGAGCGAGGAGCGAATGGAGGAGCTGCGCCGCCAGGCCGGCTGGGCGAAGACGTTCGGGCTGCCGCTAGAGCTGATCTCCGCCGAGGAGGCGCAGAAGCTGTTCCCGCTGATGTCGACGGAGGGCGTCCTCGGCGCCGCGTGGCTCCCCACCGACGGCTATCTCGACCCGTCGCAGCTCACGTTCGCACTCGCCGAGGGCGCGCGCGAGGGCGGCGCGAGCATCTTCACGAACACGCGCGTCACGGGCATCGAGCGCGGCCTCGTGCGCACCGAGCGCGGCGACATCAAGACGGAGGCGATCGTGATCGCCGGGGGGATGTTCTCGGCCGAGCTGGGGCGGCTCGCCGGCGTGCGCATCCCGGTGCTCCCGATGTCGCACGAGTACATCGTCACGCAGCCGTTCCGGGAGCGCGACCCGGCCAATCCGCTGCCGACGCTCCGGGACCCCGACCTCCTCATCTACTTCCGCGAGGAGGGAGGTGGCCTCGTGATGGGCGGCTACGAGCGGCCGGCCGCGCCGGCCTTCATCCCGGGCGACGGGCCCGGGTTCGACCGGATCCCGCCCGACTTCAACGGCCGCCTGCTCGAGGACGACTGGGACCGCTTCGAGGAGATCGTCGTGAACTCGCGGCGGCGCGTGCCGCAGATGGAGGACGTGAAGGTCACGAGGATGATCAACGGCCCCGAGGGCTTCACCCCGGACAACGAGTTCTGTCTCGGCGAGACCGAGGTCCCGGGCATATACGTCGCGGGAGGCTTCTGCGCGCACGGCCTGGCCGGCGCCGGCGGGGTCGGCAAGGTCATGGCCGAGTGGATCGCGAACGGCGAGCCGTCGATGGACCTCTGGCAGATGGACGTGCGCCGCTTCGGAGCCCAGTACCGCTCGCCCACGCACACGCTCGCGCGCGTGCGCGAGACCTACGAGACCTACTACGACATCCACTACCCGTTCGAGGAGCGCCGGGCCGGGCGGCCGCTGCGGGTGTCGCCCGCCTACTCCTGGCACCGCGAGCGCGACGCGGCGTTCGGCGAGAAGTCGGGCTGGGAGCGCGTGAACTGGTACGAGTCGAACGCGCCCGGTGGCGACGAGTCGCTCCGGCCGCGCGGCTGGGCGGGGAAGCACTGGTCGCCGGCGATCGGCGCGGAGCACCGCGCCTGCCGAGAGTCCGCCGCGGTCTTCGACGAGTCGTCGTTCGCGAAGCTCGAGGTGAGCGGGCCCGGAGCGGCCGACCTGCTCGAGTGGCTGTGCGCGAACCGTGTCGCCCGCGACGTTGGCCGGGTCACCTACACGCAGATGCTGAACTCGCGCGGCGGGATCGAGTGCGACTTCACCGTGAGCCGGCTGGCCGAGGAGCGGTTCTGGATCGTCACGGGCACCGCGTTCGGGAACCACGACCGTGAGTGGATTCGCCGTCACCTGACCGCGGACACTCAGGTCACCGACCTCACATCCGCCTGGGCGTGCTTCGGCATCTGGGGGCCCGGCGCGCGCGACGCGCTCGCGCCTCTGACTCCGGACCCGCTCTCGAACGAGGACTTTCCGTACATGACCGTGCGCGACATCACCGTGCAGGACATTCCGGTGCGGGCGCTGCGGGTGACCTACGTCGGAGAGCTTGGCTGGGAGCTGTACTGCCCGGCCGAGTACGGCGCCGGCCTGTGGCGCACCCTGTGCTCGCAGGATGTGATGCCGGCCGGATACCGGGCGATCGACTCGCTTCGCGTCGAGAAGGGCTACCGCGTATGGGGCGCCGACATCACACCCGACGACACGCCGTTCGAGGCAGGCCTTGGCTTCGCCGTGAAGATGGACAAGGAGTTCCTCGGGCACGAGGCGCTCGTCGATGCGGAGCCGCGCAAGAAGCTCTGCTGCATCACGCTCGAGGACCCGCGCTCGGTCGCCCTCGGGAACGAGCCGGTGCGCGTGGGCGGCGGGATCGCCGGGCGGGTCACGACCGGCGGCTACGGCTACACCGTCGAGCGCTCGATCGCGTACGCCTACCTGCCGCCGGACCAGGCGGGGGCGGGCACCGAGGTGGAGATCGACATCTTCGGCAGCTGGGTCGGCGGGCAGGTGGTGAGGGAGCCGCTGTTCGATCCGGATGGCGAGCGGGTACGCGGGACGGCGTGAGCCGAGGCGAGCCCTACGACGAGGCCCATGATCAGGACGGAACCCCCCGCCCGCAGTACGCGGAAGTGCTGGCCGCCCTGGACGACCCGGGAGCGGTGGCGGACGAGCTCAAGCGGCGGCTGCGCTCGCGCGGGGTGAGCTTCGGCGCGGCGGAGGACGGGATCTTCGCGCTGGACCCGGTGCCGCGGATCCTCACCGACGCCGAGTGGTCGGAGCTCCAGGCCGGCATCGCGCAACGGCTGCTCGCCCTCGAGGCATTCACGGCGGACGCCTACGGCGAGGGACGCGTCTTCGAGGCCGGTGTGCTCGCGCGCGAGGACGTGGAGGCGTCGCCACACTACGAGCCGGCGATGCGGGGCGCGGCGCCGCGGCGCTGGATCTCGTATGCGGGCCTCGACGTCGTCCGCTGCGACGACGGTCGCTTCCGCGTGATCGAGGACCAGGTGCGGATGCCCGCCGGGGTCGCGTACGCCGTGGCGGCGCGCGAGACGCTGCGGGAGCTCCTGCCGGTGGCGCCGCCGCAGCCCGACCTCTCGCTCATCTACGGCGAGCTGGCGCTCGCGCTGCGCGACGCCGCGCCCGAGGGCGTCGACGAGCCGCGCGTCGTGATGCTGTCCGAGGGCCCCTCGGCGGCCGGCTGGTGGGAGCACGAGACGCTGGCGCGCGAGCTGTGCGCGCCGGTCGTGACGCTGGACGAACTCGAGCAGCGCGACGACCGGCTGGCCGCCTGGATCGACGGCCGCCCGCGTGGGGTCGACGTGGTCTACATGCGCACCGGCGAGGACCGCTTCACGGCCGCCGACGGCTCGCCCACCGCGGTCGGCGCGGCGCTGCTCGGCCCGTCGGCGGCCGGCACGCTCGCCGTCGTCAACGCGCCCGGCACCGGCATCGCGGACGACAAGCTCGTGCACGCGCACGTGGACGAGCTGGTGCGCTTCTACCTCGAGCAGGAGCCGCTCCTACCGTCGGTCCCGTCGCGGCTCGTGGGGCCGGACGACGAGCTCGACGAGCTGGTCGTGAAGCCGCGCGGCGAGATGGGCGGCGAGGACGTGGTGATCTGGCGCGATGCCGACGCGGAGACGCGCGAGCGGGTGCGCGCGGCGATTGCCGCCGACCCGGGCAACTGGATCGGCCAGGAGCTCGTGACCCTGTCCGTGCATCCGACCGTCATCGACGGGGGGCTCGAGCCGCGCCACGTGGACCTCCGCCCCTATGCGCTCGTCACGGATTCGGGCGTCCGCCTGCTGCCCGCCGCGATCAGCAGGGTGGCGCTGGAGCGCGGCTCGCTGGTGGTGAACAGCGGCCAGGGCGGCGGCGCCAAGGACACCTGGGTGCCCGGGCGCTAGGCCTCCGGCATCAGCCCCGCGAGGATGTGCTCGGTGCCGGCGCAGTGCTCGCGCATGACGCTCACGGCCGCTGGCGTGTCGCCGCGCCGCAGGAGCGCGACCAGCCGCCTGTGCTGCTCGTTCGAGCGCGTCAGCACCTCGTCGGGATGGGCGATGCGCTGGATCAGGTCGGTCATCTGGCCCTGCACCTCGGTCATCGCCGCCACGACCATCGGCGAGTGGCACGCCTCGGCGAGGCCGATGTGGAAGCGCACGTCGGCGCGGCGGTACACCTCGAAGCGCGCTCCCTCCGCGAGGCTCATCTCCTCGATGAAGCGGGCGAGCCGGTCGAAGTCCTCGCTGCCGGCCCGCTCGGCGGCGAGCACGGTCGCGCCCGTCTCCACGATCACGCGATAGTCGAGCACCGCGCGCGCCTCCTCGCCTAGCGGCGGCCCGCCCGCATCCTGCGCGATCGGAGGCTCCTCCGCGACGAAGGTGCCGCCGGCGCGGCCGCGCCGCGCGACGAGATGGCCGCTCTGCACGAGCGTCGTCAGGGCCTGGCGGAGTGTCGAGCGCGAGATGCCCAGCTGCTCGGCGAGGTCGCGCTCGGCGGGCAACCGCGTCCCGGGTGCGAGCAGCCCGAGCCGGATCGCGGTGCCGAGCCGCTCCACGGTTTCCTCGAACGTCGTCGGGGGCTGCACCGGCTTGAAGACGGCCTCCAGCGCCGGGCTGCGCCCGCTCGTGGCCGGATGCGTCATTACGAGAGCAACCGTAACCGCTACATTGCTCCGCCGTGGAGAACCGACAGGAAAAAGTCGTCGTCGAGACCGACCGCTACCGCGTGGAGGGCCTGCTCACGCTCCCGGCGGAGGGCTACCGCAGCCGCGTCTCCGACCACGTGAACCGCCGCGACCAGGAGTTCTTCACGATCCTCGACGCGCGCCTGGCGGCGCTCGACGGCTCGGGCCGGGACTGGGAGACGGCGGTGCTCATGCTGGCACGGCGCCACATCCGGTTGATCGTGCCCGCCTCCGAGGGCGCATAGCTGCATTCCGTCCGGGGGGCGTCCCAGCATGGGCCGCACTCCATGCTGTACGCCATCCTCATCTGCACCGACGAGTCCTGCGCCGAGGAGTTCGAGGCCTGGGGCGAGCTCGAGGACTTCGACGAGATGCTCTGCGAAGGCTGCGGCTGCACGCTCCAGGCGATCGCCTACTCCGAGGTGAGCCTCGCGACCATCGTCGCCTTCCCGCGCCGCACCCCACACGTCCAGCACCGCCACGCCGCCTAGGCGGCGTGGCGCAGCTAGGCTGGATCGCGCTCTGGAGAGGTGACCGAGCGGCTTAAGGTGCACGACTGGAAATCGTGTGGGCGGGTCAAACTGCCTCGTGGGTTCGAATCCCACCCTCTCCGTTCAGCCCGCCTCCCCGTACCGCAGGGATCCCGGCGTATCGAGCTGCTCGCCCGTCTCGAGCAGCGTCTTGAGGCCGGAGAGGATCATCGGCCAGCCGCCGTAGAGCTCCGGGTTCGCGTCCGGCGGGAGCTGGTCGTGGGTCACGGTGAGCCGGCAGGAGGTGCCGACCGGCTCGATCTCCCAGGTCACGCGGGTCGTGCCCTGCTCCCTGACCTCGTCGCTCCAGAGCGCGTTGAAGCTCTGGACCAGGAGGCGCGGCGGGTCCACCTCGATGTTCTCGCCGGCGGCGATGTCGACCACGCCGGGGACGCTCGCCCTGTAGTCCGAGCCGGGCGTCCAGTCGGAGTGCGTCTCGACGCCGAAGCTGTACCGCTTCCGCTGCTCGGGGTCGGTGATCGCCTCCCACAAACGCTCGGGGGTGGTCTTGATGAACACCTCGAACACTGCCGTGGCGCCGGCGACCGGCGCCGTTCCATCGGCCCATGAGACCGGCTTGACGGTTTCCATCGTGTCGTCCTCCAGACGTGTCTTGAGCCCGCTGAGCGTTGCCGCCCAGGGCTCGGCGTACTTGCTCACCCACCGGTCGTGGACGAGCCGGATCGGGACCGGGTTCAGGAAGTGGAGCTTCTCGCGGCCGCGCCGCTTCGTGGCGACCAGGCCGGCCTCCTCGAGCAGCCGCAGGTGCTTCATGACGCCGAAGCGGGTCATCGGAAGCCTGCCTTCCAGCGCGCTCAAGGTCTGCCCGTCCTGCTTGAACAGCTCGTCGAGCAGGCTCCGGCGCGTGGGGTCGGCGAGAGCCCTGAACACCGCGTCCATGCGCCGGAACTATACGTGACCGTTTGGTCACATGTCAAGCCGAGGTCAGTTCGGCCTGGAGACCCTCACGGGCAGCGTCTTGAGCTGATTCAGGAAGGGGGACTCCGCGAACTGCGGGGTGCCGGCCTGCTCCATGTCGGGGAAGCGCGCGAGCGTCTCCTCGAACAGCACCTTCAGCTCGAGTCGTGCGAGCGCGGTGCCGAGGCAGTAGTGGCGGCCGCCGGCGCCGAACGCCTGGTGCTCCGGGTTGCGCGTCACGTCGAAGACGTCCGGGTCGTCGTAGCGCTCCTCGTCGCGGTTCGACGAGACGTACCACATGACCACCTTCTCGCCCTCGCGGATCTGTCGCCCGCCCAGCTCCACGTCGCGCGTGGCGGTGCGGCGGAAGTGCGCGAACGCCGGGAACATCCGAAGCGACTCCTCGACCGCGCTAGGGATCAGCGAGGGATCGTCGAGCAGCTTCTGCCGCTGGTCCGCGTTCTCGAGGAGAGCACGCATGCCGCTGGCGTAGGTGGCCTTCGTACTGTCGTTCCCTGCCGCGACGAGCAGGAAGAAGCCCATCACGATCTCGTGCTCCTCCAGCCGCTGGCCGTCCACCTCGGCGTGCACGAGCACGCTCGTCAGGTCGTCGGTCGGCCGCTCGCGACGCTCGGCGATCAGCTTGCGGCAGCGCTCGAAGATCTCCGGCACGTCGCGCGCCATGACGGCCTCGACCCCCTCGGGGTTGAGGTCGGGGTCGCCCGCGCCGAGCGTCGTGTTCATCAGCCGCGCCCAGATCGCGTCGTCCTCGGGCGGGATCCCCATGAAGCTGCCGATCACGCGCGAGACCACCGGCTGGGCCACGTCGGTCACGAGGTCGCACTCGTCACGGCCGTCGAGCGAGTCGAGCACCCGCACGACGATGGTGCGGATCTCGTCCTCGTGCTCGGCGATCCGCTTCGGCGTGAAGCCGCGCTGGAAGAGCGCCTTCAGGCGGTCGTGCTTCGGCGGGTCCATCCCGATGAACATCGCGCGCGACAGCTCGAGCGGGAAGACCGCTTCGGTCAGGGCCGTGACGCCGCCCAGCTCGGACGAGTACGTCTGCCAGTCGCGGCTCACCTCGTGGACGTGGTCCGCCTTCGTCACCGACCAGAAGCCGGCCTCGCCCGGGTACTCGGTGATCTTCGAGGTCCAGTGCACCGGGCAGCGGCGGCGCAGGTCCTTGAACAGCCCGTGCGGCGGGCCGTCGAGCCAGTGCTCGCGTTCGGTGACGAGGGTGTTCTCGAGTGCGTCCGTCTGAGGGTCCAGGGCCATCTGCCGACCCTACAACCCGAGGTCGCGCACCCCCAACTCGCCCCAGCCGAGGTGGTGGGCGAGCTCGTGGCGAAGCGTGCGCTCGACCTGCGCGCGGAGCAGGTCGGGGTCGTGGCCGAAGTCGCGCTCGAGCGTGTCCTGGTAGAGGACGATGCGGTCGGGGTAGTTGTCGCGCGCGACCGTGTCGCCGAAGTAGTGGCCGTACGCGCGGTTCTCAGCCCCGTGCTGCGAGACCACCACCGGTGTGTCGTCCAGGAGCCGCTGGAAGTCCTTCGGAAGGGCGTCGATCGCGTCCGCCACGAGCAGGTCGAACTCGTCGGTGACCATCCGCAGCTCCGGGTCGCGGGAGAGCTCCTCGCTCCGCCGCACGAGCCGCTCGAACTCGTGCTCCGGCATGGAGTCGCTGCCGGTGAGCGCGACGGTCGCCCACGCGGTGCCGAGCACGAGCAGGAGCGCGCCACCCATGAGCACCGCCATCCCCTCCGCGCCCGAGAGCGAGGGCGGGTTCAGGAAGAGCAGGACGAGGCCGACGGCGAAGAGCGCCGCCAGCCCTGCCTTGACCGGCCCTCGGATGATGTCCACGCATCCGAGGTTACGTCGTTCGCCGCGCGACTACGCGGCGTCGTCGTCGTCCGGCTCCTCGCTGCCGGCGGCGTCCGGGTTGCCGGTGCCGGTCTCGTCCTCGCCCGGCACGCCGGGGTTGTCGGTGCCCTGCTCGCCGGCCGTGTCGTCCGGAGTGGCCTCGGGCTGTCCCTCCTCGGGAAGCTGATCCGACTGGTCAGGTGTCTCGGTCATGGCGTTTCTCCTCTTCCTCGTCCTCGTCCGGGTCGGGCCGCGCGCCTGGTACCGCGGGATCCTGCTCCTTGCGCTCCCAGTCGCCCTGGACCTCGTCGATCCGCTCGCCGAGCTGGTCGGAGTGCTCCTCCATCCGCTCGGCATCCTGCTCCATGCGGTCGGCCTGCTCGTCGTGCTCCATGGAGCCCCCTTACCCGCTCCCGCGCGTGAGATACCAGTCGAGCGCCCCGACCTCGGTCCCCACCGGCCGCCCACGCGCTACGAACAGCTCGCTTGCGGCCACGCGGTATGTGGCCTCGGGATCGAGCTCGGCCGGCCCGGAGTAGTGCGCGTCCCCGGAGGCCAGCGCGCCCAGCTCGCGGCCGCTCATCGTGAAGCGCATCAGCGGGTGGTCGTAGGCGAGCGCCTCCGCGAGCTCGGCGTAGGTGATCGGCCCGGCGTCGATGTCGGCGCGCAGAGCGCCCGGGCTGACCACCGCTGCGTCCGTCCGCGCGAACGCGCGCTCCCCGTCGGCCACGAGCTGACCGAGCTCACCGCCGCTACGCGTCAGCTCTTCGGCCGCCCGCCCGAGCACACGCTCGGCCACCGGCGCCAGCCTGGTCCGGTAGCCCTCCACCATCGAGGCCAGGAGATCGTCGGGGGCGACGTCCGCGTGCCCGGTGGGCGCCACGCGCCCGGACTTCGCGACCACGTCGCCCGACCTCACGTCGATCGCGATGTCCACGAGGTCGTACGCAACCCCGTACGACAGCGCCTCGATCACCAGCTTGTCGCCCGAGCCGTCGGGATTCGGCACGCGCAGGTCGAGCCGCGAGTGGCTGTGTCCTGCGATCACCACGTCCACCGCGGAGCTCATCTCGCGCGTCTCGTCGACGATCTCGCCGACGAACCCGGGCGCCGCCGACTCGTCCTGGGTGGGCCCGCCCGCATGGGCGAGCACCACGATCGCCTCCACCCCGCGGCGGCGCAGCTCCGGAACCCAGGCGTTGACGGCGTCGGAGATGTCGGTGAAGCGGAAGCGCGCAGCGTGCCGCGCGAGCAGGAACCTCGGCGTCGAGGGCGTCGTGACGCCGATGAAGCCCACCCGCACCCCCGCGCGCTCGACGATCTCGTACGGGGGCAGGAGCAGCTCGCCGCCGTCGCTCAGGCGCGTGTTCGCGGCGACGTAGGGAAAGCGCGCGAGACGGAGCAGCCGGAGCAGCTCGTCGCCGCCCTCGTCGAACTCGTGGTTTCCGACGGTTCCGACATCGAAGCCCATCCGGTTGGCGGCCTCGATCGTGGGCTCGTCCTTGAACCAGCTCGACAGGAGCGGCGAGGCGCCGACCATGTCGCCCGCGTGCACCCGGATGGTGCGATCGGGAACGGTCGCGTGGTCGAGGTGCGCGCCCAGCCACGCCGCGCCGCCGATTCCCGGCCGCGGCGGCTCGAGATGGCCGTGGAAGTCGTTCACGCCGAGCAGCCGGAGCTTCACGATGCCGGGCCGCTCCGGCGGCTCTCCCGGCGTGCCGGCGCTCGCGTACAGACCGGTCAGGGCCACGACCGTCGCGGCGAGGAACGCGGCCACGCCGGGCAGGAGTCGAGTCATGGCCCGACGATAAGTTCCTGCAAATCGCGTGTTGTTACGCGCTCTGTGCCGTCTCGTGAAAGGCCGGTGAACCGCGAAACGGGCCCGAGACCTCGTAGATCGCCCCCGGCCCGGGCGCGCCGTCCCTGCCGAAGGCGCGCTGCGAGGCGAAGTAGAGGCGGCCTCCTGACGGGTCGAAGGTGGCGCCGGTGAGCTCGGAGCCCACGTGATCCGGCCCCGTCGCCGAGAGGAACTTCGACACTCGGCCGTTTCGGTCGATCATCCCGATGTCGATCTCGTCCGTCGCGATGTCCTCGCACACGAACACCTCGCCCGCGCGGTCCGCCGTCAGCTGGTCGACGCGCAGGAGCGGCGTCGATCCCGACCCGAGCCCGTCGTAGACCACCTCGATGCGCTCGGCGGCGAGGTCGTACGCGTGCACGCGGTGGTCGCCGGTCGTGGCCAGGTACACCACGCCGTCGTCGTGCCAGATGCCCTCGGCGCGCTTGAACGGCGTGCTGCCGCTCACCTGCCTGCGCGTCGGGCGCCGTCGCGCGGCGGGATCGGGCACGCGCGTCCAGCCAACGGCACCGGCGCCGTCCACGCTCGCGACCTCGAGCGTCCCCTCACTTAGGTCGCGCCAGCGGGCCGGCGCGAAGCGGTAGAGGCAGCCGTCCATCAGGTCCTCGGTCAGGTAGATGTGCCTTCCGGCCGGGTCGACCGCAGCCGCCTCGTGCTTGAAGGTGCCCATCGAGGGGCGGCTGAGCGCGCGACGGCTCCCCGACGGGTCGCACTCCCAGACGAGCCCGCCCTGGATCTCCTCGCACGACAGCCACGTGCCCCAGGGCGTGCCGCCGCCCGAGCAGTTCTGCGTGGTGCCGTCGAGGATGCGGTAGGCGTCGCGCAGGTCGCCGCCCGCGCCGAAGCGCAGTGCCGACGCGCCGCCGTCGAAGGTCTCCGAGTTCGACACGAGGATCCAGCCGCCGTCGTCGGCCGGGAACGCGGCCATGCCGTCGGAGGCCGCGTGCCAGCGATAGCCCGTGCCCTCCACCGGCTGCCCGCCGCGCGCTACCAGCCGCGAGCGAAAGCCCTCCGGAAGTCTCAGCCCGTGCTCGTTCGCCGGCCCGCGCGGGCCGTACGGACCCGCCGCCTGCCCCCCGCGGCCGGACGAGCCCGCGGCGCCGAAGAGGTCGTCCCAGAACGCGACGCCGAGCCCTACGGCCGCGACCGCACCCACCCCCGCCCCGATGAACTCGCGCCGCGTGCCCGCCACGGACGCAATTGTGCACGCGAGCGGCGCTTGCTCGTGAAAACGCTGTGACGAGCGGCTCCAGCCGCTGATCGGCTTCGGTGGCTAGGGACGCACCACGAGACGGTCGTCCTCCACGGCGGCGACCTCCCACGCGTGGCCCGGCCGGTCGCCCTCCCCGCTCAGGATCAGCCGATCGCCGTCGAGCGACCAGGACCCGGTGGACTGCTCAGGCACGTCCACCGGGCCCGGGGAGGTCTCCACGTACGTGCCGTCGGGCCGGAGCTCGAACGACATCCGGCCGCGCGAGGGCGGGAATGCGTGCTCCGCCGGCCGGAAGACCATCTCGCCCTCGGTGTCCTCCTCGTGCGAATGGGTCCAGCGCCTGTCGAGCAGTCGCTCGCGATCTGTCGCCATCCCCACTTTCTACAGGCCGGCCAGCTTCTTCCTCGGCCCGGCGAGCGTCGCGTTCATGCGCGCGACCTGTCCCGCGGTGAACATGAACATCGCGGCGTCGTCCACGTAGTCCATGTAGTTCATGAACATGTCGCCGTTCGGGCCGTTGTTGCAGGTGATGTGGGGGAACTTCGGCTTCCCGGTGTTCGCCTGCCGGGCCGCCGGCGTGTCCGAGACGAAGTCGTTGCCGGTGCAGTCGTTGCGGTCGCCCCAGATGTGCCGCAGGCCGAGGAAGTGCCCGACCTCGTGCGTGGCCGTGCGCCCCTGGTCGAATGGCGGCCTCACAGCGCCCTTCGTCCCGAAGGCCGTGTACAGGACGACCACGCCGTCCGTCTTCGCGGGGCCGCCTGGGAACTGCGCGTACCCGAGCAGGCCGCCACCGAGGTTGCACACCCAGATGTTCAGGTAGCGGTCGGCCGGCCAGGGGTCCACCCCGCCGGTCTGGCTCGACTTGACCCCGTTGTCGGGGCCGAATCCGGCGACGGTCGTGGCGGTTCGGGTGATGCCGCTGGTCGAGTTGCCCTTCGGATCCGTCTTGGCGAGCTCGAAGCGGATGTTCGCGTCGACCACGAGGCTCTTCCATACGTCAGGCACGTTCTTCTTGTCGGGGTTCTTCGCGCGGAAGTCGCGGTTGAGGACGGCGATCTGACTCCTGACCTGCGCGGCCGAGATGTTCTCCTCAGGCAGGCGATAGACCACGTGGACGACGACGGGGAGCGTGATCATCCTCGCGGTCACCCGCGCCATTTCGGCCGGGGCCTCGATGATCGACCGCGTCCGCTCCTCTGCGCGCAGGCGGTTGTCGCGGTAGGCCGGCTCCGTCTCGGCCAAGAGCTCGTGCACCACCATGTGCGCGCAGGTGCGCCGCCGCGGTTGCGTTGCCGGAGGCATTTTGTGGCTCCTTTCGCCGCAGGTACCGGAACGGCGAACCTACCCGCGCAGCGCTCAGCGATCAACAAGCGTGTAGCGGGGCCCGACGTGGCTCACGACGTGAGGCGCGCACTCACGCCCCGGTGCTGTAACAGACACCACCGGAAGGAAGCCCCAATGCGCCGCATCACCACCGTCCTCGCCGTCGCCGCCGTGTCGGCGGCTGCCGTCCCCGCCACCGCCTCCGCCGAGCCGCCCGTCTGGGCAGGCGAGAAGCCCGGCACCTACGGCTCGTGCGTGGCTTACGAGGCCATGGCAAACGACCCGCCGGTCCACGACTTCCACCAGAGCCACGAGCCGATCACCGTGCTCGGCCCGAGCGGCGAGAAGGTCGTCGGCAAGATGTCCCCCGACCCCGACGAGACCGTGATCGGGTGCGTGATCGACTTCGGGGCCGGCTAGTCACGCGCACCTGGCGACGCTCATCAGCTACTCGGCCTCCAGCAGCTCGGCGCGGCAGGGGCGACTATCTGTTCAGCTGCGACAGCGCCTCCGGGAGCGAGTCCTGCAGCGCGAGCGCGTCAGTGGCTCCGCTCAGCGACAGTATCTCGCGCACGTGGGCCTCACGCGGGACGACGACCATGAACACCTGCTGGCGCCGTGACACACGCCGAGCGAGGTTGAACAGCAGCGTCACGCCCGCGCTGTCGAGATAGCCGACGCGGGCGAGGTCGACCACGAGCCCGAGGGCCTGGTTCCCGACCGCGTTGGAGATCGCCATCTCGAGCCCGGCGGCGTTCGAGAGGTCGATCTCCCCGTCCACGCTCGCGATCATGATCCCACTCTCGTCGTCGAGCTTGAGCTGAGCGAGCGACGTCACGACGGCATCAGCCCCCCGCCACCCGGCGGCGAAGTTGTACGACGGTGCCCTCAGCCGAGCGATCCACCTCGACCGAGTCCATCAGCGCCTGCATCAGCGGGAGGCCACGGCCGCGATCGGTGCCGCGCGGCTCACGCCAGCCGCCGAAGTCGCGCACGGTGATCATCACATCGGTGTCCACCCGCGCCGCCTCGATCCTGAAGGCCGCATCTCCCGGGCGGTACGCGTGCTCGATGGCGTTCGAGCAAGCCTCGCCGCAGGCAACCTTGATTGCGTGGGCGTCCTTGCGGTCGGTTCCCGCGTCGGTCAGCCACCTCTCGAGCGCCTGTCGCACTGACGACAGCGCCTCCGGCTCGGCGGGGAGCTCCAGGCTGAAGCCCTCGGCCGGCAGGGTGGAGACGTTGACGACGAGCAGCGCCACGTCGTCGCGCGGGTCCGCGCCGCCGAGCATTCGGTCCAGGACGGCGTCGCAGAGCGCGTCGGCGTCACGCGAGCCCGCCTCGACGGTGCGCCGCAGCTCCTCGAGCCGGAGCTCGATGCTGGTACCGCGCACCTCGACGAGCCCGTCCGTGAACAGAAGCAGCAGGGAACCTGGCTCGATCTCCGCATGGGCCTCCTCGAAGCGCACGAAGGGCAGGGCCCCGAGCGGCGGCGACGCGTCTCGAGCGACGTACTGCGCGTCACCGTTCGGACGGCGGATGAGCATCGGCATGTGGCCCGCGCTCGCCAGTTCCGCATGCTCGCGATCGGGCGCGATCGCGACGCACAGGAGCGTGGCCATCTCTTCCCGGTGCTGACGCTCCATGAGCGAGTGCAGCCGCTCGACGATCTCCGCGGGCGAGTGCCCGTCGAAGGCATATGCCTCGAGCGAGGTTCGGAGCTTTCCCATCAGTGCGGCCGCGCGGACGCCACGACCGACCACGTCGCCCATTGCGAGGACGACGCACCCGTTGCCGAGGTCGAACATGTCGAACCAGTCGCCCCCCACCTCGGTGCCCGCGCCCGCAGGCAGGTAGCGGAAGGCCACGTCCATGCCCGGGATCTGCGGAAGCCGCTCCGGGAGCAGGCTGCGCTGCAGCGTCTCGGCGATGTGCCGCTCCTGCTCGAAGCGGCTGGCGCGGTCGACGGCGAGCGCCACCCGGTCACCCACGAGCTTGAGCAGCGCCGAGTCGTCTTCCGAGAACCGCCTCACGTCGCGCGTACCGACGAACAGGACGCCGAGGAGCTGACGGTCGAGGACGAGCGGTACGCCGAGCACGGAGTTCATGTCCAGGCTCGCAAGGAGCAACCGGACCGCGCCGCTCGCGTCCGCCTGCTCCAGCCCGACGGGTCCCCGGGAGAGCGCGAGTCGCCCGGCAAGTCGATGCGCCACCGAGCGATAGGACTCGGGGGACACGTCCGGCGGCACTCCCCTCGCGGCGCGGAGCTCGAGACGGGGGCCGTCGTTCTCGCGGAGCAGTATCGCGCCGTGATCGGCGCCGAACACGTGAACGAGGCGCCCCAGCAGCTCATCGAGCAGGTCCTGGACGGCGACGTACTGAAGCGCGGCGTCGGTGATCCACTGGAGGTCGCGCACCCGCCTCGCCGCCGTCGTCGCACGCGCCTGGGCGTCCTCCTCTTGGGCGCGCATGACGACGCGCTGCGCTCGCACGGAGGCGACGTATCCGATGAGGACGAGCCCGATCGCGGCGAACAGGAGAGCCCAGCCGATGAGATCGCGCGCCTCCGCAGGCGGCTCGCCGATCGCGAGCGGGAGAACGGTGAAGGCCAGCAGAACCCCGAGCAGGACCAGCGCGCGGCGGGTCGGCTGAACGGCGCCCGCCCCCACCCAGACCAGCATGAGCGCCTGGTAGGGCATCACGCTGCCGGCCAGGAGCTCCAGCGAGAACACCTGGACGATCCCGAGGTACGCAAACGCGAGCATCGCGCCGAAGCGCACCTCGCGGGCCCGCAGCAGCCACATCGCCGCCGCGAGGTCGAACGCCACACCTCCGAGCGCGAGCAGCCAGCCCGCAGCGTCGCCGACGGCCTGGGTGGGCGGCTCGAGCGGCAGCAGCACGAGTACGAGGACTCCGTGCAGCGCGAGCAGGACCGCCGTCGCGTTTCTCGAGCTGGGGAGGTCGGCTCCGGCGTAGGGGTCGTCCCCGCTCACGAACAGCTGGTGGACGACATCCCATCTCGATCGTGCGGCGAGCCTCCGTGCCAACTTCGACCGTAGTTCAGCACAGACAGCAGCGGAGGGGGAGGGATTCGAACCCTCGGACGACCTTGCGGCCGTCAACAGTCTTCGAGGCCTTCACGTTTAGGCCGCGCAGCCGGCACGGACCGAAACGGCGGCCTCGGGGGAACGTCAGGCGGACGAAAACGAGCCGTTGCCGCGTTCGGCCACGGTAGAACCGGGCGAGCGCTGTGCGCTAGTGCCAGCACCTGATGCGCTAGATGAACGTGACTCCACGCTGCGACGAGTCCGCTTCACTTCAGGGGCCCACGCACGCGCGTGTCCCCCGCCAGTGAATGCGTTAGATCGCCGTTTCCAGCCGGCCGACCGCGGGTGTGCCGAGCTAGCCGAGGACCAGTTGCGGAGGGCTTCCG
>DASSVP010000084.1:0-8696 GCA_035705985.1 Thermoleophilaceae bacterium
TGACCCCCTCCTTACCATGGAGGTGCTCTACCGGCTGAGCTACGTCGGCGCTGCCGACCTGCAGCCTAGAGGCAGAGCGGGCTGTTGACGAGCGTCCAGCCGGAGCTCGTCACCGTAGTAACCCTCGTGCCCCAGCCGAGCACCGATGGCTCGAGGCCGGTCACGCCGACTCCGTGCGTCAGGTTCGACACGGCCGGCAGCTGACCGATGCGGACCGGGCTGCCGGAGTCGCCGCCGTAGAGATAGCCGGCCCAGACGATGCTGTCGGCGTCCCAGTCCCAGTCGACGCCCTGGATGCGGACGATGTCGTTGAGATCCTGCTCCTGCTCGCGCGTGAGCTCGAAGCCCATGCCCGCGCGCGGCGTGCCGGGGGCGCCGCCCACGAGCCCGTGCCCGTAATGGGCCACGGGCTGCGGGTCGCCGCCCGCGAAGATGCCGCAAGGGCCGCCGATCGCGGCGATCGTCGGGAACACCCAGTCGCGGCGCTCGGGCGGAACCTCGACGAGGGCGTAGTCCTGCCCGACGCCGGCGTCGCGCTTGAGGAGCACCCTGCCGAGCTCGACGAGCACGGGGTTGCCGCCGGTGGGCGCGACGGTCAGCAGGATGACGGGCTCGTTTCCGTCGATGCAGTGGCCGGCGGTGCCGATCGCGACCGAGTCGCTCTTCTGGAAGACGTAGTTCATCGTGCAGATGAAGGGCGAGATCATCATCGAGCCGGGCCGGATGCCGACCTGGCCGGGAAGCGGCGCGTCGACCGGAGCGGCCGCCATGCCGTTCGCGCGGACCTGCGCCTCGAGCTCGGGCGTGAACCACGACGGGCTCTCGCGCTTCAGCTCGAAGACGTCACTCGTCCCGCTCTTGAACGACGCGATCGCCGCGTCCACCTCGGCCTGCGAGGGAACCTCGCCGTTCGCTCCCGGCGACGCCTGCGCGCCCACTGCGAACGCCAACGCCGCAACCATCGAAGCGAGCAAAGCCCGCACTACACCCTGAAAACTCATGGCACCTCCCGGAGCACCCCTGCTCGACGCTCGGGAATGTACCCAGGTGCACAAACACGTAACGCAGGGTCGGGGAGCCGCGACTCCCCGACCCGATCGCGGTCAGGGCTCAGCCGATAACCGAGCCCGCGAACGCCAGCGCGATCGCGAGACCGCCCAGCGCAATCAGTGCGTTGCGGCCGGCCCGCGCGCCGCAGTAGACGGCCCCCATGCCGAGCACGAACGGCAGCCCGGTCCAGAAGACGACACACGTGACCAGTGCGAAGGCGGCCAGGATCCAGCCGGCCCGGGCGGGATCCTCGGCGTTCGGCAGGACGCGCCCGAACAGCACAGCGGCGAGGACCCCGCTTACGCCCACGCATACGACGTAGGGCCCGACGCCGCCGTTGTCGCCGCCGAAGTTCGCGAAGGCGAGGGCGACGGCCGTGATGACGAGGGCCAGCCCTGCGGCCAGCCACTCGTTCTGAATGCGGTGAATGGTGGTTGTCATGGCGCCGACGCTACGCCCGCGTCGCCGCCTGGTCATCAGCCGAATGGCCGAACCGCACCTGGTCATTTTGGATGAGGAAGCACGGCGCCCGCGGGTGTACGGTCGCCTCTGTGACGCGTCGGCAGCTCATCGACGTCGGCCTCCCGGTTGTCCTTGCCGCCGTGGCGGTGGTCGAGGTGTCGACGAGCAGCGACATCGACGCTCCGGCACCGGTGGTGGCCATGTTCGCGCTGGGAACCACGGTGCCGCTCGTCTGGAGACGGCGTGCGCCGCTCCTGGTGCTCGTCGTGTGCTTGGCGTCCGTCGCCATCCCCGACACCTCCTATGGCATCGCCGACAACGCGAGCGCGCCGTTCGCGGGAATCCTCGTCGCTGCCTACGCGGGCGGCGCGTACACGAGCCGCCGCGACGGGTGGATAGCCGCGGCGATCATCGGCGTGCTCGTGCTGATCATGGCGGTCGCGATCGGCGAAGACGTGGTCGGGGACGCCGTGTTCATCGGCGGGATCCTCTTCGCCGTTTGGGGAGCGGCGAGAATCGTGCGCAGCCGGCAGGAGCTCGCCGCGGCGCTCGCGGCTCGGACGGTCGAGCTCGAGCACGAGCGAGAGGAGAAGGCGAAGCTGGCGGTCGCCGAGGAGCGGACGCGGATCGCGCGCGAGCTCCACGACGTGGTGGCGCACAACATCTCGATCATGGTCGTGCAGGCGGGCGCCGAGCGGCACGCGATCGGTGACGAGCGGCCGGAGACGAGCGAGGTGCTCGCGACGATCGAGAACACCGGTCGCGCCGCCCTGGCCGAGATGCGTCGCCTGCTCGGGATGCTGCGTCGCTCGGACGACGAGCTCGCGCTGGCCCCACAACCGAGCCTCCGCCATCTCGACGACCTCGTCGAGCAGGTCCGGGAGGCCGGAATGCCGGTCGAGCTGCGCATCGAAGGCGAGCCGCGCGCCATTGCACCCGGGGTCGACCTCTCCGCGTACCGCATCGTGCAGGAGGCGCTCACGAACGCGTTGAAGCACGCCGGGCCCGCTCGCGCGCGCGTGACCGTCTCGTACGGCGACGACGAGCTGGACATCGAAATCGCCGACGACGGAACCGGGAGCGAAGCGACGGCCCCGCCGGGCGGGCACGGCATCGTCGGGATGCGTGAGCGGGTTGCCCTCTTTGGCGGCGATCTCGCCGTCGGCCGGCGCCGCGCGGGTGGGTATGCCGTGCGCGCGAAGCTGCCGCTCGACGGGGCCGCGCCGTGATCCGGATCCTGGTCGCCGACGATCAGGCGCTTGTGCGCGGCGGCCTGCGCAAGCTCATCGACGGCGACCCCGAGCTCACGGTCGTCGCCGAGGCCGGAGACGGGCTCCAGGCCGTGGACGCCGCGCGCGCGAGCAAGCCGGATGTGGCGGTCCTCGACATCCGGATGCCGCACCTCGACGGGATCGAGGCGACGCGGCGCATCGTCGCGGCGCTCGGCGACCGCGTCCGGGTGCTCATGCTCACCACCTTCGGCCTCGACGACTACGTGTTCGAGGCCCTCCGGGCGGGGGCCAGCGGCTTCATGCTGAAGGACGCGCCGCCCGAGGAGCTGCTCGACGCGATTCGGGTCGTTGCGGGCGGTTCGGCGCTGCTCGCGCCGGCGGTGACACAGGCGGTGATCGCCGAGTTCGCGCGCCGGTCGCCGAGCGCCGCGGCCGACGAGTCCCCGCGCCTGGCGGAGCTCACCTCGCGCGAGCGCGAGGTGCTGATCCTCCTCACGCGCGGACGCTCGAACGCCGAGATAGCCGCCGACCTGGTGGTCAGCGAGGCGACGGTGAAGACCCATGTCGCGCATGTCCTGATGAAGCTCGGCGTGCGCGATCGCGTCCAGGCGGTGATCTTCGCCTACGAGACGGGCCTCGTCTCACCGGGCGCGGTCTGACGGCAGATCCGGAAAATGGGGGGAGCAGGATTCGAACCTGCGTAGGCAGAGCCAAGGCGTTTACAGCGCCTCTCCTTTGGCCGCTCGGACATCCCCCCGAGCTATGCGGAGGACGATTGTAGAGGCGGTCCCGCGACCAGCACGTCCGGGATTGGACGGCCACGAGCGACCTCGAACTCCGCGTACTTCGGTCCACCCAAGTGAGCCGGTCGCCGAAGTCCGCGATCAAGTCGTAGTGAGGGCTGTGCCCGAACGCGATCACGCGCGCGTCCTGACCGATGAGCCAATACAAAGCTGCTCGTTCCCCGACATCACCCTGTTCACGGAGCGGAAGCATCCTGTTGGGAGAAGATCTCGGGCGTGGAAATTCGCCCCCCTCGATCGCCTGGAGGTCGATGCTCCTCCGTGCCCTCCTTCGCCGCGTGTACCCTCCCCGCGCGCATGGTTCGCCTGGCTCGAGGACTCGTTGCGCCGGTGGCGCTCGCCGCGTTCGCGGTGACCGCGCACGCGCCGGCGGCGACGGCAGCCGTGGCGGTCGAGACGGCCGTCGTCTCGGACGAGCGCGCTGAGACCTATTGGGCGCCGGTCGCGAGGGAGGTTCCCGTGCGCGCGACCCCGGCGCCGGATGCACGCCGCGTAGGCACGCTCCGGCGGCGCACGTTCTACGGCTTCCGCGACGTCGTGGTCGTCCTCCGTGACACGCTCGAGGGCCGCCGCTGGACGCTCGTCCGCTACCCCGGGCTGGGCGACCGCACGGGGTGGGTCCCGTCGGCCGCGCTCGGTGCCCGGAGCTATACGGACCGCCGGATCGTCATAGACCGCGCGCGCACGCGCCTAACGGTCTTCAAGGAGGGCGCCCCGATCTTCTCGACCCGTGTCGGCGTGGGCGCGGCGTCGTCCCCGACGCCCGCAGGGCGGACGTATCTCCGCGAGCGCCTCGTCCCCGCCCGGCGGAACGGCATTTACGGCGTGCTCGCCTTCGGACTCAGCGCCCACTCCCGGCACAGGACCGACTGGCCCGGCGGCGGCCAGGTCGGCATCCACGGGACGAACCAGCCGTACCTCATACCGGGCCGGATCTCGAATGGCTGCATCCGGCTGACGAACGCGGCCATCCGCCGCGTGGACAGCCTGACCGGGGTGGGCACCCCGGTCCTCGTGCGCTAGCCGAGGACCGGGGCACCGCCCCGGATGATCAGCCGGTCAGGGTCGGGTCGACGGCCTGGGCCGGGCGGGCGCAGCGCACGAAGCGGGCGCGGACGGTCCGCCTGTTGCCGGCCCGGTCCCGGACCGTCGCGACGATCCGGTGGCCGCCGGAGCGCAGCGGTCCGGCGTTGATCCGCACCGTGAACGAGATGCGCCTCACGCCGCGAAGCCTCCGCTGTACCAGCCGGCGCCCGTCACGCCGCACGCCGATGCGTGCCAGCGCCTGATTGTCACGGGCGGTGATCCGCACGCGGAACGCACCTCGAACGCATGCGTCGCGCACACCCGCGATGCCGAGGCGCGGGCGTGTGCGGTCGACCTGTGCGGGAACCGCCTGGCAGGTCACCGTCACGGAGCTCGGGTTGGCCTCGACGTTTCCGGCTCCGTCCACACCCCGGAACACCACGGTGTGCTCGCCCTGGGCGACGGCGATGCGCGCGTTGCCGGAGCCGTCAGTGGCCACGGTCTGCTCCGCGCCGCCGTCGACGGTGTAGCGCACCGCCGCTGGACCCGAGCCACCCGGGTTATCGGTCACGGTCACGCCCACCTCGGTGGTGCTGACGCATCCGCTCGACGCCGAGGTCGGAGCGCAGCTGTCGATGGCCGCGTTCACGGCGTAGTGGATGATGTTCGCCCGCAGGTTCGCGGCCTCCGGCTGCGGATCGTGGAAGTTGTGCGTCGTCATGCCACCGATCAGCGTCAAGCCGCTGCACGAGCGGTACTCGGCGAGCACGATCCGGTTCGGGTCGACCGGCTCGGTCTCGTCGTCGTTGACGCGGCCGAGGATCAGGCTCGTCAGGCCGGGGCCCTGAACGAGCGCGTGCCCGAACGAGCTGCCCGAATAGGTCGTCGTCACGGGCGTGAACGGCCCGTTGAAGATCGGATGGCTCGCGTCGGCCGCGGCGACGAAATCGCTCTCGGTCGGGGAGGTGTTCGCCTCGTCGTACACGATCTGGCGACCGTCGTAGGACAGGCCGTCGCCCTCGTTCGGGGCAGCGTTGACGATCAGGCGCCCGCCCCGGTCGGTGAAGGCCTTGAGCGCGGCCTCGTGCGCGGCGAGGAAGGCCTCGAGCTCGTCGGCGGTCTCGTCGCCTCCGTCCAGGTAGATGAATCGAACGGACGGAGCAAACAGGCCGCCGGCGTCGGTGCTCGTGTTGACGGTCTGGAAGAACTCCTCCTCCCAGTTGTCCCCAAAGACCTGGGTCATCGCCTCGTCGTTCGTCTCCTCGCCCCAGGGCTCCCCCGCCTGGTCGCGCACGTAGACGTGCGGCGTGGTGACGGTGACGTCGCCCTCGGGCGGCGGTGCGGCGGTGGCGAGCGACGGTGCCGCCAGCATGGCGGCGATCGTCATACAGAGCAGGAAGCTGCTCCGGCTGCGGAGGTGACTCATCTGGGAGGGCCTTTCGCGAGTTGTGGGGTGAGGGGCGGCGCCATCCTACGTCGCCCGGAGGACGGTCGCCAGTCGAGTACGTTCGCCCAGCGTGGCCGACGTCCTTCCTCTCGACCGAGCCGATTTCGACGACGCTGCCGAGATTTGCTCGGACGCATTCCTCGACGACCCCGGCTGGCTCGCCGTCGGGCCCGATCGCCGCGAACGCCGGCACCTCGTCCTGCGGCGCTACCACCGCGCCGCGCTCGACGTCATCGAGAAGTACGGCGGGCCGATCTACGGCGCCCTCGACGCCGGACGGCTCCGCGGCGTCGCCGCCGCGTTCGCCGCCGGCCTCTATCCGCAGCCTCAGTGGGCGCTGGTCCATTTCGTCCCCGGCTTCCTCAGTGCAGGCCGCCGTAAACGACGGGCATTGAGGGAGACCCTCCGACGTTAACCGTGCATAGCGCGGTCAACGTCGGAAACACCCCCTTCACCGGCGCAAGCGCACAGGCGGCGGACGACGGCGTCACATCGCCCCGGAGCCCGACGCCGGCGCCTTCTGCGCCCGCTCCGGATCGCCCGCCGGCCCCGTCGTTCGCGGGCTCCGGTTCGCGCACGTCCAGGAGAGCGGCCACCCCGACGACGAGCACGTCTATCTGTGGTTCCTCGCCGTCGACCCTCGGCACCAGCGCGGCGGTGTCGGCCGTTCTCTTCTCGCGCGCGTGCGAGGACGCGACCGCGCCCGTCTATCTCGACACGGCCAATCCGGCCAACGTCCCCTACTACGCGAGCAACGGCTTCGAGGAGATCGGCAGGGCCGCCGGTCCGCGCGGCGCGACGGTCTGGTTTATGAGGCGTCCCTGAGGCGCTGCGCCTCGGGCAGCCCCTCGAGCTTCTTCAGCGTGTTGTTCTCGATCTGGCGGATGCGCTCGCGCGTGACGCCAAAGGCTCGCCCGACCTCTTCCAGGGTCCGAGCCTTCTGCCCGCGCAGCCCGTAGCGCATCTCGATCACCTCGCGCTCGCGCGGCGGCAGCGCGTCGAGCGCGCGGCGCACGTTCTCGCGGCGCAGGTTCTCGCTCGCCTGCTCGAAGGGCGACTCGGCCGTGTCGTCCTCGACGAAGTCGCCGAGCTCCGAGTCCTCCTCCTCGCCGATCGGCTTCTCCAAGGACACCGGCAGCTGCGCGATCCGCAGGATGTCCTTCACCTCGCGCGCCGTCCACTGAAGCTCGGCGGCGATCTCCTCCGGCGTCGGCTCGCGACCGAACTCCTGCACGAGCTGGCGCTCCACGTGCACGACCTTGTTCAGCTTCTCCACCATGTGCACCGGGATGCGGATCGTGCGCGCCTTGTCGGCGATCGCCCGCGTCACCGCCTGGCGGATCCACCAGGTCGCATACGTCGAGAACTTGTAGCCGCGCCGGTAGTCGAACTTCTCGACCGCGCGGATCAGCCCGAGCGAGCCCTCCTGGATCAGGTCCAGGAACGAGAGGCCGCGCCCGAGGTAGCCCTTGGCGATCGAAACCACCAGCCGCAGGTTCGCCTCGATCATCTGCTGCTTTGCCGACATGTCGCCGCGCTCGATGCGGCGCGCAAGCGCGACCTCCTGGTCGGCCGTCAGCAGATCCACGCGCCCGATCGAGCGCAGGTACAGCCGCAGCGAATCCAGCGACGGCTCGACCGTGAGGTCAATCTCCGGCTTCTTCGGCGCCGCCGCCCCGTCAGGCCCCGGTGCCGGCGTGTCAACAGGACCGCCGGCGGCCGGCCGGCCGTCCTGGGAGACGATGTCCACCCCCGCCTCGACCAGATGAGCGCGGAAGTCCGAGATCTGCTCCTTCGTGACCTCGACCTCCTCGAGGCACCCCGCGATTTCCTCGAAGGTCAGGTACCCGCGCTCACGCCCGTCGGCGGCGAGGGTGCGGAGCTCCTCGACCTCCATGAAGCGCGCCTCGGCGGGTTCCTCCAAAAGTCCAACTGAAGCCTCGTGCTTCTCCGTCAACCCTCGCTCCTTCAAACGACACGGCGGGACCCGTCAGGGCGGTCAAAAAGGACTTCTGGAAATTTGGGGGCGCGGCAAGGGGACCGCAGGGGCTGGCCGTTGGGTCAAGGTCCAAGGCATGCAGCCGACTCGCGCCATAGTACAACGACTTGTGTGATTTGCCTCGGAGTTCTGCCCGAGTATCGTCACATGCGTCCGATGACCGACCCGGCCACACTTCTCGGCGCCGACGTCCAAGCGCGCCGGCCTTCCACGTACGTGAGCCTTTCCCGGGTTGGAGTAACCGGTGTGGAGAAGGTCATCCGCATCCGCTCGAACGGCAGCGAGCAGCTCTTCTACGCGGAGCTCGAGTGCTTCGTCGACCTCGGGCCGGAGCAGAAGGGCGCGCACATGTCGCGCTTCGAGGAGGTCGTGAACGAGGCGATCGACGAGGTCGTCCTCCGCGAGGCCTTCAAGGCCGAGACGCTTGCATCTCATATTGCAGAGCTGGTGCGCGACCGCCAGCAGGGCGCGCGCGCCGAGGTCACGATCGCGGCGCGCTTCCCGGAGAACAAGCCGACGCCCGTGTCCGGGGCACCCACGCAGGAGATCTACACGCTGTTCGGCTCGGCGGTGGCGAGCGCCAGAGGCACCCGCCGGCTCGTGGGGGTCGAGGCCCAGGGCATGACCGCCTGCCCGTGCGCGCAGGAGCTGGTCATGGACCGCTCGCAGGAGCGCCT
>DASSVP010000085.1:0-5159 GCA_035705985.1 Thermoleophilaceae bacterium
ACGCCCGGCAGCTGCTCGGAGCGGGCGTAGGAGCCGTCGAGCTCCCAGCGGACCAGGAACGGGGAGTCGAACAGGTCGCCGAGGAAGCCCGAGCCGGGCCAGATCGCCGTCCAGCCGAAGTCGTCGGTCTGGTAGCCGAGCACCTCGAGCTCGAGCAGGTCGCCGGGCTCGGCGCCGGACACGGCGACCGGACCGGTCAGCGGGTGCGCGATCGAGGGCGTGTCGAGCAGGTCCTCATGCGTCGATCCGCGCGCGAGCTGGCGGTCGCGCGAGTCGCGCACCTCGAAGGTGACCTCGTCGCCGGGCTCGACAGTCGCGATCGGCTCGAGCTCCGGATGCCAGCGGTTGTGCCCGCGCTCCGCTCCCTCGTGGAGCGGCACGGAGCGATCGATCTCGATTCGCAGGGCGGCGGCCACCGCCCGCGCACGCTACAGCCCGTACGAGCGGCCGATCACGTCCAGCATGACCTCGTCGGTGCCGGCGCCGATGCGGTTCAGGCGCATGTCGCGCCAGGCGCGCTCGATGCCGTACTCCTTCATGTAGCCGGCGCCGCCGTGGATCTGGAGGCACTCGTCGATCACCTCGCACGCCATCCGGGCGGTGTAGAGCTTCGCCATCGAGATCTCGCGGACCGGGTACTCGCCGCCCGCGAAGCGCCACGCCGTCGTGTAGACCATCTGACGGCCCGCCTCGATCTTCGTCGCCATCTCGGCGAACTTGTGGCGGATCGCCTGGAAGCGGCCGATCGGGCGCCCGAACGCGGTGCGCTCGGTGGCGTACTGGAGCGTCTTGTCGAAGCACTTCTGCGCGCCCGCCACGCAGCCCGCCGCGCCGATCAGGCGCTCGCCCTGTAGCTCCCACATGATGTGGTAGAAGCCCTTGCCCTCCTGGCCGAGCACCGCGTCCGCCGGCACGCGCACGTCCTGGAACGCGAGCAGCGCCGTGTCCGACGCGTGCATGCCGAGCTTCTCGAGCCTCTTCTCGCGGATCACGCCGGGCGCGTCCATGTCCACCAGGAACAGCGTGAACCCGTCGTAGCCCGCGTCGGCGTCCGTCTTCGTGACGAGCACGATGAAGTCGGCCCGGTGGCCGTTCGTGATGTAGGTCTTCGAGCCGTTGATGACCCACTCGTCACCGTCGCGCACCGCGCGCGTCTTGATGCCGGACACGTCGCTGCCGGCGTCGGGCTCGGTGATGCCGAGGCATGAGATCTTCTCGCCGCGGATGGCCGGGACGAGGTAGCGCTGCTTCTGCTCCTCGGTGCCGAACAGGTGGATCGGCGGCGTGGCCATGTCGGTGTGCACCGCCACGCCCATCGCAAGGCCGCCGGAATTGGCGTGCACCATCTCCTCGGCGAGCACGAGGTTCGAGTAGTAGTCGCCGCCCTGGCCGCCGTACTGCTCGGGATACGACAGGCCGAGGAAGCCGAGCTCGCCCATCCGCGTGAAGACGGAGTCCGGGAAGGTGGTCTCCTCCCACTCCTCCGCGTGCGGCGCCAGCTCCTTCGTCACGAAGGCGCGGATCGACTCGCGGAGCTGGTCGTGGTCCTCGGTGAAGATGAAGTGCTTGCGGCTCGCGCCGTGGTCCGGCTTGAGGAGTGCGTCTGCGGTCGCCATGCGAAGGAAAGTACCGTCCCCGCATGAGCGAGCGCGAATTCGACGTCGTTGTTCTCGGATCAGGTCCGGCCGGGGAGGTGTGCGCGGGGCGGCTCGGCGAGGCGGGCCTGGAGGTGGCGGCCGTGGAGTCGCACCTCCTCGGCGGAGAGTGCTCGTTCTACGCGTGCATGCCGTCCAAGGCGCTGCTCCGCCCGGGAGAGCTGCTCGCCGAGGTGCGGCGCATCCCGGGCGTGCGCGAGGCCGTGACGGGCGACCTGGACGCCGGGGCGGTGCTCACGCGGCGCGACGAGATCATCCACGACCTCGACGATTCGAACCAGGTGCCGTGGCTCGAGCAGCGCGGCGTGACGGTAGTGCGCGGGCCGGGCCGGATCGACGGCGAACGGCGCGTGCGGGTGGGCGACGACACGCTCGTCGGGCGCAAGGCCGTGGTCGTGGCCACGGGAACCGCGCCGCTGATCCCGCCGATCGACGGGCTCCGCGAGGCCGAGCCGTGGACGAACCGGGAGGCCACCACCGCGAAGCAGGTGCCGGACCGGCTGGCGGTCCTGGGCGGCGGCGTGGTGGCGGTGGAGATGGCGCAGGCGTACAGCTCGCTGGGCTCGCAGGTGACCGTCATCGAGCGCGCCGACAGGCTCATCGCGCGCGAGGAGCCCTTCGCGAGCGAGCACGTCCTCGAGGCGCTGCGCGAGAACGGCGTGGACGTCCGGCTCGGAACAACCGCCAAAGGGGTCAGACCCCGTTCGGAGGGTGGTCGAGGGTTGGAGATCGAGCTCGACCAGGGCGGGCCGGTGCGCGCCGACGAGCTGCTCGTGGCGGTCGGCCGGCGCGTCAACACCGACGACATCGGACTCGACACGATCGGCCTCGAGCCGGGCAAGCCGATCGACGTGGACGACTCGATGAGGAGCGGGGTGGCCGACTGGCTGTACGCGATCGGCGACGTGAACGGGCGTGCACTTCTCACGCACATGGGCAAGTACCAGGCGCGTATCGCGGCAGACGTGATCATCGGCGACGAGAGCGCGTGCCTGCCGTCCACGGCGGACGGCTCCCGCTCGCCGCGGGTGATCTTCACCGACCCGCACGTCGCCGCCGTGGGCTACACGCTCGACGCCGCGAAGCAGGACGGCCTCAACGTCCGTGCCGTGGACGTCTCCACGCAGGGCAATGCCGGCGCCAGCTTCTACGGGCGCGACGACGCCCGCGGCAACACGCGCCTCGTGGTCGACGACGACCGCGGCGTGATCGTGGGCGCGACCTTCACCGGCCCGGAGATCGCGGAGTTCCTGCACGCCGCGACGATCGCGGTGGTGGGCGAGGTGCCGTTGACGCGCCTGTTCCACGCGGTGCCGGCGTTCCCCACGCGCAGCGAGGTGTGGCTCTACCTGCTCGAGGCGCTCGGCATCGCGGGCCCGTGTGGCGGGCCGCCGCGCGCCTAGACCCTCGTCAGGATCGGCGGCTGCGGCGGCCCCGGCGCAGTGAGCGGCGCGACTCGTCGCGCATCCGGAGGGCGTCCCGCGGGGACTCGATGAGGCGCGGGTTCCGGTTCAGTTGCGCGGATAGGGGTGCGGCCGTCTTCATGGGGAGCCACTTTGCCGCGCCCGGCGCCCGCTCGCATCGGGGACCTCACCTAACCGCTCCCTGACCTTTGCCCGCGTACCATCCGGCGCATGGACGTAGTCGTCGCCGGCGGGCACGGGAAGGTCGGAATCCGGCTTCTGAGGCTGCTCGCCGAGCGAGGCCATCGAGCGCGCGGCCTGATCCGCGACCCGGACCACGAGCGGGAGGTCACGGACGTGGGCGCCGAGGCCGTGATCTGCGACATCGAGGCGCTCGACGACATCTCGGAGTGCTGCCGGGGTGCCGACGCGGTGGTCTTCGCGGCCGGCGCCGGGCCGGGGAGCGGCCCTGAGCGCAAGCGAACGGTGGACTACGGCGGCGCGGTGAAGCTGATGGAGGCGGGTATCGCGCGGTACGTCATGGTCAGTGCATTCGCCGCGGACCGCCCGGATGAGTGGTCCGATGAGATGCGTCCCTACTACGAGGCCAAGGCAGATGCGGATCGCAGGCTTCTCGACCGTGGGCTGGATCACACGATCGTGCGGCCGGGCGGGCTGACCGACGATCCCGGGACCGGACGGGTGACGGTTGGGACGGGGATCGAGCGGGGCAACGTGCCGCGTGACGACGTGGCTGCCGTGCTCCTTGCCGTGCTCGAGACGCCGAGCACGGTGGGCAAGGTCTTTGAGCTGGTCTCGGGCGAGACCCCGGTGGAGGCGGCGGTTCGCAATCTGTGAATGCCGAGGAGGTGCTCAGACGAGTGCGTGAGGTGCCGGAGGGGCACGTCACGACGTATGGGGACCTCTCGCCCGGCGCGCCCCGCTTCGCGGGCACGGTGCTGTCGGAATGCCACGACCCGGACGTCCCCTGGCACCGCATCGTGCGCGCCGACGGCTCGCTCGCGAAGGGCGAGCGCCAGCGACGCCTGCTCGCGGCGGAGGGGGTCCCGTTCAGGGGCGGGCGGGTCGACATGCGCGAGGCCTGGGTCCCGGTGTAGTAAGAATCTCCCGCGTGTCGAACGAGACGGTCCGCTACGACGTGAGCGACGGGGTCGCGACCATCGCCCTCGACCAGCCCGACACGCGCAACGCGCTGTCGAACGAGCTGCTCGCCGGCCTGATCGGGGCATTCGAGCTCGCAGCGGCCGACGACGCCGTCCGCTGCGTGGTGCTCAGCTCCACGCATGACAAGGTCTTCTCCGCCGGTGGAAGCCTCGACCAGTTCGCCGCCGACGTGCCGCTCGTGCACAAGCACTTCGGCACCGAGCGCTTCCCGCGCCTCTTCAAGACCATCATGGGGCTCGGCAAGCCCACGCTGTGCGCCGCGAACGGGCACGTGCTCGCGGGCGCGCTCGGCATCGCGCTCGCCTGCGACCTGATCGTGGCGAAGGAGAGCGCCACGTTCGGCACACCCGAGATCAACGTGGGCGTCTTCCCGTTCATGATCATGGCGCTGATCTACCGCAACGTGCCGCGCAAGAAGGTGAACGAGATGCTGCTGCTGGGCGAGCGGATCTCGGCGGAGGAGGCGCGCGAGGCCGGCATCGTGAACCGGGTCGTGCCGGACGACGAGTTCGACGCGGCGGTGGCCGATTGGGCGGCGAAGCTCGCCGGGAAGTCGCCGGTGCTGATGAAGCTCGGCAAGGACGCGATGTACCGCCAGCTCGACATGCCGCTCGACGAGGCGCTCGACTTCCTCCGCTCCCAGCTCTCGATCGCGTTCACGACCGAGGACATCCAGGAGGGCGTGACGGCGTTCTTCGAGAAGCGCGAGCCGAACTGGAAGGGACGGTGACGGTGTGGGCGTCTCGCTCGTAGCGCTTCGCTGCCGGACGGCCGACCGCTTCCCGGGCGCGCCCCGCGGCGTGGAGATCCTCGCGCCGCTCGTGGCCGGCGCGCTCGGCGTGGAGGCGCGCTTCATCGGCAGCGCCGGCGAGGTGCGCGAGACGCGCTACGAGGACGACCTGACCGAGTCGCGCGG
>DASSVP010000086.1:0-19720 GCA_035705985.1 Thermoleophilaceae bacterium
GGAGGAGGCCGCCGCGAAGCTCGACCGTGCGCCGACGCTCGTGGTGGTCTCGGTCGTGGAGAGCGGTGATCCGGTTCAGGACGAGGAGGACTACGCGTCCGGGGCCGTGGCGGCCTACATCGTCCTGCTCGCGGCGCACGCCCGCGGGCTGGCCGGCTACTGGCGCACGCCCGCGGTGCTGCGCACGCCGGGAGGCTGCTCGGCGGCCGGGGTGCCGGACGGCGAGCGGGCGATCGGGCTGCTCCACCTGGGCCCGCTGCGACAGGAGAAGGAGCCGCCTGGGCGGATCGCGCCCGGAGACTTCGTAACGTACCTGCCGTGATCCCGCGGGCAGACGCTCTCGCATCACTGGAGCGGGACAGCTTCGACCTCGTCGTCGTGGGCGGCGGCATCACGGGCGCGGGAGTGGCGCTCGATGCGGCGTCGCGTGGTTACAGCGTCGCGCTCGTCGAGAAGTCGGATTTCTCCGCCGGCACGTCGAGCCGCTCCTCGAAGCTCGTCCACGGCGGGCTCCGCTACCTCCAGAACTTCGACCTCGGGCTTGTGCGCGAGGCGCTGCTCGAGCGCTCGCTGCTCGTGAAGCTCGCCCCGCACCTCGTGACGCCGCTCCCCATGATCGTGCCGACCTTCGAGGGCAAGCGCCCGGACCGCGTGCTGGGAGTCGGGCTCAACATGTACGACGTCATGTCGTGGCGCCGCGGCCGGGACGAGAACGAGGAGTGGAGCCCGGAGCGGCACCGGATCGTCGACGGCTCCGAGGTCGCCGAGCTGATTCCCGCGCTCGCCGGTCGCGACCCCACGGCCGGCTACCTCTTCTACGACTGCCAGACCGACGACTCGCGCCTCGTCCTGACGGTCCTGGGCGAGGCCGAGCGCTTCGGGACCGTGATCGCCAACCGCACCGAGGTCACCGGGCTGGTGGAGCGGAGCGGCCGCGCGGCGGGCGTGCTGGTCCGCGACGAGGTCGGCGGCGGCGAGTTCGAGCTGATAGCCGCGAGCGTGGTGAACGCCACCGGCGTCTGGGCGGACCGCCTGCGCCCGCAGGAGCTGTACGAGGAGGAGGAGGTGCCGCGCATCCGCCCGAGCCGCGGCACGCACCTGACGCTTCCGCGCGAGCTGCTCGACGTGAGGGTCGGGGCGATCGTGCCGGCGGGCGGCGGGCGCACCGTCTTCGTGCTCCCGTGGCTGGGCCGCACCCTTGTGGGGACCACCGACAACGACTACGAGGGCTCGGTGGAGCACGTGCCGCCCGGCGACGAGGACGTGGCGTACCTGCTCGAGGCCGTGAACGAGTTCTTCGGGACCGGCCTCGGCACCCATGACCTGTCGGGCGCCTACGCGGGGGTGCGGCCGCTGATCTCCACCGGAGACCCGAAGAAGTCCGTGGACATCTCCCGCAAGGCCGAGCTGTACGAGACGAGCTCGGGCCTCGTGACGATCACGGGCGGCAAGCTCACCACCTGGCGGCGGATGGCGAAGCTCGCCGTGGACCGGATCGTGGAGCGCGAGGGCCGCGAGGCGCCCTGCCGCACCGACGAGATCCAGCTCGGGGAGCCGGTGGACGCGGGCGCGCTGCCGGAGGCCGCCGGGGTGGACGAGACCAGCCGGGCGCACCTCGCGTCCCGGTACGGCCACGCGGCGCACCTCGTGGTGCGGCTGGCGGCGGCCGACCCCGAGCTCGCCCGCCGGCTCAGCCCCGACCTGCCGGACATCGCCGCCGAGGCGGCCTTCGCGGCCGATCACGAGCAGGCCTGCACGGTCGCCGACGTCCTGCTTCGCCGCACGCGCCTGGGCCTCCTCGACGCCCGCCGCCTCTGCGAGCCGGGGTCCGAGGGAGTCGCGGCGGTGGCCCGGGCGCTCGCGGGCCAGCTCGGATGGGACGACGCACGCACCGAGCGCGAGAGCGCGGACTGGCACGACGTGGCGCGCGCCGAGGGGCTCGTCCCGCACGGAGCGGCCGCCGTGCCGGCCGGCGGCGCCCCTCCGCCGGAGCCGTCTCCCACAGCGCCCGGCGCCGCGCCGGAGGAGGCCGCTTGACGGCCGTGCTCCGTCTCCGCGGACGGCAGCTAGACCTCTCGCAGCCGGTGCTGATGGGCATCGTGAACGCCACGCCCAACTCGTTCTCCGACCCGCAGGGGCCGAAGCGTGCGGAGGAGCTCGCCGCGCGCGGGCTGCGGCTCGTGGAGGACGGCGCGGCGATCGTGGACGTGGGCGGCGAGTCGGGCCGCACCGACACCGAGTCAATTCCCGTGGAGGAGGAGATCGAGCGCGTCGTCCCGGTGGTGGAGCGGCTCGCGGCGGGCGGCCTACCCGTGTCCGTGGACACGTGGCGCGCCCCCGTGGCGCGCGCGGCTCTCGAGGCGGGTGCCGCCATGATCAACGACGTGAGCGGCCTCAGCGACGACGGCCTGGCGGGCGCGTGCGCCGACCATCGCGCCGCGCTCGTGATCACCCATACGCGCGCGGCGCCGAAGACGAAGGCGTTTCCTCGCTACGACGACGTCGTGCGAGACGTGTGCGACTTCCTCGACGAACGCATGGCCGCGGCGCGCTCGGGCGGGCTGGAGGAGGACGCCGTCGTGTTCGACCCGGGCATCGATCTCGCGAAGACGCCCGCCGAGTCGGTCGAGTTGCTCCGCCGCCTGCCCGAGGTGGCTGCGCTCGGACGGCCGCTCCTGCTGGCGGTCTCGCGCAAGGACTTCGTGGGCGCGCTCACCGGCCGCCCACCGGCCGCCCGCGACGCCGGCACGCTCGCCGCGGTGGGCGCCGCCGTGGCGGGCGGCGCGCGCATAGTCCGCGTGCACGACGTGGCGGGCGCGCGCGACTACCTGCGCGTGTACGAGGCGCTCGAGGACGGCGCCGACGCCGGGCTCGAGCTCGATCCGGAGCTGCGACGGGAGGTCGTGTGAGCGAAGGCCTGACGATCGCCCAGCTATCGGACCTGCACTGCGGCTCGCCGCACTTCGTGCCGAGCCTGCTCGACCGCGCGCTCGTCGAGGTGAACGAGCTGAAGCCGGACGTGGTGATCGTGTCCGGCGACCTCACCGGCGACGGCTTCCGCGGCGAGTACGAGCTGGCACGCGAGTACCTCGACAAGATCGCCTGCGAGCGGATGATCGTGATTCCGGGCAACCACGACTCGCGCAACGTCGGCTACGTGCACTTCGAGGAGATGTTCGGAGAGCGCAGGTCGGAGCTGCACCTGAACGGCGTGTCGATCCTCGCCGTGGACTCGACCGAGCCCGACCTCGACAACGGGCTGATCGGACGCGGCCGCTACGAGTGGATCGAGGAGCGCTTCGGCGCGCACGACGCCTTCCTGCGGATCTTCGTGCTGCACCACCATCTGCTCCCGGTGCCGGGGACGGGCCGCGAGCGGAACGTCGTGCACGACGCCGGCGACACGCTCGAGTGCCTCCAGCGCGCGGACGCGCACCTGGTGCTGTCGGGCCACAAGCACGTGCCCTACGCGTGGCGGCTCGAGAACCTGTTCGTCGTGAACGCGGGGACGGTGTCCACCACGCGGCTCCGAGGGAAGACGAAGCCCTGTTACAACGTGATCGAGGCGACGCCGGAGCGGGTGACGGTCTTCCGCAAGTACCCGTTCCACGAGTCCGACGCGATCCTCTCGTTCGACCCGCGCACCTACGACTACGAGAAGGACCAACGTTTGCTGGGAGAGACCTCGCACGGTTAAGAAATCGGTGCCGGGCGACGATGTAACCGCGAATGCGGACTCGCACCCGGCTTCTGGCACTGGCCGCCGTTTGCTCCGTCGCGCTGTTCGCGCCGATGGCCCATGCCGCGACGCCGTTCACCGCGGGCACCGGCTACGGCCATGACCTCGCCGTGGGCAGCGATGGGGTGGGGCACGTCGTGTGGCTCGAGGACGGGAGCCCGGACCGCCTGAACTACTGCCGGGTACCGGCCGGCGGATCGGCATGCGACGGCGAGTCCGGCCCCATTTCGTTCCCGGACTCGACCCCCGGCGACGGCGTCAACAGCATCGGCGCCGCACAGGTCTTCACCCCCGCGTCCGACAAGGTCGTGATCGTCGCCTCCTGCTGGGCGTGCGGCAGCGGTGGCATCACCGACCGGGTCTTCCGCTTCATCTCAGTCAACAACGGCGCGACCTTCCCGTCGGTGACCGAGGTCGGCGACCTCGGCGTGAGCGGGCAGTCCGGCTGGTACGAGCCGACCAACATGACGCTGGGGACGAACGGCGGCCTGTTCCAGGCGATGGACAGCCCGACCCCGGAGACCGCCGACGCGGATCTCGCCACAGGCGGGCTGTTCGTGTATTCCCCCGCGGTGGTCTACAACGCGACCGCGGACCGGGTGGTGTATGCCGTCAACGACCTCGACACCGTCAAGTACGCGTACCGCGTGGAGGATTCGCCCACCGTCGGCGAGCTCAACAGCGTCGTCAACTGGCAGATCGACCGCACGCTCTCCGGCGCGGAGGGCGACAACGACGAGACGCATCTGAGCACCGGCCCAAGCGGCATCATCCTCACGTACAGGCGCTTCATCGCGGGCGACAACCGGATCGGCCTGCGCCGATTCGAGACCAGCTCGAACACGTTCAGCGCGCCCCTCTACGCCGAGGGCCCGGACCCGATCGACAACAACAGCCTCGACTACCCACACCACTCTCAGGACGGCTTCGGGCGGCTTCACTTCGTCTGGCGCACGCTCCACGACGACGGTCGCCTGCGCTACTCGCGCTCCGACGACGGCGGTGCCACCTTCACGCCCGCGGCGAACCTCGCTCTCCGGGAGACCTTCATCGATCCGATTGTCGAGGCCGCGCCCAGCGGCGCCGGGTTCGCCGCGTGGCGGGGAATAGGCAGCGGCTCCGCGATCCGGGTGGTCCAGATCGACCCTCAGCCGGAGCCGCCGGCCGGCGGTGCCGGCCCCGGCGGCGGAGAACCGCCTCCGCCGGACATGACACCGCCGACCGCCGGCAGCTTCAGCATCGGCGACACCACGTTGTTCCCCGGGCAGGGCACGCGGTTCAGCTTCACCTCCAGCGAGGCCGGCATGGCCAAGCTGACCGTGCAGAAGCGGGTGCCGGGGCTCAGGGTCAGGGTCCGCGGCCGGTTGCGCTGCCTCCCGCGGACGCGGAGGCGCGTCCGTGCGCTACGCAGGCAGGCCGACAGCCTGGCGGAGTTCAGGCGCCTGCTCCGGCGGCGGCGCTGCACCGCCCACAAGCGCATCGGCTCCATCGAGCAGCGCGTCGCGCCGGGGCGCAACACGATCGTCTTCAACGGCCGCATCGCCGGCCGTCGCCTGCGCCCCGGCCGCTACCGCGCCGTGCTCGTGATCACGGACGACGCCGGGAACCGCTCGCGTGTCGAGCGGATCCGCTTCCGCGTGCTGCGCCGCCGCTAGCCCTCACGGCGCCGCTGCGGCGAGAATGCGCGCCGTGCCCGTGATCGCCCTCATCGACGGGGAGCACCACCCCGCGGCGGTCCGCGACGTGCTCGCGGGCCTCGACGTGGTGGGCGCGGTCTTCTGCGGAGGGGAGGAGAAGCTCGGCCCCGGCTCGCTCGAGGAGGTGTACGGGCTGCCGGTCGAGGACGACCCCGAGGAGGGGCTGCGGCGGCTCGCGCCGCGGGCCGACACGGTCGTCGACCTGGCCGACGAGCCGGTCCTGCCGGCGTCCGCCAAGCTGCGGCTCGCCGCACTCGCGCTCCAGCTCGGGCTCGCCTACGAGACGCCGGGCGCCCGGCTCGACCCGCCGCGCTACGAGCCGGTCGACTTCGACGGCCCCAAGCTCGCGGTGATCGCCACCGGGAAGCGCACGGGGAAGACCGCGGTCGCGGGACACTGGGCTTCGCTCCTGCGCGGCGAGGGCGCCGACCCGGTGATCGTCTGCATGGGGCGCGGCGGCCCGGCCGAGCCGCGGCTGGCGGAGACCGCACCGACTCTCGACGACCTGATCGCAATCGCCGAGTCCGGCTCCCACGCGGCGTCCGACTTTCTCGAGGACGCTGTGATAGCGGGCGTCCGTACGGTCGGCTGTCGGCGCGTGGGCGGCGGCTTCGCGGGTGAGCCGCGCGAGTCGAACGTGCCGGCCGGCGCGGCGCTCGCGGCATCGCTCGAGCCGGGAGCGATCGTCTTCGAGGGCTCCGGCGCGTGCATCCCGCCGGTGGAGGTGGACCGCACGGTGTGCATCCTCGGCGCCGGGAAGCCCGAGCCGTTCGCCGACTACCGCCTCGCTCGCGCGGACCTCGTGCTGGCGGCGGAGCGCGCGCCCGACCCGCCGCGCGGCGCTGTCCCGTTCGAGCTGCGCCCGGAGCCGGTGGAGACGATTCCCGGCGACGCGCGCGTCGCGGTCTTCACCACGGGTGCGACGCTCGTCCACGGGATTCCCGAGCCGCTGTTCGTGTCCACGAACCTCGCCCGCCGCTCGGCGCTCGGCGCCGAGCTCGAGCGCGCCGCCGCGGAGAACGCCGACGTCTACCTCACCGAGTTGAAGGCCGCGGGGATCGACACGGTCGCGGTGCGCGCACGGGCCGAGGGCGCGCGCGTGGTGTTCGTCCGCAACCGCCCCGTCGGCATCGACGACGCACTCGTCAAGCTGTACCGAGATGCCGCCAGGAAATGATCGGTCCGGCGCGGGCACGCCCGCGCCCTCCCGCGAGACGATCGTCGTCCACAAGGGTCACGGCCTTCCGTACTCGAAGGGCCTGATGGCGCAGGCGATCTCGGCGACCGGGCTGTCCCCGGGCCGCGCGTTCGAGCTCGCTCGTAAGATCGAGGGACGCCTCGACGCCAACGGTGGTGGAGAGATCGACATCGCCGCTCTGCATGAAATGGCCGAGGACGTATTGACCGCCGAGGCGGGGGAGGTCACCGCGCGGCGCTACGCGAACTGGCGGCGCCTCGACCATCTCGACCGGCCGCTCGTGGTCCTGCTCGGCGGCACCACGGGCGTCGGCAAGTCCACGATCGCGACGATGCTCGCGGGCCGGCTGGGCGTGAACCGGGTGATCGCCACGGACGTGATCCGGCAGGTGCTCCGGGCATTCTTCACCCATGAGGCGATGCCCACCGTCCACTACTCGGCCTTCGAGGCAGGCGGCATCGCCGGCTACCGCGACCAGGCGGAGCGCGTGGGGACGGGAATCACCGCGATCGTGGACCGCGCGGCGAACGAGGCGAAGCCGGTTGTCGTGGAGGGCGTGCACGTCGTGCCCGGCGGAGTGCACCCGCGCACGCGCGAGCGCTGCGTGCTCGTGGAGGCGCTCGTCGTGGTGGAGGACCGCGACCTGCACCGCGGCCACTTCTCGCACCGCCCCGGCACCCGTCCGGCGGAGCGCTATCTCGCTAGCTTCGAGGACATACGAAGGCTTCAGGACCACCTCTGGGAGCGCGCTCGCTCCGAGGGAGTGGCAGTGATTGACAACGACAACGTCGACGACACGCTCGCGCAGCTGATGCAGCTCGTGCTCGATGCCGTCCAGGAGGCGCAATGAAGCTGTTCATCGACACAGGATCAGTGGCCGAGGTCGAGGAGATCGCGGCCTGGGGAGTGCTCTCGGGCGCGACCACGAACCCGACCCTGCTCGCCAAGGAGGAGGGCGACCCGGGCGACAGCATCCGGCGGATCTGCGAGCTGGTGGACGGGCCGGTCTCGGCCGAGGTGGTGTCCGAGGACGCGCGCTCGATGGTCGCCGAGGGCCGCGCGCTCGCGGGACTGGACGACCGGGTCGTCGTGAAGGTCCCCTTCTCGGACCAGGGCCTCGCGGCTACGCGCGAGCTCGCCTCGGACGGGATTCCGGTCAACGAGACGCTCGTGTTCTCCGCTGCGCAGGCGCTGCTCACCGCCGAGGCGGGCGCGACGTACGTGTCGTGCTTCATGGGCCGGCTCGACGACATCTCGATCGACTCCGAGGCGGTGCTGGGGGAGATCGTCGAGGCGCTCGGGCCGAACCGCGACGCGCAGGTGCTTGCCGCGTCGATGCGGCACCCCATGCACGTGGTAATCGCGGCGAAGCTCGGCTGCGAGGTCGCCACGATCCCGGCGAAGGTCCTCAAGGCCATGCTCGCGCATCCGCTCACCGAGTCGGGCATCGCGCGCTTCGCCGACGACTGGAAGAGCCGGCCGGAGTTCGGAGAATGGCTGCGCGGCCTCGTGGAGGAGACCACGGCGGCTCAGCGGTAGCGGAGCCGCCGGGGTCGACCGCTAGGGTTCGGCGCCGCTATGTCGGTGCTGAACAGGAAGGAGCTGGCGGAGAGCCCGCTGGCCGACCTCCACCAGATCGCCTCCGAGCTGGGCGTGGAGGGCTACCGCTCGATGCGGAAGGACGACCTGATCGGCGCGATCCTCGGGGCCACCGGCGCGGCCGACGAGGGGCCGGCGCCTGCGGACGAGGCCGACCTCGCAGCCGGCGAGGACGAGCAGGACACCTCCGAGGGGACCTCCGACGACACGTCCGAGGGCACGTCGGAAGACACGTCCGAGGGGACTTCGGAGGGCACGTCCGAGGGAACGTCCGAGGGAACGTCCGAGGACGAGCCCGACGAGGTGCCCGCCGAGGAGGCGCTGGAGCGGCCCGCGCGGCGCGGCCGTCGCGGAGGACGAGGGCGGAAGCCTTCCTCCGACGTCGTGGAGGAGGAGCCCGAGGTGGTGGAGGACGAGGTCTCCGACGAGCAGATCGCCACCGGCGTGCTCGACATCCTCGCGAACGGCAGCGGCTTCGTGCGTGTTGACCCCGCGGCCCAGTCGCGCGACGACGTGTACGTCTCGCCCGCGCAGATCCGCCGCTGCGAGATGCGCGCCGGCGACGAGGTGAGCGGCCCGGCACGGCCGCCGCGGCGCAACGAGCGCCATCCCTCGCTGGTCCGTATCGAGACCGTGAACGGTGCGCCGGCCGAGCCGGTCGAGGAGCGACCCTGGTTCGGAGACCTCACGCCGGTGTTCCCGAGCCAGAGGTTCGAGAGGGCCGAGGCTCTGAACGGGGTTCCCTTCGGACGGGGCTCGCGCGTGGCGGTCGCCGCGCCGACACCGGAGATGGCGACAGCGGTGCTGCTCAACTTGGCGACGTCGCTCATCGAGGACGAGGACCACGGTGTGCAGGTCGTGCTCGTCGGCACACTGCCCGAGATGGTGACCGAGTGGCGCCGGAACGTGGGTAGTGCCGTCGCCGGCGGCAGCTTCGACCGCTCGCCCGACGCCCAGGCGCAGGCCGCCGAGCTGGCGGTGGAGCGCGCGAAGCGGCGCGCGGAGCGGGGCGGGCACGCGGTCGTGCTGATCGACTCGCTCGACGCGCTCCCCGCGGGCGCCCGTAGGCGGATCTTCGGAGCAGGCCGCGCAACCGAGGAGGGTGGCACCCTCACCATCGTGGCCGCCGTCGGCTCCGACCGCGAGGCGCTGCGGTGGGCGACCAGCCGCGTGGTATTCGGCGCGGACGGCCAGACGGCGCCCGAGAGCGGCGCGCTGCGCGCCGAAGCGCTGTCGGCCTAGCGGCGGTACGCCACCCGGCGCCAGGACGGCTCGGGTGAGAGCTCGATGAGCTCGAAGTTGCGGTCCGGCTGGGCGTAGCCGAACGAGCTGCTGGTCTCGTCGAAGATGACCTCGAGCTCGCCCTCCATGACGCGCTGGTCGAGCCAGGCGCCACGGAAGACGAGGCGGCGGATCCAGTGGACGAGGGAGCGCTCGGAGGGGCCGTTGAGATCGCCCCAGCACTCGTTGATGTGCTCGCCCAGGTCGGAGTGGGCCTCTGTGACCTCGCCGTTGACGGCCAGGTTCACGAGATCCTCGCGCTCGTCGTCGCCGAGGGCGCCGTCCACGAAGCCGAGCTTGCAGGCGGCCTGCTCCACGCGCTCTGTGAAGTCGCGCTCGTTGAACGTGAAGCGAAGCTCCCCGTACTCGAGCACGTAGTCCGAACCGGACTCGTAGTTGCCTCTCCGCGCGGTGTCCATGATCGTGAGGGTTGGCCGGGTATCCCACCCGCCTGGGGAGGATCGGCCGCGGCGTCGCGATCATAAGCCTCTTTCCTTCACGGGCGCGGCGGATGCAACGCGGTTTGCACCCACACCGGCGCCTGGCGGGGGGATACTGGCAGTGCGATGTCGCAGGAGAACGTCGAAGTGGTCCGCGCGGCCTGGGACGCGTGGGGTCGAGGCGACATGAAGGCGCTCTTCGACTTCTACGACCCCGAGGTCGAATGGGACATGACGCACTCGTACGTGCCGGGCATGGAGGTCTTCCACGGGCATGACGGCATCCGCTCCTTCTTCCGCGACTGGAGCGAGTTCTTCGCGGAGTACTGGGCCGAGCCGCAGGAGTACATCGACGCCGGCGACGCCGTGATCGTGCAGATCACGCAGGGCGGTCGCGGGAGGGCCAGCACGGTCGGGGTGGTGATGCCCGTCTACTGGCAGGTGTACCGGCTACGCGACGGCCGGGCGGTCCGTGTCGAGATCTACCGCGAGAAGGACGAGGCCCTCGCGGCGGTGGGACTGCCGACCTGAGTCTCGGCCGCTCAGGGTCCGCCCTGATGTCGATGGCGTGACGCCGTGCGACGATGACGGTCGTGGGCCCGACCGTCCTGATCGTTGACGATCACGCCGACTTCCGCGCGTTCGCTCGCACGCTCCTGGAGGCCGGCGGGTTTGAGGTTGTGGGCGAAGCGCCCGACGGCGCCTCGGCGCTGTCGGCTGCCCGCATGCTCAGGCCGGGGTTGGTGCTGTTGGACGTCCAGCTACCGGATGTCGACGGCTTCGCGGTGTGCGAGCAGCTCGCCCAGGACGAAGCCCCGCCGACGGTCGTTCTCACGTCGAGCCGGGACGCAACTTCCTACCGGCGGCGACTCGCCGGGAGCAGCGCGCGTGGGTTCATCCCGAAGGCCGAGCTGTCGGCACCGGCCCTCGCGACGTTCGTACACGCGGTGTAGGCCCGCATGAGGCGCCTGCCCGTCGCGCTCGTCCCTGCCGGCGTCGCGCTGGGAGTCGCCGCCGAGTGGGCGTCGTACGACACAGGCGAGCTCGATCTGGCGATCGCGGACCTGCTCGCCGGCTGGGCGCTGCTGGGCTGCGGCCTCGTCGCGTGGAGCGCTCGCCGCGAGAGCCGAGTCGGTCCGCTGATGGCGGCGACCGGGGTCGCCTGGTTCCTCGGGAGTTTCGTGCCGGGCGCCCTGTACGTCCATAGAGGGCCGCTCGTGCACCTGTTGCTGTCGTATCCGACCGGTCGGCTGACGCGCAGGCGGGATCGGGTCGTCGTGGTGGCTGCCTACATCGACGGGGCGATCGAGGCGCTGGCTCGCAGCCCGGTCGTCACGCTCGCGCTCTGCGCGTCGATCGCTGTCGCGGCAATCGCCGCGTACCTGGGCGAGGCCGGACCGCGACGGAGGGTCCGGCTCGTCCCGGCGGTCGGGGCGACCGCGGTCGGGCTGGTGCTCGGGTTCGGCGCGGTTGCGCGGCTCGCCGGATGGGATGCCGGGGCGGCGACGCTGCTGGTGTACGAGATCGTGCTCGCCGCTATAGCCGCCGGCCTGCTCGCCGATCTCCTGCGAGGCCGATGGTCGCAGGCCGCGGTGACCGGGCTCGTCGTCGACCTGGGCGGGTTGTGGGAGCCGGTGACCCTGCGCGACAGGCTCGCCCGCGCGCTCGGGGATAGCTCGCTACAGCTCGGGTACTGGCTGGCGGACGAGCAGCGCTACATCGACGAACGAGGGCGGTCGTTTTCTCTCCCCGGCGACGGCGCGGACCGCGCCGTCACTCCGGTCGACAGAGGTGGCGAGCACGTCGCCGTTCTCGTCCACGACCCCAGCATCCTCGACGACGACCCCGCGCTCGCCGAGGCGGTCGCGGCCGCGACGCGGATCGCCGTGGTGAACGCCCGCCTGCGAGCCGAGGTGGGCGCTCGCGTCGAACAGCTCGCGGCATCGCACCGCCGCATCGTCGAGGCGGCGGACGCGCAGCGCCGTCGCCTACAGGGCGAGCTGCACGAGGGCGCCGAGCGGCGTCTCGTCGCGGTCTCGGCGCACATGGAGACGCTCTCGGTTCAGGTCGGCGAGTCGCGCGCCGGGGAGCTGTTCGGTGACGTGCAGGAGCAGCTCCAGGCAGCCCGGGTGGAGCTCAGCGAGCTCGCGCGCGGGATTCACCCGCCCGCGCTGGCCACGGGTGGGTTGGCCGCCGCCCTTCCCGAGCTCGCACGGCGTGCTCCGATTCCGGTCGACGTTCACGCGGACGGTCCCCGCGGTCCGGAGGCCATCGAAGCCGCCGCCTACTTCGTCTGCGCCGAGGCGCTGGCGAACGTGGCCAAGTACGCGCAGGCTTCGCGGGCGAGCGTGCGCGTCGCACACCACGACGCCCGGCTCGAGGTGACGGTCTCAGACGACGGCGTCGGCGGTGCGGATCCCAATCTCGGGACGGGCCTGCGCGGACTCGCCGACCGGGTCGAGGCACTGGGCGGGCGGCTCAGCGTGGAGAGCCCGCGGGGGGCCGGAACCCGGCTCGTCGCCGAGATTCCGACCCGGTGACGCGGGATCTTCTCAGGGGGCGTCGTCGACGCGGCGCCAGGGCTTGGCAACCCAGCCGGCCGGCGAGATCTTGCCCTCGACCGCCTTGAGCGTGAGCCGGTCGCGGTACAGGCTCCAGCGGTAGTCGAAGACCTCGCCGGTCTTTTCGGCCGCCCCGTTGGGAGCCTCCCCGCCGTAGTCGACGATCTTCAGCGTGAGCACCCGGCCCTTGACGCGGTAGACGGCCTTCGTCCAGCGGCTGGCGCCCTCGCTCGCCTGGGTGTAGCGCAGCTGCCCGCGGCTGAAGACGGCCCTCCACTCCCCGTAGTTCTCGGAGAACGTCTGCTCCGGTGTCTCACCGGCAGCCTTCGCGGACTCCTCGCGAGTCGTCGTCAGCCGGTAGATCCCGTCGATAGGCGTCCGCTCCCCGACCGAAGGCGAATCGGCGACCCTGCGCCACGGATGGACGACGAAGAACGTCGGCCCATCCTCGGCAAGGCGCAATGTGAGCGCGCCGCGGTACAGACTCCAGCGGTACGAGAACCTGCCTTCCCCGTTCCACTGGAAAGTCAGGATGTCGCCCTTCAGCGCGAAGGTGCCCTCCTGGTCGACTCCGTCGGATGACCCGGTGATCCGGAAGCGCCCCTTGCGCAGCTCCATCCGGAAGTGGCCGACGTTCCCGGGATGGTTCTCACCCGAGTCGTACCCGGGCGTGCGGCTGAGCTGCTCGAGCGTGATGTCCGAGCGGTAGACGCCGTCGATCGGCGAAGCCTTCCCCGACGCTTTCACATCGGGGGCGGGGCCGGAGCAGGCGGGAGCGTCCGGACGCGACGCCGCGTCGGACCGCATCTCCCGGATCCGGGTGATGGCGGCGCTGGTCTGCGAGTCCCGCTCGAGCCGTTCGTACACGGGCTGCACGGCACGGCGCAGCGCCGCGAAATCGGCTTCGTCCGCCCTCACGAACCTGACCCCTCTGCGGCAGAGGACCGTGGCTCCCTCCTCCTCGTCCGCCCGCTCGAGCGCGATGCTTGCGGGGAGCGCCGCTCGCGCCGCACCGCGCAGCGCGCTCCGCTGCCGGTCGTCGAGCGTCTCGAAAGCCTGCTCGTTCATGAACAGCACGACCGGGCGAGGCCACAGGTTCACGTTGGCGGCCAGATAGCTGGCCACCTGGTCGTACGCGTTTCCGGCGATCGAGCTGACCTGTTGCTCGACGCCGTCGTAGGTGTCGATTGCACCAGCGGAGGGGATCTCCGCGGCGTTCGCCCCGAGGGCCTCCAGCGTCTGCCGGGCCACCCGGGAGCGCTGGAACGCGACCGTCCTACCCTCGTAGTCCTCAGGGCGCAGAAGACGATCGACCCCGAGCGGCTTCCGCATCGGGCCTGGGAGGACACCGACGCCGACGAGGTCGAGCGGCTCCAGCCCGTCGAGCATCTCCCGCACGAGGGGGCTCTCGAGCACCTTGCGCTGGAGCTGAAGGCTGTCGATCAGAAGCGGCGCATGGAGCGCGTCGAAGGACGCCACATCGACGTCGTCGAATGCGCGCGACCCCGCCCAGCCGAGCTCGGCCTTGCCGGCCCGCACGTCGCGGATCACGCCTGTCTCGTAGTCCGGATCGCCCGCGCGCCATGAGTTCTTGAACTCGATCCGAAGCGTGCCTTCGCTGAGGCGCTCGACTTCCTTCGCGAACGGCTCCAGGTTTCGAGGGTCGTCGTTGCCGTTGGCCAGAGTCAGGACCGTCGCCTTCGGCTTGTTCTCACTCCCCGCCTTGTCGGAGTCGGCGGAGTCGCAGCCGGCGACGGCGAGGACGGCCAGCGCGGCCAAGAGCAGAGGGCGGGCCCTGCGGTTGGCTGTCTTGCGGCGCATCGTGGACCTCCTGGCTCGGGTATCCCGAGGCTACGACGGGGCCAGTGCCTTCACATCGGGGCGGTCCCGGCAGTGTGGGCCGCCTCCGGTAAGGGTAGGCCCTGATGCGACGCGCGCGGGGGAGTGAGAAGGTAGGCCGGTGAAGCTGCGTCACCTGCTCGTCCTCGTAGCGGGATTGGGGCTCGGCGTCGTGTCGCTCGCAATCGCCCGTGACGCCCCCGACGGGGCGCTCGGTGGCGCGACCGCGGCTTCCGGCCTGGTCCTCCTGGGAGTTGGTTGGGCGCTCGTGGTCTGTGGCGTCGTCGCGTGGGTGCGCCGGCCCTCGAGCCGCTTTGGAGTGATCCTCACGGCGGCGGGCGGCGCGTGGTTCCTCGTCGAGTTCAACAACCCGGCCATCGGCTCGCGCGTGCTCTTCACCATCGGGCTGCTCACATACGCGGCGTGCCCGGCGCTCGTCGCGCATGCCGCGCTGGCCTACCCCGACGGCCGCGTGGGCGGCAGCCTCGAGCGTGCCGGACTCGTGCTCGCCTACGTGAGCACCATCCTGGCGCTTGGCCTCCTTCCGGCGCTCGTCTTCGATCCTGCTGCGCAGGGGTGCACGGAGTGCCCGGGCAATCTCCTGAGCGTCACGAGCGACCCGGCGGCCTTCGAGGCGTTCAGCCGCGCCGGTCTGGTCCTCGGCCTGGCCTGGACATCGGGTCTCGCCGCGCTCGCGATCCTTCGGATCGTGCGCTCCTCCTCCGCCGCGCGCCTGCTCACCGCCCCCGTGTTGGTGGCCCTCGTGGTCTACCTCGGCCTGGTCGCCGCCGCCTACGCCCACGCGCTCGAACGCGGGTTCCTGTCCAACGACACCGTCGACCGGCAGCTCTGGCTCGGGCAGGCGGCCGCCCTCGGAGCGCTGACGCTCGGCGTCGGCCTGGCCTGGGCGCGCGGACTGCGCGCGCGCACCTCGGTCGCACGCCTGGTCATCGAGCTGAGCGACGCTCCCGCAGCCGGCGAGCTTCGTGACGCGCTCGCACGAGCGCTGGGCGATCCCTCGCTGGAGCTCGCCTACCCACTCGGCTCGGATCGTCACGTCGACGCGCACGGTCGACCGGTGGAGCTGCGAGACACCGACGGGCGCGTCGTGACGCCCCTCGTGCGCGGCGGCGCACCGGTTGCCCTGCTCATCCACGGAGCCGAGCTGCGCGATGACCGGGGACTGCTCGAGGACGTCGGCGCCGCGGCGAGCCTCGCGCTCGACAACGAGAGGCTGCAGGCGGAGGCCCGCGCGCAGCTCGAGCAGCTGCGGGCCTCGCGCGCCCGGTCCGTCGAAGCGGGCGATGCCGAGCGCCGGCGGCTCGAACGCGATCTGCACGACGGCGCTCAGCAGCGGCTCGTCGTGCTTTCGCTCGCGCTTCGACTCCTACGCGCCGAGCTCGGTGACGAAGGCGCGGAGCACGTCGACGCCGCGGAAAGGGAGCTGCGCGCCGCGCTCAGCGAGCTGCGCGAGCTCGCGCACGGGATCTATCCGGCTGTGCTGGCCGACGAGGGGCTCGCCACCGCGCTGGACGCGCTCGCGGAAGACGGTCAAGTGCCCCTCGCGATCGATTCGCTGCCCGACGCGCGCCTTGCGCCCGCGGTGGAGGCCGCGGCGTATTTCCTCGTCGCGGAAGTCGCCAGGCGCGGCATCGGCTCGGGGGTCAAGGTCCGCATCGGCATCGAGGAGGAACGACTGCTGGTCGAGATCGAAAGCGCCGGGAGGCTCGACGACGACCTCGTCGACCTCGAGGACCGAATCGGCGCCTTGGACGGCGCGCTCACCGTCGAGCCGACATCGGCAGGGCGAACGACGATTCGCGCCGAGGTCCCGTGCGCGTAGTCATCGCGGACGACGAGATGCTGCTGCGCGAGGGCCTCGCGCGGCTGCTGGCCGATGCCGGCTTCGAGGTCGTCGGCAAGGCAACGGACGGACGAGAGCTCCTGCGGAGCGTCCGGCTCACCAGTCCTGATGTGGCGATCGTCGACATCAAGATGCCGCCGACGCACACCGACGAGGGCCTCTTGGCGGCCCACGAGATCCGCTCCTCGCACCCCGGCATCGGCGTGCTGGTCCTCTCTCACTATCTCGAGTCCATCTACGCGATGCGGCTGCTCGAGGAACACCCCGAGCGTCTCGGCTACCTCCTCAAGGAGCGCGTCTCGGACATCGCCGTGCTGGCCGACGCGCTGCACCGCATCGCCGAAGGCGAATGTGTGCTCGACCCGACGATCGTGGCCCGCCTCGTGAACCGGCCTCGCGAGGAAGACGCGCTCGCCGAGCTCACCGACCGGGAACGCGAGGTGCTCGAGCTGATCGCCGAAGGCCGGTCGAACCAGGCAATCGGCGAGCGGCTCTTCCTGAGTCCCAAGACGGTCGAGACGCACATCCGCCAGATCTTCCAGAAGCTCGGGCTGAGGGGATCGCCCGACTCCCACCGCCGCGTGCTCGCCGTGCTCGCGTTCCTGCGCGCCTGACGGCGGATCAGGGCCAGCCCTGACGCGATTTCAGGGTGCGCCCCGTCGCCGCGCCCGGCTCGCGCCCCTAGCGTCGCCCTCTGTCGTGTCGACCGCCCATCAAGGAGAAGCGATGAAACGGCAGATCGCCATCACACTGGCCCTCTCGGCACTCATCGGAGCGCCCGCTGCTGAGGCTGCGAGCGGGACCATCGCGTATCACGAGACCGACGCCAACGGGGCGTTCCAGGTCTGGTCCGTGCCGGCGGCGGGTGGCTCCGCCTCGCAGCTGACGAGCGACCAGGTTCCGAACCCCGAGCTGTGCTTCGAGGGGTGCTTCTCGGAGTACCCGGACTGGGCTTTCGACGGCTCCAGGATCTTCTTCGATTCCGACCGCGCGGGCACCGTGCATGTGTTCTCGATGGCTCCCGACGGGAGCGACCTCCAGCAGGTCACCCACTCGAACGGAGGCTTCGAGGGCCTGCCCGGCATCTCCCCCGACGGGCAGCTCGTCGCTTACGACGGCCAGCCGGAGGATCCCGCCGAGCAGGGCGGCATCTTCGTCGCGCGCACCGACGGAAGCGGGACCGCCCGGCGGCTGACAACCGGCCCGAAGGGCGGCTACGACACGGCGCCCGAGTTCTCGCCCGACGGCTCGACCGTCGCGTTCGTACGCTTCCGCCCGGTGTCCTGCCCGTCGACGCCGCGCGGGTGCGGCGGGGCGGTCGAGACCGGGTTCAAGAGCGCCGTCTACCTGGTTGGGACAGATGGTCAGGGCCTGCGCGCGATCACCGATCCCGGTCGCGTCTGGGGCAGCCCGCAGTGGTCGCCGGACGGGGCAAGGCTGCTGATCAACAGCTACTTCGACCCCCGCGGCCGTTCGCGCGGGACCAGCGCGGACCTCTGGACCATCGAGCGGGACGGCAGCGACCTGACGCCGCTCACCCGCACGCCCGCCGGGGAATTCTCGTTCGGCGCAGACTGGTCGCCGGACGGCTCCCAGATTTCCTACGCCCACTACCAGACTCCCGACGATCACCTGGAGATCCAGGTCATGGACGCGGACGGAAGCCACCCCTCGACCGTCGCGGAGTGCGGGCAGTTCCAGTTCTGCGACGCGACGAACTGGAGCGCCACGCCGCCTGCGCTCGGTGGCCTCACCGCCGCTCGGCGGGTGCCGCGCGCGACCGCGACGCGCTCGACGGGACGCCGTCAGGCGAGGCGCCTGCGGAGAAAGGTGCAAAGCGCCCTACGGACGCCGGCGGCGCCGCACCGCTCTCAGAACGCCGTTGCGAAGGCCGGCTGACTGCCGTTCTCCACGAGCACATGGCGGCGGGTGGCAGCCGGGTCGCGAGAGCCGCAAAAGGCAGGGGGATGAAGCAGCCCGAGCCGATGGTCTGCATGGTGAAGAGCTCGTAGGTTGTGTTCGGCGCGCCGCGTTGCGGAGGCGCACCGTGACCGTGGCCGAGCTCCCGGCTCCGTCGACTCTGATGCCGGCGGAGCCGAAGGTGCTGCCCGTACGGTCGCCGGCACCATGCGGCAGGACGACCGGCCCAGTTCCGAGCGGCCGCCGGGCGCGTGCCTCGGCCCGGCCCTGGCGACCTCATGACGACTTTCAGCCGCGAAGGTCGAGCCTGCGGGCGAGCGTCACGTCCCCGCCTGACGCCGAGACCACCACGGTCAGGCGAGCCGGAACCAGGGATGCGCTCCGCAGGCGCCGGCGCGCTGCGCGCGTGAAGGTCACGGTGAGCCGGCCGCTGCCGGCGCTCGCGAGCGTTAGCGAGCCGCGGGCGATCACTGTCCGCGCCAGCCGCAACCTCCTCGCCGTGGCGCGCGCGACTCGGAGGGTTGCCGCCGCGCGGCACGACTCCGCGCAGGCGACGGACAGCCTGACGCCGCGACGCAGCCGGTCGGCCATGTCGAGCCGGCGGAGCGTCAGCGCCCGGCGCCGCGTGCTGCGCTCGCCGGTTTCCTCGCTGACGGTGAGACGCAGCACCAGGCTCGTGCTCGAGGTGCGCGCGAGCGCAGTGCGTGCGCGGCGCGTCAGCTTCACTGTCAGGGCGCCAGCTCCTGCTGCGTCGAGCCGCCTGCTCGCGCGCCCGACCACGACGCTGCGCGCCGCCCCCGCGAGCCCAAGCCGCCGAGCCGCGCGAGCCGACAGCAGGAGCGCCCCATCGGCACGGCACGCTCCGCGGCACGCGAACTGGGCAACGACACCCCGTCGCAGCACGTCGCGGAGCGACTCCTCCAAGGGCATGACCTGCGGTGCGGCGCCCGCGGGCGCGGGCACCGGCTCGATCGGCAGCTCGCCGGGGGACGTGGGCACGAGCGGCGCGGACGCCGACACGGTCCACTCTCGCACCGCCCACGAGCCGCGATTCCCGGCGCGGTCGATGGCGCGCACCTCGAACCGGTGGGCGCCGTCGGCCAAGCTGCTGAAAGACGCGCCTGACGTGCAGGCGGAGACCGAGGCACCGTTCAGGCTGCACTCGAACGCCGCGCCGTCCGGCTCATTCGACGAGAACTCGAAGACGGCGTCGGACGACCCAACGGTCCCGGACGGGCCGGCGGTGATCGTCGCCTCGGGCGGATCGGAATCGATGGTGAAGGTGCGCGTGGCGCTCGTGCCGGTGTTGCCCGCCGTGTCCTGCTGCTCCGCTCGCGCGCTGTACTGGCCGTCCGCCAGCGCGGGCGTGATCTCGGCCGACCAAGAGCTGTCCACGCTGCCAACGGAGATCGTCCGCACCACGGCGCCGGAAGCGCTCGGGCCGCTCCAGATCTTCACCGTGACGGTGCCGGAGTCGCCGGTTGCGCTTCCCGCGGCGCCCGCGAGCGACGGCGTGGTGTCGTTCGTGAACGCGCCGTCCGCCGGGCTGGTCAGCGTGACGGCCGGCGCGGTGGTGTCGACC
>DASSVP010000087.1:0-11246 GCA_035705985.1 Thermoleophilaceae bacterium
GCGATCCGGGCCAGCGCCGTGAATCCGCAGGGCGCCGAGCTGGTCGGTGTGAAGGTCGCGTCCGTCGCGGCACTCACGTTTGCGATCGGCGTGGCGAGCGCCGGCGCCGGAGGGGCGATCGCGAGCGTGCTCTACCCGTTCCTGCCCGGCTCGCACTACCAGTGGATCGCGCGCCTGCTCGGGATCATCGTTCTCGGCGGAATGGGGAGCCTGCCGGGCGCGGTCATCGGCGCGCTCTGCCTCGGCGTGGCCGAGCTCATGACGGTGACGTACGTCGGCCCGGAGTGGGCGACCGGCGTGCCCTACGCGTTCGTGTTCGTCGTGCTCTTGCTGCGTCCCCAGGGCATCCTCGGGACGCGCCTGCGACAGGACGTGGCGACCGCATGACGGACGCGCCCGCCGCAGCCGAGGGGACGCTCTCGGGCGGAGGAGCGGCTCCGTCCAGCGCCCCCGGCAGGGCGCTGCGCTCGCCGTGGACGGCCCTTGTCGTCGTGCCGGCGCTGCTGCTCGCCCTGTTCCCGGTCCTGTCCGACGACCTCTACTACCAGAACATGTTCATCCTCTCGATGGTCTTCGCCGTCGGGGCGGTCGGGCTGAACATCATCACCGGCTACGCCGGCTACATCTCGCTCGGCCAGGGCGCCTTCATCGGCCTCGGCGCCTACGTCGTCGGAATCTGCGTCGGCGACATCGGCGGCTCGCCCTGGGTGTGGGTCCCGGTCGCCGGTCTCGTGGCCGGGGCGATGGCGGCGCTGCTCGGGGTCGTGGCGATGCGAGCCCGTGGCCACTCGTTCGTGATCCTGACGATCGCGTTCCTGTTTCTGATCCAGCTGCTCGCGACGAACTGGAACGAGCTCACGAACGGGACCGGCGGGATCACTCTCCCGGTCCCGACATGGAGCGTCGAGTACCAGTACTGGCCCTTCTATTACTCGCTGCTCGGGCTGCTCGCGCTGTCGCTCGCGATGTCGTGGTGGATCCGACGCAACAAGTTCGGGATGGGCCTGATCGCCATCCGCGAGGACGAGGACAAGGCGGCGACCGTCGGGGTCAGCACGCCCACCTACAAGATCCTCGCCTTCGCCGCGAGCGCCGTGTTCGTCGGCATGGCCGGCGGCGTCTACGGCTACTACATCGCCTTCATCGACCCGCTGGGGATGTTCAACATCCTCCTGAGCGTCCAGATCATCCTCTCGCTGCTGCTCGGCGGGCGGGCCACGCTCTGGGGGCCGGTGCTCGGCGCCTTCATCATCGAGTGGCTCAACGAGACGACGAACAACGAGTTCGGCGGCGGCAACGCGCGCCTGCTGATCTTCGGCGGCCTGCTCGCGCTGGTCGTGCTGTTCCTCCCCAAGGGGATCGTCCCGACCGCCAGCCACTGGATCGAGCGCTGGCGCTCGCGCGGCAAGGCGGGCCTGGCGGGGGAGCGCCTCACGGGGATCGACCTGCGCGAGCGCGAGGCGCCTCAGCCGTCGGCTCCACCAGCGGATGCCGAGCCGCTGCTCGAGGTGAAGGGCCTGGTGAAGCACTTCGGCGGCGTCCGCGCCGTCGACGGCGCGTCGTTCGCCGTGCCCGAGGGGTCGATCACTGCGCTGATCGGGCCGAACGGCTCCGGCAAGACGACGGTGTTCAACCTCATCGGCGGGACGATGGCGCCGGACGCCGGCGAGGTCTGGTTCGACGGCCGCCGGATCGACGGAAAGCCGCCCTGGCAGCGGGCCCATCTCGGCATCGGTCGGACGTTCCAGATCACCCGGCTGTTCCGCGAGATGACCGTGCTCGAGAACGTGGTGGCGCCGCTGCGTGAGTTCCGCCTCGGCGGCCTGAGCGCCGACGCGGTATCCGGTCGCGAGGCGCGCCGCGCGGAGGAGCTGCTCGACTTCGTCGGGATGCGCAAGTACCGCGACGTGCGGGCGTCCGCGCTGTCCTACGGGCAGCAGAAGCTGCTCGAGCTCGCACAGATCCTGATGCTCGACCCGAAGCTGATCATGCTCGACGAGCCCGCCGGCGGCATCAACCCGACGCTGATCGAGCGCATCGGCGAGATGATCCGCGAGCTCAACTCGAACGGCACGACGTTCCTGATCGTCGAGCACAACATGCCGTTCGTGCTCGGGCTCTGCAACCCGGTCCTCGTGCTCGCGCGCGGCGAGACGATCGCCAGCGGCACGCCCGACGAGATCCAGCGCGACCCGAAGGTGCTCGATGCGTATCTCGGCGAGGACTTCAGCCTCGAGCAGCCGGTGGAGGCGTGACGTGCTGAAGCTCACGGACGTGTGCGCCGGCTACGGGGGCGGCGACGTTCTCCAGCAGGTGAGCCTCGAGGTACCGGACCGCTCGGTCTGCTGCATCGTCGGGCCCAACGGCGCGGGCAAGTCGACCGTGCTGCGCGCGGTGAGCGGGCTCCTGCAGCCGCGCAAGGGCGAGGTGCAGCTCGAGGGGAAGTCGATCGTGGGCATGCATCCGTCGCGCATCCTCGCGATGGGCGTGTCCCAGGTCCCGCAGTCGAACGCGCTCTTCCCCGGGCTCACGGTGAAGGAGAACGTGCTGATGGGCGCGTACATCCAGCGCCGTGACAAGAAGCTGCTCGAGCGGCGCTACGACGAGGTGGCGGAGCTCTTCCCGGTCATCAGGGAGCGGGCCGACGACCGCGCCGGCAACCTGTCGGGGGGCCAGCGGCGCATGGTCGAGTTCGGCCGGTCGCTGATGCTCGAGCCGAAGCTCGTGCTGCTCGACGAGCCGTCGCTCGGGCTCGATCCCAAGGCGCTCAAGCATGTCTGGGAGTCGATCCAGGTCATGGTCGACGCCGGCAAGACGGTCCTGCTCGTGGAGCAGAACGTGCGCTTCGGGCTGCGGCTCGCGAAGCAGGGGATCGTGATGGAGAGCGGCCGCGTCCTCCTAACCGGCGAGGCCGGTGCGGTGCTGAACAACCCTGAGATGTCCGCCCTGTACTTCGGCGGCAGCGTCTCCAAGGCGTGAGCGGAGTACTGTGGGCGACGGCGTCCGGCATAGGGTTCGGGCTCTTTCAGAGTCTCAACAGGCGGGCGATTCGCGGCATCGAGGACCCTTGGGTCTCGACGTTCCTCCAGCTGTTCGTGGCGACGGCGGTGCTCGTCCTGGCGAGCCTCCTGTCGGAGGACCTCACCCAGCTGGGCGATGCGAGCGGCGAGGCGATCGCGCTGTTCGCCATCGCCGGTGTCATCCACTTCGTCCTCGGCTGGCTGTTTCTGAACATGAGCCAGATGCGGATCGGCGCCTCGCGCACGGCGCCGCTCATCACGCTGACCCCGCTGTTCGGGGTGGTGCTCGCGGTCGTCACCCTGGGCGAGCTCCCGAGCGCGACCGCGCTGCTCGCGATCCTGCCGATCATGGTCGGCGCGTGGATCCTCGCGAGCCGCGGTACCGGCGATGTGAGGATCGAGCGCGACTCGATCTTCGCCTTCGGCACGGCGTTCATGTGGGCGCTCAGCGCCGTCCTGACCGTGGAGGCGCTGGAGGGCCTCGACTCGCCCCTGCTCGGCGTGACGCTCGGGCTGCTCGCGGCGACGGCCGCGCTCGGCGGCGCCCTGGCCGCGCGCGGGTCGTTCGGGGCCATCCGCTCCATCGCGCGGAACACGCTCGCGCTCAAGCTGTCGGCCGCCGTGCTCGTGGCGTTCGCGACCTGGTTTCGGCTGCTGGCGCTGGACGAGACGGACGTCGCCGTCGTCCTGGCGACGAACCTTGTGGGCGTGCCCATCACGCTCGTGCTCGCGCCGATGATGGTCGGCCGGCACCTCGAGCACGCGGACGCGCGCGTCTGGGTGGGCGGGCTGCTGGTGATCGTGGGCGTCCTCGCGCTGATCGGCCTGGAGGGGTGAGGGCGTGACGTTCGACGTGCACGCCCACGTGATCGTCCCCGAGATCACGCGCGACGGCGGCGGCGAGGGATGGCGCCCGCGTGTCTTCAGGGACGACCGCGGCGCGCAGGTCGTGGAGATGGGCGACAAGCAGATCCGCGCGGCGATCGCCGAGTTCGTGGACATCGACGGCATCCTCGCCGCGCAGGACGAGGCGGGGGTGGACCGCGTGCTCCTGTGCCCCTGGGTCCCGCTGCTCTACTACGACGCCGAGCCCGGGGAGGGGCTCGCCAGGGCGCGCATCCAGAACGAGGCGCTCGCCGGAATCGTGCGAAGCCATCCAGAGCGCGTCGATGCGCTGGGGGCACTGCCGCTTCAGGACCCCGAGCTCGCCGCGGAGGAGCTGGGCGCGTTGATGGCCGCCGGCGTGCTGAAGGGCGTCGAGCTGGCGGCGAGCGTGCGCGGCGTGTTCCTCGGCGACGACCGCTTCGAGCCGTTCTGGGAGGCCGCCGAGGCAACCGGGGCGCTCGTGTTCATCCACCCGACCACGCGCGGCTTCGACTCGCCGGCGTTCCAGGACTACTACCTGTGGAACACGGTCGCGAACCCTCTCGAGACTGCCACGACGGCGGCCCACATGGTGGTCGCCGGCGTGATGGAGCGCCATCCGGAGCTGCGCGTCCTGCTCGCGCACGGCGGCGGCGCGCTGCTGGCCGTGCGCGGGCGGATGCGGCATGCGCACGGCTTCCAGCCGCAGGCGCGCGCGCGTCTCGGGGAGTCGCCCGACGACTCGCTCAGGCGCTTCTACTTCGACACGCTGACGCACGACGAGGCCCTGCTGCGCGCCTTGATCGACTACGCCGGCGCGGACCACGTCCTGCTCGGCTCGGACTACCCGTTCGACATGGGCGACGCGCGCCACGTGGAGACGGTGCGGGCGCTCGGGCTCGACTCGGACGTCGAGGCGCGCATCCTGTCCGGCAACGCGGAGGAGCTGATCGAGAGATGACACAGAGCGCGGACATCGTGGTCGCGGGCGCCGGCCACAACAGCCTGATCACGGCGGCCTACCTCGCGAAGGCAGGCTTCACCTGCCTGGTGCTCGACGCACGCGACATCCCGGGTGGGGGCGCGGCCACGGAGGAGCTGCTGGGCCCCGGCTACCGGATCGACTCCTGCTCCACCGGCCACACGATCATCCGCGTGAACCCGCTGCTGATGAACGACGAGCTCGGCCTGCACGCCGACTACGGGCTCGAGTACCTCGAGCCGGACCCGGTCGGCCACGTGGCGTTCCCGGACGGCGAGCAGCTCACGATGTGGCTCGACCTCGACCGGACCTGCGAGGAGATCGCGCGCTTCTCGCGCCGCGACGCCGAGGCGTATCGGCGCCTGATCGCCGAGTACGACGACGTGAAGGGCATCTTCGGGCGTGCCCGGGTCACGCCGCCGGGGTTCGGGCCCTCGCTCGAGGAGATGCTGCTCGAGCACCCGCGCGGGCGCATCTGGCTCAGGCGCAACGCCATCTCCGCGTGGGACGTCATCCGCCGCGAGTTCGAGGACCGCCACGTGCAGGCGTTCATGATCTGGCAGGCGTTCCAAACGCTCGTGCCGGTGGACGCGGCCGGCTCAGGGGTGAACGCCTACTCGATCATCTTCGGGCGGCAGGGACGCAGCTGGTCCGTCCCCCGTGGCGGGTCCGGAGCGCTCACGGACGCGCTGACCCGCTATCTCGAGGACCGCGGCTCGACCGTGCTCACGGGCCGCCAGGTGACGCGCCTCGTGATCGAGGACGGGCGCTGCACCGGCGTGGACACCGACGACGGCGAGCGCTACACGGCGGCGCGCGCGGTGCTCTCGACGATCCACGTCAAGCAGCTCGTGGAGATGGCGCCAAGGGAGGCGTGGGGCGAGGAGTTCACCTACGGCGTCGACACCTACGACGTCGGCATGTCCGGGATGGCCTGTTACCTCGCCACGGACGCCCCGCCGGAGTTCCAGACGGCGGATGGGCCGCGCGCCGCCGTCTCGGCGGGCACGGTCGGCTGGCCGGAGGAGGTGCTCGCGCTGGGCCGGGCGGTGCGCGACCGCCGAGCGCACGACGAGGGCGTGCCGTGGCTGCTCGTGGCGACGCCCACGCTCGTGGACCCGGACCGCGCGCCCGAGGGCCATCACACGATCAAGCTGCTCAGCCCCCAGACGTGGGAGCTGCCGGAGGGCGTGAAGGGCTGGGACGACCACAAGGAGACGGTCTTCCGGCGCCAGCTCGAGCATGTGAGGCGCTTCATCCCCGCGCTGTCCGACGAGCACATCCTCACGTCGTACGTGAAGAGCCCGGCCGACATCGAGCGCTCCAACCAGCACATGATTCACGGTGCGTTCCACGGTGGCGACCGCAGCTACCCGTTCAGCGGGAAGAACCGGCCGGTGCCCGGCTGGGCGGACCACCGGATGCCCATCCCGGGGCTGTACCAGACCGGCGGCACGACGAGCGTCGGCGGCTCCGTGACCGGCGTCCCGGGGCGCAACGCGGCGATGGTGATGTTGAGCGACCTGGGACACGACCCGAAGGAGGTGATCGCCGGTGCCGGACGCGCGCGTGCAGGCAGCCGTTGACCACTGGGCGCCGCGCTTCGTGCAGGCGGGCGTGGACTACAGCGACTTCGTCGCCACGACCGCGGGAGTGGAGCGGTGGGAGGAGTGGCACGGCGCGTGGTGCCGCAACGGCGACATGCACGCCGGCCTCGCCGCGGAGGCGGAGTCGAAGGGCCGGCGCCTCACCGCCGGCGAGGCCTGGGCGCGGGCGACCGTGGCCTACCACTTCGCCAAGTTCGTCTGGATGGTCGACCCTCAGCTGAGCCGCGAGGCCGCCGACCGGGCGGTGGCGGCAATGGCGAAGACCCACGAGTTCCTCGACCCCGCCGCGGAGCGGATCGAGGTTCCCCTCGACGGGGGGCTTGTGGTGGGCAACCTGCGCAGGCCTCGCGGGGAGGAACAGCCACCGCTCGTGCTCCTCGTGCCGGGGCTCGACTCCACCAAGGAGGAGTTCTTCCGGCTCGAGAACGTGTTCCTCGACCGCGGCATGGCGACGCTGTCGATGGACGGGCCGGGCCAGGGCGAGTCGGGCTACGACCTCCCGATTCGGCCGGACTACGACGTGGCCGTGGCGGCCGTGCTCGACGCACTCGCCGGGCGCAGCGACGTCGACCTCGACCGGGTCGGCCTGCTGGGTGTGAGCCTCGGCGGGTACTACGCCCCGCGCGTGCTCGCCTTCGAGCCGAGGGTGAAGGCCGGCGTCGGGTTGAGTGGCCCGTACAGGTTCGGTGACATCTGGGAGACCGTGCCGCCGCAGACGCGCGAGACCTTCGTCTTCAAGTCGTTCTCGAAGGACGAGGAGGAGGGGCGCCGGAAGGCAGGCGAGCTGGACCTCGCCGGCGTGGCGGAGCGGATCGAGCAGCCCTATCTCGCCATCACGGGCAGGCTCGACCGCCTGATCCCGTGGGAGCAGACGGAGCGCGCCGCACGCGAGGCCCCGAAGGGCGAGTTCCTGCTCCACGAGGACGGGAACCACGGCTGCGCGAACGTGCCCTACAAGACCCGGCCGGTGGCTGCCGACTGGCTTCGCGAGCAGCTCGGATGACCGGGATCGCGCTGGTCGGCACGGGCATGTGGGCGCCCCGCCTGGCGGCGGCCGCCGAGCGCGCCGGGCTCGAGCTCGTCACGTGCTTCAGCCGCGACGAGGCAAGGCGCGCGGAGTTCGCCGAGCGCTTCGGGTGCCGGGCGGCGGCGAGCCTCGAGGACGCGATCGATGACCCAGGCGTCGAGGGGGTCGTGCTCGTGACCCCTAACGACGTGCACGAGGAAGGGACGCTGGCGTGCGCGGAGCGCGGCCGGCACGTGCTCGTGGAGAAGCCGATCGCGGACAGCGTCGAGGCGGGCGAGCGCATGCGGCGCGCTTGCGAGGACGCCGGCGTGGCGCTGATGGTGGGCCACGCGTTCCGCAGGCTCGGAGCCGTCCGGCGAGCCAGGGAGCTGATCGAGGCCGGCGCGCTCGGGCGGGTGGTGCTCGCGGAGGCGAACATGTCGCTGCCCGGCTCGTTCAAGCCGGAGGCCTGGCGCGGCCACCGGGAGCGCAACCCGGGCGGGCCGATCATGCAGCTGGGAATCCACCACGTCGACACGCTCGCCTACTTGCTCGGCCCGGTGCGCCAGGCGTCGGGGCGCTTCGCGCACGTCCACACCCCGGCTGACATCGACGATGTCGGCGTCGTGACGCTCGAGTTCGAGTCGGGCGCGCTCGGCACCGTCACCGGCAGCTACGTGTCGCCGAAGACGCTCTCGCTGCGGCTGTTCGGCACGGACGCGGTGCTCGATCTGCGCACGGACTTCGCGGTATGGCCGGATGCGCAGGCGCTCGACGCCACCACCTCCCTGACGCTCGGCGGCGAGCCCGTGCAGTTCGAGCGGCGCGACATGCTCGCGGAGCAGCTTGCCGAGTTCGAGCGCTGCATCCGCGGCGAGGCGGAGCCGGAGACCGGTGCGGAGGAGGGCATAGCCGCCCTGGCTGCTGTGCGGCAGGCGCTCGACGCGCACGCGGAGGCCGTCGCCTGATGGCTCACGAGCTGCGGGCCGACGCCGGCCCGCGGGCCGGCGGGCTCGTGGGGCGCCCGCTGCGACGGCGCGAGGACGAGCGAATCCTGCGCGGGGCGACGCGCTACCTGGACGACATCGACCCGCCGGGCGCCGCGCACGTCGCATTCGTGCGCAGCCCGTTCGCGCACGCGCGCATCGCGGGGATCGACGTTCCCGATGAGCTCGACGGCGTGTTCGCCGTGATCACGGCGGCGGACCTGGAGGGGCGGGTGGGTGAGCTGCCGGTCCAGGGCTTCGAGGGCGGGCGGGTGTCCGAGGAGGGCCACCCGGTGCTCGCGGGCGGCGAGGTGCGCTACGCCGGGCAGCCGGTGGCGGCGGTGCTGGCCGAGTCACGCGCGCTGGCCGAGGACGCGGCCGAGCTCGTGGAGGTCGACTACGAGCCGCTCGACCCAGTGCTCGACCCGCGGAGCTCCGAGGTGACGATGAGCGACTGGCACAAGGTGACCGGCGACGTCGAGGGCGCCTTCGCGTCGGCCGCCCACGTCGTGCGGGCAAGCCATTCGCTGCCGCGGCTGGCGCCGGTGCCCATGGAGCCGCGGGGTGCGGTCGCCTCCTTCGACGAGTCCGAGGACATGCTGACGGTCTGGGTGTCGGCACAGGACAGCCACCGCCAGCTCGCGGGCCTGGCGGCGGTGCTCGACCGGGCGGAGGACTCGATTCACGTGATCGTCCCCGATGTCGGCGGGGCCTTCGGGAGCAAGGGCGCTCCGGCGCCGGAGACGATGCTCGTGGCCGCGGCGGCGATGACCAGCGGCCGCCCGGTCAAGTGGGCGGAGGACCGCGAGGAGAACTTCGTCGCCTCCTACCAGGGCCGCGGCATGGAGGCGGACGTGGAGGTCGCGCTGGACGAGGACGCGACGATCCTCGCGATGCGCGCGCGGATCTGGGCGGACCTGGGCGGCTACCTCATGCCCACCACGGCGATCCCCACGCACACGGCCGCGATGCTGATGTGCGGCGTCTACGACATCCAGGTCGCCGACGTGGAGGTGCTCGGGAAGCGCACCAACAAGGTCCCCACCGGTCCCTATCGCGGGGCCGGGCGGCCGGAGGCCGCCTACTTCGTGGAGTGCACAGTGGACGTCGCGGCGCGCCGGCTCGGGCTCGATCCGCTCGAGCTGCGGCGCCGGAACCTGATCCGCGAGCTGCCGTATGAGACGGCGCTCGGATGGACCTACGACTCGGGGGACTACGGACGCTGCCTCGAGCTGGCGGAGGAGCTGGTGCGGCCCGAGCGCAGCTCCGACGACGCGCGAGTGGTCGGGACCGGCTTCGGCATGTACGTGGAGCGCGCCGGAGGGCTGTACGAGACGGCCGAGGCGGAGCTCCTCCCGGACGGCCGGCTGCTGGTGCGGAGCGGATCGTCCCCCCACGGACAGGGCCACGACACCACCTTCGCGCAGCTCGCCGCCGACCATTTCGGCGTCGAACTGGATGACGTCGAGCTTCGCTTCGGCGACTCGGCGGAGGTCCCGCGCGGCGTCGGCACGTTCGCCAGCCGCTCGGTCGCGATGGGCGGCTCCGCCGTAGTGCAGGCGGTGGGCGCGCTCAGGGACAGCTGCGACGCGGTGGCGGCGCGGCTCGGGGGCGACGCCTCGCTGCGCGAGGTGGCCGAGGCGGAGCCCGGAATCCGCGCGAGCGCGCGCTTCGAATCCGACCTCGTCTTCTCCTCGGGCGCGTACGGCGCGGTGGTCGAGATCGAGCGAGCGACCGGGCGGCTGCGGGTGCTGCGGCTGGCCGCGGTGGACGACGCGGGGACGATCATCAACCCGCTACTCGCCGAGGGGCAGGTGATCGGCGGCGTGGCGCAGGGGCTCGGGCAGTGCCTCGTGGAGGAGGCCGCGTACGACGAGGAGGGCAACCCGACGTTCGCTTCGTTCGTCGGCTACAGCCTCATGACGGCCGCCGAGATGCCGCCGGTGATGGCGGTGTTCGTGGAGACGCCGTCGCCGCTCAACCCACTCGGCGCGAAGGGGATCGGCGAGGGCGGCGCGATCGGGACCCCGCCGGCCGTGGCGAACGCGGTCGCGAACGCTCTCGGCGGGATCCGGGTCGACCCGCCGTTCACGGAGGAGAAGCTCTGGCGCGCCCTGCAGGGAGCGGGCGCGTGAAGCCGGCTCCCTTCGAGTACCGCGCGCCGGCGTCGGTCGACGAGGCCCTCGGGCTGCTCGGCCTCGACAGCACGGTGCTCGCCGGCGGGCAGAGCCTGCTGCCGATGCTCAACCTGCGACTCGCGCGCCCGGAGCTGGTCGTGGACATCAACGGCCTCGCGGAGCTCGACTACATCCGCGACGAGGACGGGCCGCTACGGATCGGGGCGATGACCCGCCAGGTCACGCTGGAGCGCTCCGAGCTCGTCCGGCGAAGGTGGCCGCTGCTGCACAAGGCCGTGCGCCTGGTCGGGCACACCCAGATCCGGAGCCGCGGCACGGTCGGCGGATCGGTCGCCCACGCGGATCCCGCGGCGGAGCTGCCCGCCGCGCTGATCGCGCTCGACGCCCGCTTCGAGCTCCGCTCGGCCAAGGGGCCACGCTCAGTCGCCGCGTCGGACTTCTTCCTGGGGGCGCTCTACACCGTCCGGGAACCGGACGAGCTGCTCGTCGAGATCGAGGTGCCCGCGCAGCCGGCAGGGGCGGGAACCGGCTTCGCGGAGCATGCGCGGACGCACGGCGACTTCGCCACCGCGGGCGCCGCCGCCGTGGTTGGGCCCGGGGGCCACGCCCGCATCGCGCTGCTGGGCGCGGGCCCCGTGCCGGC
>DASSVP010000088.1:0-2401 GCA_035705985.1 Thermoleophilaceae bacterium
GACCTGCGCTCCGCCGCCGACGGCTCCGAGCTCGGCGCGCTCCAGCGCGAGGTCGGGCTGACCGATCGCCTCCAGCAGCCGCTTCGCGGAGCCGGGCATGAACGCGTGCAGCAGCACCGAGACCACGCGCAGGCCCTCCGCGAGCGTGTACAGCACCTGGTCGAGGGCGGCATCGTTCGCGTCGTCCTTCGCCAGCTGCCAGGGCTCCTCGTCCGTCACGTACCGGTTGAGGCGCTTGATCCGCCGCCAGATCGCGTCGAGCGCCGCCGTGAGCTCGACCTCGTCGATACGGGTGCGCACCTCGTCGGCCAGACCGGCGAAGTCCTCGACGAGCTCCGACGCGGGCTCGGCGCTCGGCACGACACCGTCGCGGTAGCGGCCGACCATCGCGAGCGTCCGGCTCGCCAGGTTGCCGTACTCGTTCGCCAGCTCGGTGTTGTACCTCGTCTCGAAGCCCTCGGGCGAGACCTCGCCGTCCGAGCCAAAGCTCACCTCGCGCAGCACGTAGAAGCGAAGCGCGTCGGGCCCGTAGACGTCCGCGACCTGGAACGGCTCGATCACGTTCCCGAGCGACTTCGACATCTTGTGCTCGCCGAGCAGGAGGTAGCCGTGGATCGCGACCTTCCTCGGAACCTCGATGTCGGCCGCCATGAGCAGGGCGGGCCAGATGACCGCGTGGAACTTGAGGATGTCCTTGCCGAGCAGGTGGAGCGCGGGCCAGAGCCTGTCGGTGAGGTCCTCGCCGGGCCGGGCGTAGCTGAGCGCGGTGTAGTAGTTGAGGAGCGCGTCGATCCAGACGTAGATCACCTGCGACTCGTCCCACGGAACCGGCACCCCCCACTTGAGTCGAGCGCGTGAAAGCGAGAGGTCGCGCAGGCCGCCCTTGATGAAGGAGAGCGCCTCGTTGTAGCGGTTCTGAGGGGTGACGAAGTCCGGCCGGTCGGCGTATAGCTTCTCGAGCGGCTCCTGGAAGGCGGACAGCCGGAAGAACCAGTTGTCCTCCTTCTCGATCTCGAGCACGATCTTGTGGATCGGGCAGCGGTCGCCCTCCTCGAGCTCGGCCTCGGTCTTGAAGTCCGCGCAGCGCGGGCAGTACCAGCCCTCGTAGTGGCCGGCGTAGACGTGGCCGTTGTCGTGGATCCTCTGCACCACCTCGGCGACCTTCGCCATGTGCTCGGGGTCGGTGGTGCGGATGAAGAAGTCGTTGGTGGCGTTGAGCCGCGCGGCGAGCTCCTTGAAGCGAACCGCGTTCTGGTTGCCGAGCTCGCGCGGCGTGATGCCGCGCCGCTCCGCCTCCTGCGCGACCGGCTCCCCGTGCTCGTCGGTGCCCGTGAGGAAGAACACCTCCTCGCCCCGCTGCCGCATGTGCCGAGCGAGCACGTCGGCGGCGATCGTCGTATACGCGTGGCCAAGATGAGGCTCACCGTTGACGTAATAGATGGGCGTCGTGACGTAGTACGGCATGAACCATCGATGCTACCCGCGGGCGCGCCCTCGCCCGGAGGCCATGAGCGTCAGGCGGCGTGCGCGACGTAGACGCCGGCGCCCGACGACGGCTCCGGGACCGGCTCGCCTTGCGCGGCGAGGCCCTCGAGATGGAAGGCGATCGCGTCGCGAAGGTTGCGTACGCATTGGTCGACATCGTCGCCCGTGGCGACGCAACCGGGAAGGTCCGGCGTCCACGCCGAGTAGTTCGAGGGCGGCCCACCCTCCACAAGGATCAGGTACCGCTCAGCCTGCGCCACGAAGTCGGTCATCCTTTCAAGCCTGCCTGGCGAAGGATGCTCGCCGCGGTTGCCGGGGTCAAGTCAGCGGACGGCCTGCCCGCGATCGTGACGAGCCCCGGCTTGTGAGGGCGCTTGAACTGGCGATGACTGCCGCGGGTGCGGACGAGGCGCCATCCGTCGTTCTCGATCAGCCCGATCGCGCGGCCAACCTTCATCGCCTGCCCAGCAGGGGCCGGACCGCTCCCGCGAGATGGCCGCCACGGCGCTGGGCTGAGCGGCGGCCGCCCTCGGTGAGGCCGAGCGCTCCGGCGGCGAGCAGCAGGCCGGCGCAGGCGAGCGCCCAGCCGAGGTTCGGTCCGCCGGAGCCGGAGCGGGGGCGATCCGTGGCGCGGTCCGCCGGCGTGGCTGCGGCAGGCGCGTTCGAGCTCGGCCGAAGGTCGAGTCCCCGCGCGATGCTCGTTGCCGAAGTTGGCGTCGGCGCCGTGAGCTCGTCGCGCGCCGCGTGTCCGATCCGATCGGCGTCGGCGCGGGGCGCGACAATCGCTCGCGGTGCGTCCGCCTGCGCCGTCCGCGGAGCCCGGCCGCTCAGCGAGTGCGGGGCGCTGTGACCGGCGGGCACCGGACCCGGTGCTCGACCGCCCAGGAGCACATGACGAGGAGCGCGGCGCGCCACC
>DASSVP010000089.1:0-40539 GCA_035705985.1 Thermoleophilaceae bacterium
CGACGGGAGGTCCTCAACGAACGCGTCGAGCAGCCGGTTGATGCCGAGGTTGCGCGTGGCGGCGCCGCAGGTGACCGGAAAGACGTGCCCCTCCGTGACGCCCTGCTTGAGCGCCGAGACGGTCTCCTCGTGTGAGATCTCCTCGCCCTCGAGGTAGCGCTCCATGAGCGCCTCGGAGACCTCGGCGACCTCGTCCATCAGCTTCTCGCGGTACTCCTCGGCGGTCGCGCGCAGGTCCTCCGGGATCTCGATCTCCTGGCAGTTGTCGCGCGCCGCGCCGTCGTAGCGGTACGCCTTCATGTCGATGAGGTCGATCACGCCCTGGAGCTCGTGCTCCTTGCCGATCGGGATCTCGGTGGCCACGACATGGGGCCCGAAGGCCTGCTTGAGCGAGTCGAGTGTGCGGAAGAAGTCCGCGCGCTCGCGGTCGAGCATGTTCACGAAGACGATGCGCGCGAGCCCGAGCTCGGAGGCGCGCTCCCAGAGCCGGCTGGTGGTGACCTCGACGCCCATCACGCCGTTCACCACGAAGACCGCGCCCTCCACGACTCGCAGCGCCGCGAGCGCGTCCGCCACGAAGCTTGGCTCGCCGGGCGTGTCGATCAGGTTGATCTTGCGGTCGTCCCAGCGAAACGACGAGAGGCTCGCGGAGATCGACATCTCGCGCGCCTTCTCGTCGGAAGCCGAGTCCGACACCGTCGTTCCGTCCGCCACCGAGCCGAGCCGGTTGATGGCGCCCGCTTCGAACAGAAGTGCTTCGTTCACGGACGTCTTACCGCTGCCCCGGTGGCCGACCAACGCCACGTTGCGGATCCTCTTCGGCGATTCGTGCGCCATCAGACTCCCTTCTCCTCGAGGTGCGAGGGAGTGAGACTACTCCGAAAGAAAGGCTGCGCAGCGGGCACCGCCCGCTGCTTGCCTCACTGCAGCGCGGCTTCGAGCGAGTCGTAGACGGGAGCCGCCGCGCGGACCTCCGTTAGCTCGAGCACGCGCCTCAGCGGCGAGTCCGGCGGCATCGCGATGCGCAGCTCCTGGCGCCGCCGCGCGAGCCGCCGCGACAGGTCGAACAGCACCTCGATGGCGGCCGAGTCGAGGTAGCGGCAACCCGCGATGTCGAGCACGAGGCCGGACGCCTCGTTCGGCATCGAGGCGAGCAGCTGCTCTCGCACATAGGTTGCATTCGACATATCGACCTCGCCGGAGAGCCGGGCCACCAGGCGGTCGTCGTGGCGCTCGACGATGATCTCGGCCGGAGAGCTCATGCCGCCCGTTCGGCGCCGACGCGGCGGCGCATCGTCACGGACGTGCCGCCGTCGTGGCGCTCGACGCTCACCTCGTCCATCAGCTCCTCGATGATCCTCAGCCCGCGGCCGCGGTGCTCGCCGCGCTTGGCGCGCCAGGTGCCGAAGTCGCGCACGGTCGCCACGACCTCGTCGCCGTCGAAGGTGACCTCGACCTCGTAGCTGGCGTCGCCGGGCCCGTAGGCGTGCTCGATGGCGTTGCCGGCGGCCTCGCAGATGGTGAGCGTGAGCTCGTAGTGCTCGGTGTCCGAGGCGCCGGTGCCGTGGAGGAAGCGGGCCAGCCGCCGTCGCAGGCGCGCCAGCGAGCCCGGCTCCGCGGGCAGCGTCAGGCTGATCCGGCCGGCCGCGACCGTCAGCGGCCGCACGGCGAGGATCGCCACGTCGTCGCTCAGCTCGCCCTCGCCGAGCACGGAGCCGAGCACGCGCTCGCAGAGTCCGCTCAGGTCCTCGTCGGCCGGGCCCACGGCCGCGGCCAGCTGCTCGAGCCGCTCGTCGAGCGGAGCGTCGCGGCGCTCCACGAGTCCGTCGGTATAGAGCAGCAGCGCCGAGCCGGGCTCGATCACCGCGGTCTCCTCGCGGAACACGGCGGGGTCCGCCGCCCCGATCGGGACCGAGCGCCCGCCTTCGAGGAAACGCGGCCCGCCGGGCCCGATCACGAGCGGCGGCGGGTGGCCGGCCGCGCTGAAGGTGACCTCGCCGGTCTCGCGGTCGAGCACGAGGTAGAGCACCGTCGCCATGACCTGCTCGACGCCGCTCATGACGAGCCGGTTGATCCGGGCCACCACCTCGGCGGGCGACGCCTCGACCATGCCGTATGCGCGGAAGGCGTTGCGGAGCTGGCCCATCGACGCGGCGGCGCGGAGGCCGTGGCCCGCGACGTCGCCCACGACGAGCGCCACGCGCCCGTCCGGACGCTCAAGCACGTCGTACCAGTCGCCGCCGATGGCCGCTCCGCGCGCGCCGGGCAGGTAGCGCGCCGCCATCTCCACGCCCTCGATCGGAGGCAGCCGCTCCGGCAGCAGGCTGCGCTGGAGCGTCTCGGCGATCGTGTGCTCCTGCCTGTAGACCTCGAGCAGGCGGCCCTCCATGGTCTTCCGCTCGTGGATGTCGATCGCGGTGCCGACGTAGCCCACGAAGCGGCCGCCCACGTAGCGGGGAACGCCTCTGTCCGCGATCCAGCGGTATTCGCCCGCGTGGTGGTGGAGCCGGTACTCGCGCTCCCACGGGCGCCGCTCGGCCAGCGCCTCCTGCCAGGTGGAGAGCGTGAGCGGGGCGTCCTCGGGGTGCACGCCGAGGCTCCAGCTCTCCCCCAGCTCCTCCTCGAGCGTGGTGCCCGTGAAGCGCATCCAGCCCTCGTTCACGAACGTCACGAGGCCGGCCTCGTCGGTAGTCCAGATCATCGCCGGGGCGGTGTCGGCCAGCTCGCGGAAGCCCGCCTCGGACTCGCGGAGCGCCTCCTCCATCGTCCGGCGCTCGTGGATGTCCGTCGCGGTGCCGACGTAGCCGACAAACTCGCCTGCCGCGTAGCGCGGCGTGCCGAGCTCGAGCACCCAGCGGTAGCCGCCCGACGGTGCGTGTCTCAGGCGGTACTCGCAGCGGAACTCCAAGCGCTCGCGCGAGGTCTCCCTCCACGTGTCGAGCAGGCGCTCGCGATCGTCGGGATGGGCGCTCGCGCCGAATGACGCGCCCCCTCCGGTGAAGTGGATCCAGCCCTCGTTCACGAACGTCACGTCGCCCTCGGCGTCTGTCATCCACATGAGCGCCGGCGTCGTGTCGGCGAGCTCGCGGAAGCGCGCCTCGCTGTCGCTGACGAGGTCGTCGTGCCGGGCGCGGCCGAGCGCCGCGCCGAGCAGGCCCGCCACGGCCTGGAGGAAGGCCTCGTCCTCCGCTCCGAAACGGCGCTCCTCGCGGGCGTGGGCCTCGAGCACGCCGAAGGCTTGGCCACTCGCCCCGATGTCGGCGGTCAGGGAGCTCCCGCTGCCGAGATCGTGCGCCAGGCGCTCCGGCTCCGGCGGCAGCACTCCGCCGAGCACGCCCACGGGCAGGCCCCAGCCCGCCCGCGCGAGCAGCCCGCGCCCGTCGCCCGTCCGCTCCAGGATCGCCACGTGGTCGGCGCCGAGGTCGCGAGCCACCGCGGCGGCCGTCTCGTGGAGCAGCTCGTCGGGTGGGGCGCCGGCGAGCGCCCGCCGGCCGAGCTCTGCCAACGTCTCCTGGCGGCCGAGCATCTCGCCGCCCCGGCGCTAGTCGGCTTCGCCCAGGGGATCGCCCTGGAGCCGTGACTTCAGCCGCAGCACCGCCTTGGTGTGCAGCTGCGAGACGCGCGACTCGGTGACCCCGAGCACCTCACCGATCTCGCGCAGAGTCAGGTTCTCGTAGTAGTAGAGCGCCACGACGAGCTTCTCCCGCTCCGGCAGCCGCGCGATCGCGTCCGCCAGGCGGTCCTTCATCTCCGTCGTGTCCATCTCCATGGCCGGGTCGAGGGCCTGGGGATCCTGGATCGTGTCGAGCAGCGAGACCTGGTCGCCGGAGGCGTCGGACACGGTCCACAGCTCGTCGAGCGCCACGACGGACGAGTTGGAGATGCGCACGAGCGACTCCTGGAACTCCTCGACCGACACCTCGAGCTTGTCGGCCATCTCCTGGTCGGTCGGCGCACGGTGCAGCTCGTGCTCGAGCCTGGCGTTGGCGCGCTCGATCTCGCGGGCCTTGGTGCGCACGGAGCGCGGCACCCAGTCGAGCGAGCGGAGCTCGTCGATGATCGAGCCCTTGATGCGGGTGATGGCGAAGGTCTCGAACTTGATCTCACGCTCGGGCTCGAAGCGCTCGATCGCCGAGATCAGGCCGAGGAGGCCGTACGAGATCAGGTCGGCCTCCTCGACGTGGGAGGGCAGGCCGCTGGACATCCGGCCCGCTACGTACTTGACCAGGGGGGCGTACGCGAGCACGAGGCGCTCGCGGGCCTTCTCGTCACGCTCCTCCTTGTAGCGGCGCCAGAGGTCCCGGAGCTCGATCGCCTTGAGGTTGGTCTCCATTTGGGTCTTAGGTCACGCGCGCGGGTGAGAGCGGGCGTACGCCTTCTTGAGGCGCTTCGACTCTACCCGAGTGTATGTCTGGGTCGTTGAAATGCTGGAATGTCCCAGGAGCTCCTGGATCGTACGCAGATCTGCTCCGCCCTCCAGAAGGTGGGTGGCGAACGAGTGCCGGAGCGTGTGCGGCGAGATCCCGGCGCGGCGCGTCTGGAGCCTCAGCCGGCGGCGGACGTCGGAGGTCGACAGGCGCTTTCCTGTCTTCGACAGGAACAGCGCCGGGCTGGCGCCGTTGTTGAGGACGGTCCTGCCGCGCGCGAGGTAGCGGTCGAGCGCCTGCCAGGCGTGCTCGCCCACCGGCACGACGCGCGTGCGGCCGCCCTTGCCCTCCACGCGCACCTCCTCCGAGTCGGCGTCGAGGCTGTCTAGGTCCAGGTTCACGAGCTCCTCGGCGCGGAGGCCGGCCGCGTAGGCGAGCTCGAGGATCGCGCGGTCGCGCAGGTCGAGGGGCGTGCCGCCGGGGATGCGGTCGAGCAGCTCGGCCACCTCGTCCGGCTTCAGCACCTTGGGCAGGTACGAGTCCTTCTTCGGGCTCGAGACGAGCTCCGCCGGGTTTGCCTGAAGCTCACCGCGTTCCACGAGGTGCCTGTAGAACGTGCGGATGGCGGCAAGCTTGCGCGCGACCGTCGATTTCATCGCCCCCCGCTCCGACACCACGCCGGCGAAGTGGCGGAGCTCGCGGTGACTCAGGTCATGCGGCGCCAGATCCCGGCCGGACGCCCACTCGGCGAGCTGCGCGAGGTCGACTCCGTAGGCGCGCCGTGTCTTCTCGCCCATGCCGCGGGCCCGCTGCCAGTCATCGAAGCGGGCGAGCGCCTCCTGCCAGCTAGCCTCGGTGGGAGTGGGTGTCTTCTTCGTCAATACGGAGGACGGTCGGGTGGCGACGAGGACTCAGCTGGCCGAGGCCGAGCTCGTGGAAGGGCCGGACGAGCAGCCCGTGAAGCCGTGGCACCCGATCCAGGGCCCCAGCGACGCCTCAACCATGTGGTACTCGGTCCTCCGAAAGCGCGAGCGCGGCATCTTCATCGGCACGCTCTGCATTCGACACACGGACCGAAAGAACCTGCTTGGCGAGCAGGGTTGGGAGGAGATCCCGATCGAGGAGATCGGGGTCCCACGAACGACGAACGACAGCACTGAGGAAGGGAAGCGTCCTGGATAAGGCTTGCTGGGGAAGCCCTAGTCAGGACGGTTGCCTCCTTCGATGCCGTCGTTCGCTGCGTTTCGCGTGCTACGCGATGTAGATCGGCGCTCCCACCGGGACCTGGTCGTAGACCTCGATCACGTCCGGGATCGCCATTCGGATACAGCCGTGTGACGCTGCCGTTCCGAGCGAGTAGGTCTGGTCGGTGCCGTGTATGCCGGCGCCGTCGTAGATGCCCAGCCAGCGGGCCTTGAGGGGGTTCTCCGGCACGCCGCCCGGCACCACGGTGCCGGCGAGGTCGCCCGCCCAGTCGCTGTCGGGCACGCTCCAGGCCGGGTCCACCGCCTTGTTCTGGATGTGGTAGAGCCCGGCCGGGGTGTCGAAGCCCACGGCCCCGACCGCGACCGTGTACTCCTTGGCGAGCTGGAGGTTGCGGTACAGCCGCAGCTTGAAGTTGTACCGGTCGGCGATCAGGACGACGGGGTACTTGTCCGCGAGCTGCGCCTGGGTGACCTTCGGCTTGATGATCCGCACCGGCGCCCGCACCCGGCGCTCCACGCCCGGCACGGTCAGCGCCTGCGCCACCCGCTGCTCGAGCACCGCCCCTTTGACCTTGCGGCCCTTCTGCTCCTTCACCTTCTCGAGCGACGGGAAGCTCACCTCGGCGTCGCGAGCCGGCCGGTTCAGCTTCCTCTCGACGCGCTCCACCAGCTGCTCGACCGCGGCCGTCGAGTAGCTCACGCGTGGAGGCACCTGCACGTCCTCCTCGCCGCCCGTGACGTCGCGCGCGACGCGGCTGAAGATGCTGCCGTCGCGGCTCGCCTTGACTGCCTCATCGACCATCCCGCCCACGTCCGCCTTCACGCCGGCGTCCTCGGCCGAGAGGTTGAAGCGCGTCTTCCCGCGGACGACAGAGATCGGCTGCTCCAGCGGCTCCTGGAGCTCGCGCCGCACGAGGGCGCGGGCCTCGTCGCTCTTCATGCCGCCCACGTCGACTCCGGCGATGGTCACGCCCTCGGCGATCAGGTCCTCTCGAGATGAGTCGTACGCGTACGCGGCCACCGCGCCGCCGATCAGGATCAGCAGAACGACGGCCACGAGGATGAACCACCTATGCCTCATGGATGCCGATCAGGGTACCTAGGGCCGGGGCGGCCGACGACGCTTGAGAGCGGATTTGCGCGCCCTAGACGCGCGAGCCGCCGCGAGCGAGCACCGAATCGATCGCGCTCAGCACGCGCGTGCGATTGGCGTGATCGCGCTCATACTCCTTCAGCGTCCGGAGGTCCTCCGCCTCCAGCGAGGCCAGCAGCGCGATCACCTCCTCCGCGGCGAGGTCGTCGTAGTGCTCGACCGGCCTCGCCGGCCGCGCGCGCGCCGCCCGCTTCTCCGCGGCCTCCTCGGCCCGCGCGGCTCGCTCCGAGGCCTCGCGGGCGACCCGCTCGGCCTCTGCCGCGCGGCGCTCGGCCTCGGCGGCACGATCGGGCGTGTCGCCGTCGTCGAGGTCCATCCCGGCCGTCTCGGCGAAGCTCGTCAGGAGCCGCTGCAGCTCGGCAAGCTGGTCGCGGCTCAGCTCGGACGCCGCCCTGTCGCGCGTGTTCTTCACGTGAGGGCTCCAGCGCAGGAACTCCTCCACCTCGCGCTCGTACCGGTACGGCTCCTGCGCACCGCGCACGACCGGGTGGATGCGCAGGTGCTCGCCGAGCTTCAGCACGGTCTCGCGGCTCGTGTGCTGGTAGCGGAACCCGGCCGCCTTGAAGCGGCGGTTGTCCACCCCGCGCCCGAAGCGCATCTGGTTCAGGGCCTCCGGCGGGATCTCGACGCCGACGCGGCGCGCCAGCGCCGCGGCGATGCCGGTACCCCATGGAGACAGCACCGGCGCGTAGGGCTTCCCGAGCAGCCCGGCGACCTCGCTCAGCGCCAGCACCCCGTCGCCGGCCACGTTGTAGACGCCCGGCACCCGGTGCTTGACGGCGTGCTCCAAGGCGTGGAAGACGTCGTCCTCGTGGACGAACTGGTAGCGCGGGTCGAAGCCGAGGATCATCGGCACCACCGGCAGCCCGAACAGCTTGGTGTGCGACGTCTCCACGTCCGGGCCGAGCACGTTGGCGAAGCGCAGGATCGTCACGGCCTTGTCCGGATGACGGTCGGCGAACTCGTTCAGCGACGCCTCGGCCTCGACGATGTCGCGCTCGATTCCGGTGTGCGGCGGGTGCGGCCGGCGCATCGTCTCGTCGAAGAAGGCCGGGTCGTCCTGGTGGGCGCCGTAGAAGTGGGTCGACGACTTGAGGACCACCTTCTGCACCGGCGAGTCCGAGCCTGTGCAGGCGGCCAGGATGTTCATCGTGCCCATCACGTTGTTCTCGTGGGCGCGCGAGGACGGCATGACGGCGGAGTCCACGACGAGCCGCGTGTCCACGACCGTGTCGATCTCGGCCGCCTCGACCACGCGCCGGAGCAGCGCGTGCTGGGCGCCGACCTTCACGTACTCGGTGCGCTCGAGCTCGACCTGCGGCTCCTCGTTGTCCACGCCGATGACGGCCTCGACGTCCGGGAACGCCTCCAGCGCCTGGGCCAGCCGACCGCCCCAGTAGCGCGAGATGCCGGTGATCAGGATGCGCTTCGAGTCCACGCCGCTACCCGAACCAGACCGATCTGCGCTTCGCGACCATGTCCCAGAGGTTCTCCTGGATGCGGGCGCGGACCTCGTGGGCGACGGTCTGGACCATGGCCTTGTCCTCGTGCATCCCCTCCTCGTCGAAGTGGATGGGCTCGAGGAAGCGCAGCTTGAACTTCGCCGGCAGGTAGCCCGCCATGCCGAGCAGCCCGAAGTGCGGGAAGGTCGGCGTGATCGGGAAGTAGAGGAGCCCGGTGAGGCGCTGGAGCACGCTCACCTGGGCGAAGATCGGCGCTGCCTCCTCGGCCCCCACTACGCACACCGGCACGATCGGCGCCTGGGCCCGCATCGCCGCCGCGACGAAGCCGCCGCGGCCGAAGCGGCGCAGCCGGTAGCGGTCCTTGTAGAGCTTCTCCGTGCCCTTCCGCCCCTCCGGGAACACGAGCACGAGCTGGTCCTCGTCGTAGAGCAGCCGGTGCACGTTCGCCGGGTGAGCCGCCACGCAGCCGATCTTCGGCAGCAGCGTGCTGAAGCCGGGATAGCCCTTGAAGAAGTGCTCGACGGTGATGTTCACGGGCCGCGGGTGCGTGTGCTCCTCGCGGACCGCCTTCGCGATCATCGCGGCGTCGGGCGGAAGCGCGCCGGAATGATTCGAGACCAGCAGCGCGCCGCCGCTCGACGGCACGTTCTCGATCCCCTCGACCTCCGCTCGGAACCAGTAGCGGTAGAAGAAGTCGGCCACGAGGCGGTCGTACAGGCCCTCGATGCGCTCCGAGCGGCCCCAGTCGTTCAGCTGGCGTTCTGGCTCGACGCCGGGGAGGTGCCGCTTCAGCTCCTCCGCGGGGACGAGCGCGGTCTCCGGCGCGCCGCGCTCGCGTACGGAGAGGGTCGTGCGTCGGGAGTCCGCCATGGCGGCCGATTCAAGCAGGCGCCGCGTCGAGGCGTTCCAACAGTGGGTCGAGGCGGGCCCTCAGCCCCTTCCAGTCCGGCGCGCCGATCACGCCGTCCTCGCCGGCGACCTCCTCGTTCCACGGATGGATGATCGTGGCCGCCACGATGCCGGCCGCGCGCGCCTTCGCGATGTTCACCGGGCTGTCGTCCACCAGCACGTGGATCCCGAGCTCGACGCAGCGCGGCACCTTGTCGAACGAGCAGTGCAGGTCGTCGAACGGCATGCCGATGGTGTCGAGCCACGACGCGGTGGCCTCGTGGGTCGAGCGCCGGCGGTGGCTCGTCACGTGGATCCAGTGGCCCGCCTCGTGCCAGGCGCGCACCGTCTCGACGGCGTCCGGGTAGGGCACGGCGGCCGCGATGTTCTCGTCCGAGTGCGACTCCTCGACGCAGTGCACGATCGCGTCCCGCTCGAGCACGGTGATCCCCCAGTCGCGCTGTTCCTCGTACGGCAGGTCGACGCCGTAGCGCTCGCGCGCGATGCGCTGGAGCAGGTCCCAGTAGTGATGCAGGGTCGAGTCGATGTCCAGCGCGATTCGTGCCACGGCCTCGTACAGTAAGGGCCATGGCACGCAGGCTCATGCGCCCCGGCGCGGCGCCGGCGCCCCCATGGCGCGACGGCGACGCCGACGACGGGTACGGCGCCACCGCCACGCCCGACTGGCGCGAGACCGACTGGCAGCGCGAGCTGAAGACGGTCGAGATCGACGGCACGCCGATCAACTACGTCGACGTCGGGTCGGGCGACGACGAGGAGCCGGTGGTGCTCGTGCACGGGCTCGGCGGCCAGTGGCAGAACTGGCTCGAGAACATCCCGCGGCTCGCCCAGGACCGGCGCGTGCTGGCGCTCGACCTGCCCGGCCACGGGCTCACCCCCATGCCCGCGGACGGCGAGATCAGCATCACGGGCTACGGCCGCTGCGTGAACTCGTTCTGCGACGAGATGGGCGTCGGCGCGGTCGAGCTGGTCGGCAACTCCATGGGCGGCTTCGTGACCGCTGAGGTGGCCATCCGGATCCCCGAGCGAGTGAAGCGGCTCGTGCTCGTGTCGGCGGCGGGGATCACGAGCGCCGACGTGCTGCAGGCCCCGATCCTCACCTTCGGCCGCGTGGCCACCGCGATCGCGACCAACACCGCCGCGCGGCATCGCAAGCTCGCCGCGCGCCCGCTCACGCGCCACAGCTCGCTGCTGCTCGTCGCGCGCCACCCTCGCCTCCTGAAGCCGGACCTCGCGTACGAGGGCTTCTTCAAGGGCGCGGGCAAGCCGGGGTTCGACGATGCCCTGCGCGCCTGCCTCGAGTACGACTTCCGCGACCGGCTGCCGGACGTGAAGGTGCCGACGCTGATCGTCTGGGGCGAGAAGGACTCGATCATCCCGGTGCGTGACGCCGACGAGTTCGAGCGTCTGATCGAGGACAGCCGCAAGGTCGTGATGAAGGACACCGGCCACATCCCGATGGCCGAGCGCCCGCAGACCTTCAACGACCTGCTCGTGCAGTTCCTCGCCGAGACCGGCCGCGCCGAGGACAACGAGGCGGTCGACGGCGAGTCGCAGGCGGCCTAGCCAGGGCAGTCGTACACGATCGCCTGATTGAGACGAGCCGGGGCGGGCCGCCGGGGCCGGGACTGCCAGGAGCGCCAATACGTCGCGACGGCGCGACGGGCAGCTAGCCCGTTATCGCGCCTTCCGCGGCGGAATGCACAAGCTTTCTGTACTTACCGAGGACGCCGTTCTCGTACCTCGGCGCCGGGGCGTTGTAGCCCGCCACGCGCCGGGCGATCTCGTCGTCGGCAAGCTCCACGTTCAGCTCACGCTTGTCGACGTCGAAGACGATCGTGTCGCCGTCCTGGACCGCCGCGATCGGGCCTCCGTCCGGTGCCTCCGGCGCCACGTGCCCCGCCATGAAGCCGTGGGTGGCACCCGAGAAGCGACCGTCCGTGAGCAGCGCGACGCTGTCGCCGAGCCCCTCGCCCACGAGCGCCGCGGTCACGTGGAGCATCTCGCGCATGCCGGGACCGCCCTTCGGGCCCTCGTTGCGGATCACGACCACGTCGCCGCGCCGGATGGACTTCGCCATCACCGCCGCGAAGGCGTCCTCCTCACGCTCGAACACGCGCGCCGGGCCGCTGTGCTCCATGCGGTCGTGGCCGGAGAGCTTGACCACGCACCCCTCCGGCGCGAGGTTGCCGCGCAGGATCGCGAAGCCGCCGTTCGGCTTGAGCGCGTCGCCGGGCGGGCGCACCACGTCCTGGCCGTCGGCCTCCTCGGCGGCGTCGGCCACCGCGCCGATCGTCTGGCCCGTGACCGTGAGCTCGTCCTCGTGCAGCGCGCCGATCTCCTTCAGGCGCCGGATCACGAGCGGCACGCCGCCGGCGCGGTAGAGGTCTGTCGCCACGTAACGGCCGCCGGGCTTGAGGTCGCACAGGAGCGGCGTCCGCCAGGCGATCCTGTCGAAGTCCTCGAGCTCCAGGTCCACCCCGGCCTCGTGCGCGACGGCGAGCAGGTGCAGCACGAGGTTCGTGGAGCCGCCGGACATCGCCCCGGCAGCGATCGCGTTCTCGAGCGAGCGCTTCGTGATGATCTTGCTCGGCCTGCGGTCCTCCGCGAGCACCTCCAGCACGAGCCGCCCGCACTCCTCGGCGACAGCGCCCTTCTTGCCATCCTCCGCCGGCACCATCGAGCTGCCCATCGGCGAGATGCCGAGCACCTCGAACGCCATGGCCATCGTGTTCGCCGTGAACTGACCACCGCAGGCGCCGGCTCCCGGCGAGGCGTGGTCCTCGAGGTCTGTGAGCTCCTCGTCCGTGAGGTCGCCGGCCGCGTGCGCGCCGATGCCCTCGAAGACGTCCTGGATCGTCACGTCCCTGCCACGCCAGCGACCGGGCGCGATGGAGCCGCCGTAGAGCATCAGGCCGGGCACGTCGAGCCGCGCGAGCGCCATCACGCAGCCGGGGATCGTCTTGTCGCAGCCGGAGAGCGCCACGACCGCGTCGAACATGTGGCCGCGCGCGACGAGCTCGATCGAGTCTGCGATCACCTCGCGGCTGACCAGCGAGGTCTTCATACCCTCCGTCCCCATCGTGATCCCGTCCGAGATCGCGACCGTGTTGAACTCCATCGGCGTCCCGCCCGCGGCGCGCACGCCGTCCTTCACCTTGTCCGCGAGCCGGCGGAGGTGGAAGTTGCACGGCATCGTCTCGGTCCAGGTATTCGCGATGCCGACGATCGGGCGCTGGAGCGCGTCGTCGTCGAACCCGATCCCCTTGAGGTACGCGCGCGCCTGCGCCCGGTCCGGGCCATCCAGGATGACCCGGCTGCGCCTGCGGAGGTCGTCGGTCACCGCTGGCTCTGCGTGGGCTGGCGGCGGCGCTCCCACTCGGCCAGGCGCCAGAGGTCGCGGCGCACGCGCGCCGGGTCGAGCTGGCGCCCCACGAGGTGCATGTTCGCGCGCTTGATCACGCGGTCCTCGTTGGAGGTGAGCGCCATCCACTTGGCCAGGACGTCGTCGGATGCGGGCAGCCGGTGGCGCCCGCCGCTGCCGGTCAGGTCGGGGAACTCGACGCAGTACTCGGAGAGCAGCTGTCCGCTCTGCGGCACGAAGGCGACGATCGGCTTGTGCGGGTACACGAGGTAGGCGTACGGGGGCCGACCGCCGCGGCCGCGGTCGACCTCGCGGCGCGCGTGGCGCCCGGCGACGCGTATGAAGCCGAGGTCGCGGTACATCCCCCACTCCTCGTCGTTCACGCACGAGCGGAGGAGCTCGCGGGCGCGCTGCTCGGCGCGGCGCTCGCGGCCCGGGTCGTACAGCTCGAGGTCGAGCGAGCGATCGGCGCTCGGGCGCTTCGGGCGTGCGGCGCGCCAGTCCGCGATGCGCCGGGCGATCATCGGGGCGGCGAGCACCAATGCGATCAGCGCGAGTGCGAGGAGCGCGAGCAGCATGGCGTCGCGGCCTAGCCGCCCGAGGCGCGCGGGAAGAAGATCACGCGCTCGGAGTCCGGCGGGATGTCCGTGTACTGCTTGACCATCTGAGCCTCGCGCCTGCCGCTGCCGGGGTTCGTGACCGGCACGGCCGCCCACATCCCCTCGTCGAGCTGGCGGCGGAACTCCTCCACGAGCCGCTCCTCGTCCTCCTGCACCCGCGGGTCACCCTCGGCGAGCAGCACCTCACCGTGCCCGGGCTTCATCCGCAGGAACTTCACCCGGCCGATTATGTCACGCGCCGGTGGGTGGCCGGCACGGTTTGGCGCATCGTCCGATGGGTAGCGCTGGGCCATGCGACCCGCGGAAGCCCAAGGCCCTCCTCCGACCCTCTTCCAGGTCTTTCACCGCGCCGCGGAGGTGGTCGATCCCGCCGGCCGATTCGGCGTCGACGACATCGTGCAGAAGGTCGAGGACTCGGACGAGCCGATCACCGCGCTCGAGGACGTCGATGGGACGCTCGCGGAGCTGAAGGGCTTCTTCGACCCGCAGGACGAGGACCCGGCCGTGATGATGACGTTCGCGGTCGCCACCTATCTGGCGTTCCGGCGCGACGAGTTGGACGACGACCGGAGCGACCTGCTGCGGCTCGCGGCGCGGGCGGAGTACAACGGGAACCCGCCCGACAACGTCCGCGCCTGGCTCGACCGGCAGGGCGTGCCGGTCTAGTCCTCCAGGCCGAAGACGTCCACCGGGCCGGGGCCATCACCCACGCTGCGAAGGCCATCACGAACGGCCTCTGAGGCGATGCGCTTGGCGGCTCTCGCGGCCTCGACCGGCTCATGGCCGAGAGCGAGATGCGCCGCGAGCGCCGATGAGTGGGTGCAGCCGGAGCCGTGCGCCGCGCCGTCTGCGTACCGCTCACCCGGTATCTCGACGAGCTGGTCGCCGTCGAAGAAGAGGTCAGTGGCCTCCTCCCGGTGGCCGCCCGTAAGGACGACCGCCTCCGGGCCGAGCGCGTGGACCGCCCGGACGAGCATCTCCGCGGTCTCTTCATCGCCTGCCTCGGCGAGCACGCGCGCCTCGGGCACGTTGGGCGTGACGACCGCGGCGCGCGGGAGGAGCAGCGTTCTCAGGGAGCTCTGAGCGTCCTCGTCGAGCAGCCGGGCGCCGCTCTCGGCGATCATGACCGGGTCGAGCACGACAGGCGCGTCCGGGACGAGGTCGAGCGCCTCGTTGACCGCCTCGATGGTTTGCGCGGAGCCGAGCATGCCGATCTTCACGGCATCCACCCCGATGTCTTCCGCGACGGCTCGAACCTGCTCGACGATGACATCGCCCGGAACCGGATGGACCGCGGTGACCGCAACGGTGTTCTGGGCCGTGATCGCGGTGATCGCGGTCATCCCGTGGACCCCAGAGCGGGCAAACGCCTTGAGATCCGCCTGAATTCCCGCCCCGCCGCCCGAGTCCGAGCCGGCGATGGAGAGGACGCGAGGAAGGCGGTCAGGAGCCACGGGAGCGCAGGATAGGAGCCTCGATGTAACGCTTGGGTCTCGACTCGTGCGGGCGGCGCGTTCAGCGTCACCGGGAGTGCTTGCCGCCGTCGCCACCTTCGCTCTCGAGGGCGTCCGCCCGCAGGAGGTCACGGTCGAGGTGGACGAGCGGCGCGGGCTTCCGGCGTTCACGCTCGTCGGGCTGCCGGACCGGGCGATCCGCGAGTCGCGGGAGCGCGTCCGCGCCGCCCTGCTCAACTCCGGACTCGACTTCCCGCAGAAGCGGCTCACCGTCAATCTCGCCCCCGCGCACGTCCGCAAGGCGGGGCCCAGCTTCGATCTCGCGATCGCCGTCGGAATCCTCGCCGCGGGCGGGCAGGTTCCCGCCGAGGCGCTCGACGAGTGCGCGCTCGTGGGAGAGCTCTCGCTGAGCGGCGAGCTCCGGCCGGTGCGCGGCGCGCTCAACGCCGCGCTCGGCGCGCGGCGCGCCCGCTACCGGCGCCTGTTGGTGCCGGAGGCCAACGCGCCCGAGGCGGCGCTGGTGGACGGCATCGAGGTGAGCGCGATCCCGTCGCTCACCCGCCTGGCCGACCTGCTCCACGGCCGCTGGACTCCGGAGCCCGCCGAACCGGCCGTCCCGGATCCCGACGAGCCTGTCTCGGAGCAGCCCGATCTCGCCGACGTGCGCGGCCAGGCCGACGCGAGGCGCGCCCTCGAGATCGCCGCGGCGGGCGGCCACAACCTGCTGATGGTGGGGCCGCCGGGCGCGGGCAAGACCATGATCGCGCGCCGCCTGCCCGGCATCCTGCCGCCGCCGAGCTTCGAGGAGGCCCTCGAGATCACACAGCTGCACAGCGCCGCGGGAATCGGAAACGGGCGGCTCGCCACGGTGCGGCCGTTCCGCGCGCCCCACCACACGATCTCGGCCCAGGGTCTCGTCGGCGGCGGGGCGCGGCCGATGCCCGGCGAGATCACGCTCGCCCACCGCGGCGTCCTGTTCCTCGACGAGCTGCCCGAGTTCGCGCGCGCCGCCGTCGACGCGCTGCGGCAACCGCTCGAGGAGGGGCGCGTGGAGATCACCCGCGGGCAGCGGACGCTCGACTTCCCCGCGAACGCGATCGTTGTGGCGGCGTGCAACCGCTGCCCGTGCGCGCGCCCGCCGGACCGCTGCGCGTGCACGGCCCTGGAGCTCGCGCGTTACCAGCGGCGTCTGAGCGGGCCGCTCGTCGACCGGATCGACCTCGTCTGTCAGGTGGAGCCCGTCCCGGCCGCCGAGCTGGTCGGCCACTCGGGCGACCACCGGGAGTCCTCGGCCGAGGTCCGCACGCGGGTTGCGGCGGCCCGCAGACGCCAGCTCGCCCGGCTGGCGGGCACGGGAGTCCTGTGCAACGGCGACATGGACGGGCGGCTGACGCGCCGGCTGGTGCCACTCGACAAGGGCCTCGCCGCGCGATTGCTCGCCGTGCGGAGCCGGCTCCCGCTGAGCGGGCGCGGGCACGACCGGGTCCTGCGCGTGGCCCGGACGATCGCCGACCTCGAAGGGCGTGGCGCGCTCACCGAGAGCGACCTCGACGAGGCGCTCTCGTACCGGCTGGACACGTGGGAGCGGGTGGCCGCGTGATCGATGCCTGCGACCCGTGCCTCCGGCGCGCCTTCCTGATCGCTCACCTGGCGCCCCGGATCGCCGGCCTGCTCGGCCGCGGCGAACGCCGGGCGACGGGCCTGCTCGCGCTTCCCGAGCACGACCTGATCGCCGCGGCGGCCGGACGGAGGGTCGAGCAGGCGCTGGCCTTCCTCCAAGCCCTCGACGTGGACGCGGAGCGCGAACGGCTCGCCACGGGAGCGAACTCGGCGGTGTGCCCACACGCTGACGCCTACCCGCCGCTCCTGCGCGACCTCGCCGACCCGCCCGCGGTGCTGTTCCTCACCGGGCGTCCCGACGTGTTGGACCTGCTCCGCGACGAGCCGTCGGTGACGATCGTGGGCACCCGCCGCGCCAGCCCGTACGGCACGGAGGTCGCATACGCGCTCGGCCGAGGGCTGGGCGCCGCGGGTGTCCCGGTGGTGAGCGGCCTGGCGCTCGGCATCGACGGCACGGCGCACCGCGGCTGCCTCGACGGAGGCGGCGTGCCGGTCGCGGTGGTCGCCTCGGGGCCGGACGTCGTGTATCCGCGACGCCACCGCAGCCTCCACGAGCGCGTCTGCCGCGAGGGCGGCGTGCTGTCCGAGCTCCCTCCGGGCACCGAGCCGTTCCGCTGGAGCTTCCCGGCCCGCAACCGCATCATGGCCGGCCTGGCCCGGATGACGCTCGTGGTGGAGGCCGCTGACCCGAGCGGGAGCCTGATCACCGCGGAGTTCGCGAAGGACCTCGGCCGCTGCGTTGCGGCGGTGCCCGGCCGCGTGACGTCCACGGTCGCGCGCGGCACGAACAACCTGCTGAGGGACGGCGCCACGCCGATCAGCGGAACCGAGGACGTGCTCGACGAGCTGTTCGGGGTCGGCGCGCGCACCGTCGCCGACCCCGGCGCCCCGCCGAGCGGGCCGGGCGATCCGGCCCTTCGCTCAGTGCTCGCGGCTGCCGACGCCCACGACTCGGTGGAGGCGATCGCCGATGCCGCCGGCATGACGATCGCGCATACTCGCGCTGCGCTGGGCCGGCTGGAGCTCGACGGGCACCTGGTGCGCCGCGACCTCGGCGGGTGGGAACGAGTGGCCCGCTGATGGCCGGCGACCCGCGGCGCAGGCTCGGTGCTCGCGGCGAGGAGCTGGCCGCGAGGCAGCTCGAGGCGCGTGGGTTCGAGGTCGTCGAGCGCAACTTCCGGACTCGGTACGGCGAGCTCGACGTGGTCGCGAGAGACGAGCGCTTTCTCGTCTTCTGCGAGGTCAAGACGCGCGTGGTGCGCACGTCCGACGCCGCCGCCGCGCTCGGGCCGCTCGCCGCCATCGGGCGGAGCAAGCAGCGTCAGGTCAGGGCGATGGCGCGCGAGTGGCTGAGCGGGGGCGCGCTCGACGGCCCGCGCCCGCCGGAGATCCGCTTCGACGCGATCGGCGTCAGCTTCGACGCCCGCGGCCGGCTGCTCTCGCTCGAGCACATGGAGGGCGCGTTCTAGGTAGCTTGGCGCGCATGCCGGAGGCCGCGGCCCGCGCTCGCCGCATCATCGATTCCAACCAGTACCTCACGCTCGCCACCGCGGACGCGGACGGCCGGCCGTGGGCGTCGCCGGTGTGGTTCGCCCACCAGGATCACAAGCGCTTCATCTGGGTCTCGAAGCCGGACGCCCGCCACTCGCGCAACCTCGCCGAGCGGCCGGAAATCGCACTCGTGGTGTTCGACTCGACGCTGGCCATCGGGACCGGAGACGCGCTGTATGCCGAGGCTGCCGCCGAGCAGCTCGACGGACCCGACGTGGCTGGCGCGATCGAGGTTTTCTCGCGGCGCTCGCTCGAGTGCGGCGGCCGCGCCTGGACGGCCGACGAGGTGGGCCGCGACGCGCTCCACAGGCTCTACCGGGCCACGGCCTCGGCACTCTTCATCCTCGGCGAGAACGACGAGCGAATCCCGGTCGATCTCGCCTAACGGCCGTCAGCCCTCGAGGGCGAGCTGGGTGTAGGCGATCGACTGGAACGACATCCGGTGGAGCGGCGAGACGCCGTTGGCGGCGATCGCGGCTCGGTGCTCGGGCGTCGAGTATCCCACGTTCGTCTCGAAGTCCCAGCCGGGGTGGCGCTCCGCGGCGCGGCGCATGTAGCGGTCGCGGCTCACCTTCGCCAGCACCGAGGCGGCCGCTATCGCCGCGCTGCGGCAGTCGCCGTCGACCACCGCGCGCTGCTCGAACCCGAACTCCGGCACGTTGAAGCCGTCCACCAGGCAAACCGTGCCCGGCAGGGCGACGCCCAGGAGCGCGGTCCGCAGCGCCTCGAGGTTCGTCTTGTGCAAACCGCGTGAGTCGATCCCGCGCACGCAGCGCGACACGATCACCGACCGCGCCGCCGCCCGCATCACGCGCGGATACAGCTCCTCGCGCATCTCGGCGGTGTGCTGCTTCGAGTCGTTGAGCCGGGTGAGGGCCCGGCGGTCGGAGAGGGTCAGCCGCTCGAGGTCGAACAGGACGGCCGCCGCCACCAGCGGCCCGGCCAGCGAGCCGCGGCCGGCCTCGTCGGCCCCCGCGACATAGCGGCAACCAAGGTCACGGTCGAACGCGAACAGGCGCCGTCCGGTGCGTGGCCTTCCCTTCACGCCTCGATTCCCCACGGTCGGCGCCGATCATATGGTCGGCCACGGCGGAAAAGCCCAGGCGGGGACACGCTTCCTAGAGTAAGCCGATTCGCCCCGGCGGCCAATAGGTCATGAACGCCTTCCCGATGATCCAGTCCTGCGGGACGGGGCCCCACACCCGGCTGTCGGCCGACGAGCCGCGGTTGTCGCCGATCATGTAGTAGTGATCCTTCGGGATCGTGATCTCGCGCGGCAGGTTGCAGGTGGGGCACTGGGGGTCGAGCCGCGCGAACGGCTCGTCCTGGCGCTTGCCGTCGATGTAGACCGAGCCCTCGAGCACCTTCAGGCGATCGCCCGGCACTCCCACAACCCGCTTGATGAAGTTCGTGTCCGATTGCTCCGGCGTTCCCTTGGGACACGGCTGGTCGCGGGGATGCTCGACCCCGCACGTCACCGGCTCGCCCTCGGGCGGCTTGAAGACCACGATGTCGCCGCGGTCAGGCTCCCCGAACCTGAAGCTCACGCGGTCCACCAGCACGCGCTGGCCGATCTGAAGCGTCGGGACCATCGACTCGCTCGGGATCCGGAACGGCTTGACGAGGAAGGCCTGGATGCCGAGCGCGAGCCCGAGCGCCACCGCGACGATCATCACCAGCTCGACGAACGAGTTATGGCCCTTCTTCGGAGTGCTCTTGGCCACCGGTTCCGTCCCGCGCGCCGGGCGCTGCCTAGCCCGTCTGGTCTTCGCCGCGCTGCTCGGCAGGCTCTTCCGCCGGCTCATCGCCCGCGGCCTCGGAATCGGGCGTTGGCGGCTCCTCGGCGGCAGCGGTCTCCTCCGCCAGCTCCTCCTCGCCCGGGCGCGGCGCGTCGTCCGGCGGCATCGCGCCCTCCTCGACCAGGCCGGGCTCGATGACCTCCTCGGCCCCTGTCCAGCGCCGCTCGCGGACGCGCGAGGCGCGGCCCACGCGCTCGCGGAGGTAGTAGAGCTTGGCGCGGCGAACGTCGCCGCGCGCGGCGATCTCGATGCGCTCGATCTTGGGCGAGTGCAACGGGAACGTCCGCTCCACGCCCACGCCGAACGACTGCTTGCGGACCGTGAAGGTCTCGCGCACGCCGTTGCCCTGGCGCTTGATCACGATGCCCTCGAACACCTGCGTGCGGCGGCGCGTGCCCTCCACCACCTGGAAGTGCACACGCACGCGGTCGCCCGCCTGGAAGGAGGGGACACGGCGCAGCTGTGCGCGCTCGATGCTGTCGATGACGCCGGACATGGACACAAAAAACGCGACCGTGGGGCCGTCGCGCGTGGATCGGCAATGGTAGCGAAGGAGTACTGGCCTGCCGGGCGCAGGCCGCGGGCGGTGCCGCGGCGCAGCGATCTACTTCCGGCGCCGCCTGTTGCTCTCCTCGCGCCGCCACTGCCGAATCCGGGCATGATCGCCGGAAAGAAGGACGTCCGGCACCTCGTGCCCGCGCCAATCGAACGGACGCGTGTAGTGCGGGTACTCGGGCGCGCCCTCGAGCGCCTCGCTGAAGGACTCCTCGACGGCGCTGTCCTCGTGCCCGAGCGCCCCCGGGAGCTTCCTGATCACGGCGTCCGCGACCACCATCGCCGCCAGCTCGCCGCCGGACAGGACGTACGGCCCGATCGAGACCACGTCGGTGGCGAGGTGCTCGTTCACCCGCTCGTCGAACCCCTCGTAGCGGCCGGACAGGAGCGTCAGCTCGGGCTCGCCGGCGAGCTCGCGCGCCAGCGCGTCGTCGAACTGGCGCCCTCCGGGCGACAGCGCGACGGTCCGGTGCGGCGGTGGCGCCTCGCCGTAGCGCGCCTCGAGCGCCGCCTCCACCACGTCCACGCGGAGCACCATCCCCGCGCCGCCGCCGTAGGGCGTGTCGTCCACCTGGCCGGCCTTCAGAGGCGTGGTCGCGCGCAGGTCCACGGGATTCAGCTCGTGCTCGAGGCCGAGCGCGTTTCTCACGTGCCGCTGGGTGCTGAACCAGTCGAACCAGCCCGGGAAGAGCGTAAAGACGTCGATCCTCATCCGAGGAAGTCGCGGTTCACGTGGATCTGGCCCGCCTCGAGGTCGATCCGCTCGATCGCGTCGGACACCAGAGGCACGAGCGAGCCGTCCTCGAGCTCCAGCACGGTGCACGAGGGAGCGTCCACGAGGCGCGCGACACGACCCATGCCCGGCACCTCGAGGCCCTCGAGATCCGACGCGAGCCACTCGCCCTCCTCGAGCCGGTCCTCCACGAGCATGACCTCCCCTCGCAGAGGGCGGGGGTCCTCGATCCCGGCGAGCTGGATCAGCGGCCGCTCGTCGGTCCCCGCTCTGCGGGCGATCTGGTGCGAGCCGCCGGCGATGGTGAGCGTCAAACCCTCGGGCAACGCGTGCTGGGGCCGCTCGACGTAGAAGCTCCCGTCCAGGCCGTGCGGCTTCCCCACGCGGCCGGCGGTCACGAGCGTCAATCGACGACGTCGACGAGTACCCGCTGTCCGTCGCGGACGGCGGCGGCCTTCACGACCGTGCGCAGCGCGGCGACCGTGCGCCCGCCGCGGCCGATGACCTTGCCCGCCTCGTCGTCGGCCACCGACAGCTCGAGGACGATCGTGCCGTCGTCCTCCTCGAACGACTCCACGCTCACCTCGTCCGGGCGGTCGACGAGCGACCGGGCGAGGTACTCGAGGAGGTCCTCCACTACTCCGAGGCGGACGCCGGCTCGGGCTCCGGCTGCGCGGCCGGCTCCGGCTCCGCGGCCGGCTCGGGCGCGCTCTTCGAGTGCGCCTTCACGAGCTGCTTCACCGTGTTGGTGGGCTGGGCGCCGCGGGCGAGCCAGTGCTGGAGGCGCTCCTCGTCGATCACGATCGTCGAGGGCTCCGTCTGCGGGTTGTAGTGCCCGATCGTCTCGATGAAGCGCCCATCACGGGGCGAGCGCTGGTCGGAGACGACCACGCGCCAGATCGGGTTCTTCTTGCTCCCCACGCGGGTGAGGCGGACTCGTACGGACATAAGCGACGAGGGAGGCTAGCGGAAGCAGCGCGCCGTGCCCGCTGCGCACCGATGCTCTTAGCGTCCGCCGGCGAGCTGTTGCAGCGAGGGCATCTTGCCGCGCGAGATCTGCTTCATGACCTTCTTCATCTGGCCGAACTGCTTCACGAGCTGCGAGACCGCCTGGACCGAGGTGCCCGACCCGCGCGCGATGCGGCGGCGGCGCGAGCCGTCGATGATCTTCGGGTTGGCCCGCTCCTCGGGCGTCATCGACCGAATGATCGCCTCGAGCCGGTCGAGCTCCTTCTCGTCCACGTTCAGCGAGCCGAGCTGCGACCCCACGCCGGGCATCATCTTCAGCAGCGAGCCGAGCGGGCCCATGCTGCGCACCTGCTGCATCTGCTCGAGGAAGTCGTCGAGCGTGAACTGCTCCTTGCGGATCTTCTTCTCGAGCTCCGCGGCCTGGCGCTCGTCCATCTGGCGCTCGGCCTTCTCGACGAGCGTCATCACGTCGCCCATGCCCAGGATCCGCTGGGCCATCCGGTCCGGGTGGAAGCGCTCGAAGTCGCCCAGCTTCTCGCCGGTGGAGGCGTAGAGGATCGGCTTGCCCGTCACGGCCTTGACGGACAGCGCCGCGCCGCCGCGCGAGTCGCCGTCGAGCTTCGAGAGGATCACGCCGTCGAAGTTGGCCGTCTCGGCGAACTGCTCCGCGACGTTCACGGCGTCCTGTCCGGTCATCGCGTCGACCACGAGCAGCACGTTGTGCGGCTTCGTGCGCTTCTTGATGTCGGCGAGCTCCTTCATGAGCTCCTCGTCGATGTGGAGCCGGCCGCTGGTGTCGATGATCAAAGCGTCGCGGCGGTCCTGCTTCGCCTGATCGAGCGCCCACTCGGCGATGTCCACGGGGTCGCGGCCCGTGCCCTGCTCGTACACGTGCGCCCCGGCCTGGCCCCCGACCTTGACCAGCTGGTCGACGGCGGCCGGGCGGTAGACGTCGCAGGCCGCCACGCCGACGTCCATGCCCTGCTCCTCGCGCAGGTGGCGGGCAAGCTTCCCGACGGCGGTCGTCTTGCCCGATCCCTGCAGGCCGGCCATGAGGATCACGGTGGGCCCGGGCCGCGCCAGGGCGAGGTCGCGCCCGCTCCCACCCATCAGGGAGGTGAGCTCGTCGTTCACGATCTTCACGACCTGCTGGCCCGGGTTGAGCGAGCTCAGGACGTCCTGCCCGAGTGCCCGCTCCTTGACCGCCTGCGTGAACTGCTTGACCACCTTGAAGTTGACGTCCGCCTCCAGGAGCGCCAGGCGCACCTGGCGCATCGCCTGGTTGACGTCGTCCTCGGTCAGCTTCCCGCGCGAGCGGACGTCGTCGAGGGCAGCCTGAAGCCGATCGGAAAGGGCATCGAACACTCATGAGAGGCTAGCCGCCGTGAATAAGCGGCGCTGGTCGACGTTCCTCTCGGCAAAGGTGTTCAACCGGCTGGTGAAGGCGGCCGTCCGGCTGGACCTGCCCACCCCGAGCGTCGTGATCCTCGAGACCACCGGCCGCCGCAGCGGCGAGCCGCGCCGCGTGCCGGTCACGCGGCTGATCGAGGGCGACACGCTCTGGATCGTGACCGAGCACGGCCGGCGCGCCGCCTACGTCCGCAACATCGAGGCAGACCCGAACGTGCGCGTGCGCGTCGGGCGCCGGTGGCGAGCCGGCACCGCGAGGATCCTGGAGGGCGACGACTGGCGCGCGCGTCAGCGCCGGGGGCGGAACAAGCTGAACTCGGCCATGGTCCGCGCGATGGGAACCGAGCACCTCACGGTGCGGGTGGACCTGGATCCACCCGGCGGTCCTGTCCCGGGAGCGCGGAGCCGAGCTGGTCGAGCGCCTTCGTGAACTCGCTCGGGATGATCCAGATCTTGTTCGACTCGCCCTGGGCGATCTGCGGCAGCATCTGGAGGTACTGGTAGGCCAGTAGCTTCGGGTCGGCATCCCCGCGGTGGATCGCCTCGAACACGGTCTCGATCGCCTTCGACTGTCCCTGTGCCTCCAGGATCTGCGCCTCGCGCCGCCCCTCCGCGCGCAGGATCGCGCTCTGCTTCTCGCCCTCGGCGGTCAGGATCTGCGACTGCTTCACGCCCTCGGCCGTCAGGATGGCGGCGCGGCGGTCGCGCTCGGCGCGCATCTGCTTCTCCATCGCCTCCTGGATCGAGGCCGGCGGGTCCACCGCCTTCAGCTCCACGCGGTTCACGCGGATGCCCCACTTGCCCGTCGCCTCGTCGAGCACCATCCTCAGGGCCGCGCTGACCTTGTCGCGCGAGGTGAGCGTGTCCTCGAGCGTCATGCCGCCGATGACGTTTCTCAGCGTCGTAACCGTCAGCTGCTCGATCGCCGCGATGTAATCGGCGATCTCGTAGCTCGCGGCCTTGGGGTCGGTCACCTGGAAGTAGATGACGGTGTCGATCTGGATCACCAGGTTGTCCTCGGTGATCACGGGCTGCGGCGGGAACGAGACCACCTGCTCGCGCAGGTCGATCAGCGGCCGCACCCGGTCCACGTACGGAACGACGAGCGCGAGGCCAGCGTCGAGCGTTCGGTTGTAGCGGCCCAGGCGCTCGACGATCCCGGCGCGCGCCTGCGGGACGATGCGGATCGCGCGCGCCAGCGTGATCAGCACCACCAGTGCGACTACTCCGAGCACGATCAGCGTGGCCATCCCGTTCCTCTCATTCCGCGACGAGCGCCGTGGCGCCCTCGATCTTCATCACTTCCACCCGCGCGCCCGGCTCGAACGAGTCGTCGTCGTCGTAGGAGCGCGCGCTCCAGATCTCGCCGCCGATCTTCACCTGGCCGCCGCTGCGGTCCACCCGCTCAAGCACGGTCGCCGGGCCGCCGACGAGCGCCGCCGTACCGGTCCGGATGCTCGGCGGGGTGCGGAGGTGGCGCCGTGCCACTGGGCGCAGGACCAGCACCGACCCGAGCGACGCGATGATGAAGACCACCCATTGCACGGCCAGCCCGCCGCCCGCCAGGGCCACGACCGCCGACAGCACCGCGGCCACGGCGATCGGGCCGAGGAAGAACCCCATCGTGAAGATCTCGCCGGTCGCGAGGACGCCCGCAGCGATCATCCACCAGACCCAGTCGTCCATGTAGATCCGATCCTAGTGGCGGACGTCGAGCGCACGCTCGACGTCCGCCAGCAGGTCGGCGGTGTCCTCGACGCCGGCGGACAGGCGGATGAAGCCCTCTGTGACCGCGTCGCCGCCCCAGCGGGCACGGCGCTCGGCGCAGGTGTGGACGCTGCCGAAGCTGGTCGCGTCGGTCACGAGCCGCGCGGCTCCGAGGAAGCGCTCGGCCCGCTCGGCGCCGCCGAGGTCGAAGGACACGACCATCCCGTAGCCGCGCATCTGCCTGCGGGCGACATCGTGGCCCGGGTCGCTCGGGAGGCCCGGGTAGCGGACGCCGTCCACGTCGTCGCGCGCCGCGAGCAGGCGGGCGATCGCGATGGCGTTGTCGCATGCCCGCTCGAGCCGGAGCGCGAGCGTCGGGAGCGAGCGGTGCGCTAGCCAGGTCTCGAACGGGCCGGGGATCGCTCCCGCGTAGCGGCGCCAGACGCGAAGCGCCTCCGCGCGCTCGGGGTCGCGCGTCGTCACGTAGCCCAGGAGCAGGTCGGCGTGGCCGCTCAGCTGCTTCGTCGCGCTCGTCAGGACGTAGTCCGCCCCGAGGTCGAGCGGGCGCTGGAGGAGCGGCCCGGCCGTGGTGTTGTCCACGACCGTCCGCGCATCGGTGCCGGTCGCGAGCGCCTCGATGTCGTAGACCTCCAGCTCGGGGTTCGAGGGCGACTCGAGCCACAGCACGTCGGCACCCCGCGCGGCCTCGGCCAGCCCGGCGGGAGCCGCGAGGCGCACCTCCACGCCGCGCGACCGGAGGTGCGCCTCCGTCAGCGCGCGCACGCCGTGATAGCACCCCGCGTCCATCGCGAGAACCGATCCCGGCTGAAGGGTCGTGAAGAGCAGCGCCGCGGCTGCCGCCATGCCGGACGAGAAGAGCACCGCCTCGGCGTCCTCGAGGCCGCCGACCGCCTCCTCGTAGCGCGCCCAGGTCGGATTCCCGTAGCGGAGGTACGACGCGGGCGAGGTGTAGGGGTCGCCGCTCAGGTGGTACGGCGCCGCGAACACCGGGCCGGGCAGGAACGGCTCGCCCTGCTCGGGCTCCGGGAGCCCGGCGCGGACTACGCGTGTGCCGGGGCCGTCGTCCGTCATGGCTCCAGGATCGCCTGGGCGAAGTCGTCGGGGTCGAACGGCCTCAGGTCCTCCAGCGCCTCGCCGATCCCGATCAGCTTCACCGGCACGCCGAGCTCCTGCGCGATCGCGAGCGCGATCCCGCCCTTGGCCGTGCCGTCGAGCTTCGTGAGCACGATTCCGGTCACGTCCACCGCCTCGCGGAACAGGAGCGCCTGGCGCAGGCCGTTCTGGCCGGTGGTGGCGTCGATCGTGAGGAGCGTCTCGTGAGGAGCGCCCGGCGCCTGGCGCTCGATCACCTTGCGGACCTTGCGCAGCTCGTCCATGAGGTGCTGCTGCGTGTGGAGGCGGCCCGCGGTGTCCACTATCACCACGTCGTGCCCGCGCGCCAGCGCCGCCTCGATCGCGTCGTAGACGACCGCGCCGGGGTCGGAGCCGGCCTCGCCCCGCACGAAATCCGCGCCGGAGCGCTCGGCCCACAGCGCGAGCTGCTCTCCCGCCGCCGCACGGAACGTGTCGCCGGCGGCCAGGAGCACCGAGCGGCCCAGCTCCTTCTGGAGGTGCCAGGCCATCTTCCCGATCGTGGTCGTCTTTCCGCTGCCGTTCACGCCCGTCATGAGGATCACGGTCGGGTGCTCGGTCAGCGGGATCGTGTCGCCATCGACGCGCGCGGTCTCGGCGAGGAGCTCGCGCAGCCGGCGCGACAGGCCCTCGCCACCCTCGAGGTCGCCGCTCTCGGCCTCGGTCTCGAGTCGCTCGACGATCTTCGCCGTGGTGGGAGCGCCCACGTCCGCGTAGATCAGCGTCTCCTCGAGCCGCTCGAACGCCTCGTCGTCGAGCGACTGGAAGACGGTGGTCTGAAGCTCCGCGCCGATGGCCTGGCGCGTCTTCGACATGTTGTCGCGCAGGCGCTTGAAGAAGCCCCTGCGCTCGCCCTCGCCGTCCTCGGGCGCGGCGGGCGAACGGGCTTCCTCGCCTGTCTCGAACAGCTCGTGCCAGGTGCGGGCCATCGACCCGCGGAGGCTAGCGACGGGCGGGCCGCGAGGACCCACCCGCCTCCAGGTTCCCTGCCTGTCCTGGTACTCGTCCGGCGCCGGGTACTCGACGGGCTCGGCGGGACCCGGCTCCTCGACGACCGGGTCGTCGCAATCGCCGTCGGCGGCCATGCAGACCGGCTCCGGCGGGTAGCAGCCCGGTGCCACGCGCGCCGCGCAGGTGCGCGGCTCGCCGCACCCGTCGTCCGTCGAGGCGCACGGCTCGTGCGCGCGAGATGCGGCCGGCCCCACCGCCCGCGTTCGGCTCGTCGCCCCCTTCGTGCCCTGCAGGACGCGGTGCGCGCCGGCCACGGCCGTCGCGCTGAACAGGCTCAGCGCAGCCAGCACTGCAGGAAACAGAGCCTTGCCCCTCGTCCCCGCGCCTCCGTAGCTCTGATCCCCCGATTTGAGGAGTCGGCGGAGGGCCCGTCTTGTTTAGGCGGCCGCCTCTTCGGTGGACGTGAGCGCGTGGTCTTCGGCGGGCCTGCCGGCCAGCTTTCGCGAGACCACGCGCGAGATCCCGTCGCCGCCCATGCTCACGCCGTAGAGCGTGTCGGCCGCATCCATGGTGCGCTTCTGGTGCGTCACGACGATGAACTGCGCGCGGTCTGAGTAGCGCTTCACGAGCTGGAGGAAGCGGTCGATGTTGAGGTCGTCGAGGGCGGCCTCGACCTCGTCGAGGATGTAGAACGGGCACGGGCGCGCGAGGAAGACCGCGAACATGAACGCGAGCGCGACGAGCGACTTCTCGCCGCCCGACAGGAGCGACAGCCTCTTCGTGGACTTGCCGGGCGGGGTGACCTCGATCTCGACTCCGGCGTCGGACTGCTCTTCCTCGTCCTCGACGGGCTCCGGAGCCTCGCCCTCGGGGAGCGACTCGCCGCCCAGCACCGGTCGCGGGCCCATCTCCTCGTGTACGAGCCGGAGCGCGCCGCGGCCGCCGGGGAACAGGTGCTCCACGACGTCCTCGAAGTTCTTCGCGGCGGCCTCGAAGGTCTGCTCGAACGCCTCGCGGATGCGCCGGTCTGTCTCCCTGATCAGCCCCTCGAGCTCGGCGAGAGCGCTCTCGAGGTCCGCGCGCTGCGTCTCCAGCTCCTCCACGTGCGCGACGGCCTCGTCGTACTCCTGCTTGGCGAGCGGGTTGACCGGTCCGAGCTGCTCGCGGCGGCGCTGCAGGCGCTCCACGCGCTGCGTGAGCGCCTCGCGCTCCTCGTCGGGCAGCGGCTCCGCGGCGGGCTTCGGCTCGAGCCCCAGGCGACCGGCCAGCTCGTTCAGATCGCGCTCGGCGTCGGCGGCGGCGTCGCGCACCTGCTGTGCGGCGACCTCCGCGCCGGTCACGGCCTCGCTGGCCCGCTTGAGGCGGCCCTGAAGCTCCGCCTCCTCCTGCGCGCAGGCCTTGAGCGCGGCGGCGGTCTCCTCGCCGGCGGCGGCGCCCTCGTCGAGCTCGGCCTGGAGCGCGTCGCGCCTGGCGGCGACCGCGTCGCGCGCGGCCGCCAGGGCCGCGGCGGCGCGCTCGGCATCGGCACTCAGAGCAAGGTCCCGCTCCGCGCCGTTCCGCAGGGACGCGAGTGCGCGCGCGCGCTCGCCCCGCTCGCGCTCGATGCGCTCGGCGAGACGCCGCTCGGCGCGCAGGTCGCCGAGGAGCTCGGCTCGCCGGACGGCCTCGGGGCCGTCGTAGGGCGCCTCACGCCGGCGGGCGATGACCCACTCCGAGCGGCTCACGACCTCCTCCGCCTCGGCCACAGCGCGCAGTGCTGTCCGGAGCGCCGACTCCGCGGCCTCCCGCTCGGCGTCGGCCTCCGCCGCCGCCTCCGCGTGACGCTCTACCGCCGCGCGCGCATCCGCCTCGTCGCGAACGGCCTGCTCCGAGGATCCGACCAGCTCGTCACGCCGAGCCAGCTCCTCGAGCAGCCGGTCCGCTCCACCTGCCGGCGCCTGCGAGAGCTCACCCGTCCGCGCGTCGAACAGCCGCCCCGCCCGCGTTACGGCGACGCCGTTGAACGTCTCGGGAAGCGCACCGAGCTCATCCACGACCCAGACGCCCACGAGCAGCCGCTCGGCAAGCGCCGCGATCTCCCGCTCGGGACGCACGAGTTGAGCAAGTAGTCGCCCGCCAGGCACCGAAGGGGAGCTCGGAACCGCGGTGTGCCCGGCAGCCGCGGGCCGAACGCCGGCCTGCGCACCCGAAGCGTCCTGAGTAGAGCTTCCCAGAGACGCCTTAAGCAGGACACTCGCCCCGTTTTGGCCCGCGGCGTCCAGGACCAGCTCACCCTCGCCGCGGTCTTTCACAACGGCGGCGGTGAGGCGTGGGCCGAGGACGGCCGCGAGCGCGAGCTCATAGCCGGGTTCGACCTGGAGTCGCTCCGCGAGGGGACTCCCGGAGGAGGCGCCGCCGGGCGGCGTAGCGCCGCCGGACGCCCCGCGCACGAACTGGTTCACCGCCGCCAGCTCCGCGCCCACCTGCGCGGCACGAGCGCGGGCGGCCTCGGCCGCGCGCTCCGCCACGCGGCGCGCGGCGCGCGCCTCCTCGGCCGCCAATTCAGCCCTTTCGAGCGCCGTGCGCCGGTCAGCCGCCGCCTCCTGAAGCTCCGCCAACCGCGCCCGTGCGGCGGCCTCCTCCTCCTCGAGCCCGACCAGCTCGCGCGCGAGCCATTCCTCGCGGCCCGCGTCCAGCGCCGCCAGCTCGCGCTCGATCGCGGCGATCCGATCCTGCGGACACTCCTCCTCGCCGGCCAGCTCCGCCTCGGCGGCGGCCTGCTGCTCCAGCACCTCGACCTGCCGCAGCCGCCGCTCGCGGCGCTCCTGCGCGGCGAGTGCCTGCTCACGCAAGCGCTCCGACCTCAACGCGATCCGTTCGCCGGCGGAGCGCGCCGCGTAGAGCCGCGCCTGCATCCGCTCGCGGTCGCGCGTCTGCGCGGCGAAGGCCTCCTCGGCCGCCTCACGCCTCCGCGCGACCTCGCCCAGCAGCCGTTCGGCCTCATCTCGCTCCGAGCGCACCATCCGCGCCCGTTCCTCGGCCTCACTCAATGCGAGCCGTGCGTCCCGGGCCGCATCACGGGCAAGGGAATAGCGGGCCTCCAAAGTCTGGCGCTCCAGCCGCTCGTGCAGCTCGGCAGCCTCCGCCTGGCGCTTCAGCGGCCGCAGCCGCGAGCGCGCCTCGCGCTCGACGTCGAGCGCGCGCGACAGGTTCTCCTCCGTGCGCTGCAGCTTCAGCTGGGCGCGGCGGCGCCGCTTGCGGTGCTTTCCGAGCCCCGCCGCCTCCTCGATCATCAGGCGCCGGTCGCGCGGGCGCGAGAGCACGATTTGCTCGACCTTGCCCTGCGAGACGACCGAGTGCATCTCCTTGCCGAGCCCGGAGTCGGAGAGCACCTCCACCACGTCCACCAACCGGCAGCGCGCCCCGTTCAGCCGGTACTCGCCCTCGCCGTCCCGCTCGAGGCGCCGCACGATGGAGATCTCCGAGAAATCGATGTCGAGCGCGCCGTCGCCGTTGTCGATCACGACCTCGACCTCCGCGGCATTCGAGCCCTGAACCCCGTGCGCGCCCGCGAAGATCACGTCCTTCATCGACGACCCGCGCACCGCCAGCGGCGACTGCTCACCGAGCGCCCAGAGCACGGCGTCCGTGATGTTGGACTTGCCCGATCCGTTCGGCCCGACGACGACGGACACGCCAGGTCCGAACTCCAGCTTCGTCCGGCTGGGGAAGGACTTGAAGCCCTTCATCGAGATGGACCTCAGGTGCATCTAGGAGGCCGCCTGTTCATCCAAGGTGTCGAGGGCGTGCAGGGCCGCCTCCTGCTCCGCGGCCTTCTTCGTCTTTCCCTCCCCGCGGCCGAGCTCCTCCCCACCCACCTCGGCGACCGCGATGAAGCGCCTGTCGTGCGCCGGCCCCTCCTCCGAGATCGTCCGGTACACGACCACCTCGGCGCGCCGCGCGAGCCGCTCCTGGAGCACCGATTTGTAGTCCACCGGGTGTTCCAGCGCCTGCTCGATCTCGCCGCGGAACGACTCCACCACGGCGGGCGCCGTGCGCTCGAGCCCGAACGCGATGTAGCTCGCGCCGATGATCGCCTCGCACACCGAGGCGAGCACCCGCTCGGAGTCCACGAGCATCTCCGCGGAGCGGCCGGTGCTGCCCTCGGGCGCGCGCTTGCCCAGCTCGTCCGGCACGCCCAGCTCGCGCGCGACGCGCGCGCACGACGCACCGCTCACGGCCTGGGCGCGCACCTTCGTGAGCCGCCCGGCGCCGTAGCGCTCGAAGCGTGGATACAGGTGGTCGGAGACCGCGAGGCTCAGGACCACGTCCCCCAGGAAGGCGAGCCGCTCGTACGCCTCGGCGCGGTGCTCCACCCACGAGGCGTGTGTGAACGCCTGCCGCCGGAGGTCGTCCGGCAGCTCCGCGAGCACCTCCTCAAGGGACTCAGGTCTCGATCCCGCTTGCATGGGCGGCGACGAAGTCTGCGGCCTGGCCGACCGTGAGGATCTTGGCCGCCTCCTCGTCCGGGATGCGGACCCCGTAGCTGTCCTCGAGCTCCACCACGAGCTCCACCAGGTCGAGCGAGTCCGCCTCGAGGTCCTCCTTGAAGCGGGTGGAGCCGTCGATGCGGTCCGCATCGACCTCCAGTTCGGTGGCCAGATGCTCGCGGATGCGGTCGAGAACCTCTTCGCGGGTCATCGCTGGGCGACGCTAGCAGCGGTTGCGGACCGCAAGGCACCGGCCGCCTCGAGGGCCGTTGTGGTGCGCCCGACCATGTCCTCGTCCACGGCCCGCCGAGCGAGTTTCACGGCGTGCTCGATGCCCGTGGGGCCGAAGCTGCCGTGGGCCACGACGACCGGCTTCCGCAGGCCGAGCAGGATCGCGCCGCCCACCTTCTCGGGGTCCAGCTCCTCGCGCAGCCTTCCGAGCTTGCCGCGGACCAGAAGGCCGCCGAGGGTCGAGACGGCGCCCGAGCGCACGCGCGAGCGGATCTCGCCGAAGGCCACCTTGAGAGTGCCCTCGAGCACCTTCAGCGCCACGTTGCCCGTGAAGCCGTCCGCGACGACCACCTGAGCGGCGGCGTTCGGGATGTCGAAACCCTCGACGTTCCCCACGAAGTTCAGCCCACCGGCCTCGGCGATGCGCTCGTGCGCGGCGAGCACGTCCGGGGTGCCCTTGCCCGACTCCTCGCCCACGGAGAGCAGGCCGACCGACGGCCGCTCGATCCCCACCACCGCCTCCATGAAGCCCGCGCCCATGTAGGCGAACTGCACGAGGTGCTCGGGCCGCACCTCCACGCTCGCGCCCGCGTCGAGCAGGAGCACGGGGCCGCCGGGGATCGGCATGAGCACCGCGAGCGCGGGCCTGTATACGCCCTTGATGCGCTTCACGGACAGCGTGGCGGCCGCGAGCGTCGGGCCTGTGCTGCCGGCGGAGACGAGGGCGTCGGCGCGGCCCTCGCCCACCGCCGCGGCGGCCTGGACGATCGAGGCGTCCCGCTTCGAGCGCACCGCGGCGACCGAGTCCTCCCCCGCCTTGACGGTCTCAGGGGCGTCGACGATCTCGGCGTGCGGACCCGCGGGCGCGGCGATCTCGCCGGCGGGGCCGAACAGGAGCACCGGCAGCCCCGAGCGCGCTACTCCTTCGGCGACTGCGGCCGGCCCCTGATCGGCGCCGTTCGCGTCGACCGCGATCACTCGTCGTCTGAGTCGACTCCGGGCTGCTGTACGACAACCTCACGGCCGGCGTACGTACCGCAGTTCGGGCACACGCGGTGCGGCCGGCGCGGCGCGTGGCAGCGCGGGCAGTGCCTGAGCCCCGGCGCCTCGACCTTGTGCTGCGAGCGGCGCTTGTTCGTGCGCGCGTGGGACTGTCTCTGCTTGGGGACGGCCATGAGGGCGGGAAGGATAGCTTGCGGCAGCGGTCCCGCCCGGCTAGCGTCGCCCCATGTACGACTACGTGATCGTCGGGGCCGGCTCGGCCGGCTGCGTGCTGGCCAACCGCCTGACGGAGGACCCGGACGTCTCGGTCCTGCTGCTCGAGGCGGGCGGACCCGACACGAACGAGCTCGTCCACCTGCCCGCGGCGTTCTCGGCGCTCTACCGGACCGCCCAGGACTGGGACCACTCGACGATCTACGAACCCTTCGCGAACGACCGCCGCATCTACCTCCCGCGCGGGAAGGTGCTCGGCGGGTCGTCCTCGATCAACGCGATGGTCTACATGCGCGGCAATCCGCTCGACTACGACGAGTGGGGCCCGGGCTGGACCTGGGACGAGATGCTGCCCTACTTCAAGCGCTCCGAGGACAACGAGCGCGGCGAGAGCGAGTTCCACGGGGCCGGCGGGCCGCTGCCGGTGTCAGAGGGGCGCTCGCGCAACCCGCTCGGTCAGATGTTCCTCGAGTCCGCGACCGCGCACGGGCTTCCCCTGAACGAGGACTTCAACGGCGCCGAGCAGGACGGCGTCGGCTGGTACCAGGTCACGCACCGGAACGGCGCCCGTGCCAGCGCGGCCGTGGCGTACCTGCACCCGGCCATGACGCGGCCGAACCTGACGGTCGAGACGCACGTGCACGCGCTCTCGATCCTGTTCGAGGGCGAGCGCGCGGTCGGCGTGGTCGGGGCGCGGCTGTCCGAGATGATCGTGCACCGCGCTGAGCGCGAGGTGATCGTGTGCGGCGGCTCGTACAACTCGCCTCAGCTGCTGATGCTCTCCGGACTCGGGCGCCCCGCCGAGCTGGCCGACCTCCAGATCGAGGTCGTGGCCGAGCTGCCGGAGGTCGGGCTGAACCTGCACGACCACCCGAACGCCGGCGCGGTCTACTCGATCGACGAGGAGATCTCGCTGTTCGGCGCGCTGAACGAGGAGAACCTGGCGCTGTTCGAGGGCGAGGGCCGCGGGCCGCTCACCTCGAACGTGGCCGAGGCGGGCGGCTTCATGCGCACACGCGAGGACCTCGACGCACCCGACGTCCAGTTCCACTTCGCGCCGGCGCGCTTCCAGTCGGAGGGGCTCGTGCCGGGCGACGGCCATGGCTTCGCGCTCGGCGCGTGCGTGCTGAAGCCGAAGAGCCGCGGGTTCGTGGCGCTCGGATCCCCTGACCCGACGGCGAAGCCGCTGATCGTCCACAACTACCTCGAGCACCCGGACGACGTGGCGTCGATGGTCGCCGGCGTCCGGACCTCGATGGAGATCTGCGAGAGCGGCCCGCTCGGCGACGTCTCGACCGGCATGCTGATCGGCCCGCCGTCGAGGTCCGACGAGGACATCGAGGCGCACGTGCGCGCGCGGCTCCAGACGCTCTACCACCCCGTGGGCACGTGCCGCATGGGCGACGACCCGGGTGCGGTGGTGGACCGCGAGCTGCGCGTGCGTGGGGTGAGCGGCCTGCGGGTCGTGGACGCGTCCGTGATGCCCTCCGTCCCGCGCGGCAACACCAACGCCCCGGTGATCGCGCTGGCCGAGCGAGCGGCCGACCTGATCAGGGGCGAGGTGCCGGTGGGCGCGCAGACGGAGCTGTCACAGACCCAGGCGTAGCCTCGTCAAAGGGGTGACGACCCCGAATCGAGGAGATCAAGATGAAGATCCTGCTGGCCGGCGCGACAGGAGCGCTCGGGAAGCAGCTGGTCCCCCGCCTGGTGGCCGCCGGGCATGACGTGACGGGAACGACGCGCAGCGAGTCGAAGCGGGCGGCGATCGAGGCCATGGGCGCCCGGGCCGCCGCGATGCAGCCGCTCGACGCGGACGACGTGGCGCGGGTCGTGGCGGAGACCGAGCCCGAGGTGATCATCCACCAGCTCACCGCCCTCGACCGCGAGTTCGACGTCCGCCGCTTCGACCGGACCTTCGCCGACACGAACCGGCTGCGCACCGAGGGCACCGACCACCTGCTCGCCGCTGGGCGCGCCGTCGGCGTGAAGCGCTTCATCGCCCAGAGCTACGCGGGGTGGCCGTACGCCCGGGACGGCGGCTCGGTCAAGACGGAGGAGGACCCGCTCGACCCGGCCGTGCCGGACGCGATGCGCGAGTCGTTCGACGCGATCCGCCATGTCGAGGAGAGCGTGACGGGCGCGGATTGGACCGAGGGCATCGTGCTCCGCTACGGCGGCTTCTACGGCCCCGGCACCTCGCTGAGCCGCGAGGGAGGCGCGCAGATCGAGTCGATCCGCAAGCGCAAGTTCCCGCTGGTCGGGGACGGAGGCGGCGTGTGGTCGTTCGTCCACATCGAGGACGCCGCGGAGGCGACCGCAGCCGCGGTCACGCGCGGCCGCCGCGGCGTCTACAACATCGTCGACGACGATCCCGCGCCGGTGGCCGAGTGGCTGCCGGCCGCGGCAGAGGCCATCGGCGCGCGCCCGCCCCGCCACGTGCCGCGCTGGCTCGGCCGCATCTTTGCCGGCGAGGCCGGGACGGTCATGATGACCGAGGTGCGCGGCGCGTCGAACGAGAAGGCGAAGCGCGAGCTCGGCTGGCGGCCGCGCCACCCCAGCTGGCGCCAGGGCTTTGCCGAGGTGGCAGCGTGAGCGAGCCGCCCCCGGCGCTGCTCGAGGAAGTGCGTCCCGCCGCCTTCGCGATCGCCTACCGGATGCTCGGCAGCGTCGCGGAGGCGGAGGACGTCGTGCAGGAGGCGCTCCTGCGGCTCCACTCTGCGCTCGAGCGAGGCGAGCGCATCGAGTCCCCGCGCGCGTACGTCTCGACCGTGACCACGCGGCTGTCGATCGACGTGCTGCGTTCCGCCCGCGTGCGGCGCGAGCAGTACGTCGGCGAGTGGCTGCCCGAGCCGCTCGTGAGCGACCCCGCGGAGGACCCGGCGCGCCAGGCGGAGATGGCCGACTCGCTTTCGCTCGCCTTCCTCGTGCTGCTGGAGTCGCTGTCGCCGGAGCAGCGTGCGGTCTTCCTGCTGCATGACGTATTCGACTACGGCTATGGCGAGGTCGCCGAGATCGTCGGGAAGACCGAGGCCAACGCGCGCCAGCTGGCGACGCGGGCGCGCCGGCACGTGGACGAGCAGCGGCCGCGCTTCGAGGCGTCGCGCGAGGAGCGCGCCGAGCTGGCGCGGCGCTTCTTCGCGGCGGCGCAGGAGGGCGACGTCGCGTCCCTGGAGGCGCTGCTCGCCGACGACGTCGTGCTCCACGGCGACGGCGGCGGCAGGGTCCCCGCGCTCGCGCGCGCCGTCTTCGGCCGCTCGCGCGTGGCGCGGACGCTCGGCGCGTGGTTCAGGCAGGGAGCGAAGGTCCCCGAGTTCGAGGTGCGCGAGGTGGAGGTGAACGGCCAGCCCGGCGCCCTCCTGATGACCGCCGGCCGCGTGGTCTCGGTGATGGCGCTGGAGATCGCGGACGGCCGGGTGCAGGGCGTCCGCTCGATCGTCAACCCGGACAAGCTCGGGCACGTCGGCGAGGTGGCCGACTGGGACTTACTGCTGAAGGGCCGGCTCGGCTAGCGGCGCCACGCACTCGGAGGGCGGCTCGGTCTCGCCGATCTCGTTGCGGCGCAGGAACAGCCGCACGCCGATGATCACGCCGGCGAGCGTGAACACCGCCCACCAGATGCCCTGTCCCACCTGCGTCGCGATCGGCCCCGGGCAGGCGTCGGCCACGCCCCAACCCAGGCCGAAGATCGCGCTGCCCACGACGTGGCGGCGCTGCGGGCGCTCGAAGCTCCACCCCACCGGCTGGTCCGTCAGCACGGCCGTGCGCATCGCTCGCCTCAGCACGAGCTGACCGACGGCCGCGGTCGCCACCGCGGCGGCGAAGAAGAGGAACAGGTAGCTGTCCTCGAACAGCAGCGCCTCGCGGATGACGACCGGGCTGATCATGCCGCTCCAGCACAGGACGATGCCGAAGACGAGCCCGATCAGGAGGCCGAGGAAACGTGCGCGCATCGCCTCAGATCACCGCCTCGATCGCGAAGCTCACGACGATCGCGACGGCGAAGAAGGTCCCCGTCGCCGCCAGCGCGGCGGGTGAGAGCACCGACACCCCGCTCAGGCCGTTGCCCGACGTGCAGCCGCCCGCGAGCTTGGCGCCATAGCCGATCGCGACGCCCGCGGCGAGCAGGATCGGCGCGATCAGGACGCGCTCGGAGCCCGTGAAGGTCTCGGTGAGCCAGCCGTAGCCGTCGAAGGTCTGGGTGCCGGCGATCAGCGCGAAGATGGTGCCGGCGAGGAACAGCCCGATGGCGAACCAGCCGCGCCAGTCGAAGCTGAAGCTGCCGCGGCCCAGCTTTTCGATGAGCTCCGAGAAGCCTCCGGTCACGGCGAGGCGCGCGTTGAAGAGCGCGCGGACCGCGACCACGCACAGGCCGAGGGCGGGGCCCGCGATGTACCAGGCGAGCTGGGGGTGGCGCATGCCTACTCCAGCTTGAGCTCGCGGAGCGCCGCCCAGCGCGGGTCGGGCTCGCGCTCGTGCGCGTGGTCGGGCGCGCGGTTCAGGTTCTCGCCGCACACAGCGCAGAGCCCGGCGCAGTCGTCGCTGCACACGATCTGGGTCGGAAGCGCCAGCGCCAGCGCGTCGCGGGCCCACGCTCGCATGTCGAGGTGCCCCTCGTCGAAGTAGGGCGAGCTGAGCTCGTCGCCTCCGCCGGGCTGGTCGATCTCGCGGGCGTCGACCTCCACGGTCTGATCGGCCGTCTCCAGGCACCGCACGCACGGTCCCTCGAGCTCGGCACCGAAGCGAAGCCGGAACGCGTAGCCGCTGACCGTGTGCGAGACGTCGAGCCGCGCCTCCATCTCACCCCCGCGAAGCTCGTACCGCTGCCCGCCGAACTGGAACGCGTCGACCGGCACGACCAGATCGAGGCTCCGTCCCTCACCGGACGAAAGCCCGAGCTTTCCAACGTCGAAGCTGTCCGTGCGCTGCGCCATGACATCGAGGCTAGCGCGCCGAAGCCGGCGTCAGCGGCGCACGCGGATCCGCTTGGACGCAGGCGTGTACTCGGGGTGAGTCACTCGGGCCGTCAGCGCACTGCGCGTGCTGAGCGACAGCGTCACGCGACCCTGCGAGTTGGTCCTCGCGGACCTGCCATCAGCCCTGACCCGCGCGCCCTGCACGGGGTCGCCCGCGTCCAGGACGGTGAACTGCACGTCGGTCGGGTCGCCGCTGGGCACGGCCCCGGGACGCGCCTTCACCGTCAGGCCCGGGAGGATCCTCCGGTGCGAGGTCACCGCCGTACTGGTGGTCCCGACGTTGAAGTGGCCCAGGACGTCCAGGGCCCCGCCGACCGCGCTCGCGTCCACCTTGTACGCCTGCACGGCGTCGCGCGGATGACCGGCGTTGACCACGGCGCCGGGCTTCCTCGCGCCCACGTTCGTCCGGCGCGCGAACACGTCCGGGTCCCCGAAGCCCTTCGTCCACAGGATCCAGAGGCGGCCGTCCGACGTCGGGGCGATCGTCACCGCCGGGCTGCCGGATCCCCGGATGCGTCCGACGACCGGCGCGTTGTCCGTGCCGATCCGCCAGACGCGGATGCGGTTCGGGGTCGGGTACGCCGTGTAGAGGCTCGGTCCGAGAGCAGCGAGCGGCGTGCGGCCGAGCATGCCGATCCGCATGGTGCCCGTGCCGGGCATCGTGAGTGCGTCGTTGGAGGGGTCGCTGTCGCCGTTCGTGACCGGGCTTCCGTCGACGTTCACGAACTGCGCGAGCACGCCGGAACGGCCGGCCCCGCTCGAGAACCACGCCAGTACGGTGCGGCCGCGCCTGTCCGTCGCGATGTTCGGCTCGTAGCCGTACGGCCCGAAGGGAGCCTGATAGTCGTGGTTCGAGTTGGCGGTCGTGAGGCCGGCGTGCACCCACGTGCCGAGCGTCCCGGCGAACGCCTGCAGAGTCGAGCCGTCGGCGCGCACGGTCGCCGAGATATTGCTCGCGTACGACTGCATGCCTCCCGGGTTGATGGAGCCGCCTTGCTGGAGGAACCAGTTCGCGCCCCCATTCGTGGAGAGGGAGGTGCTCACCTCTCGGTAGGTATCGCTCGGATCGGTGCTGCGCAACCCACCCCAGAAGGCGCGGAGGCCCGCGGGCTCCACGACAAGTGCGGCGTTGCTGAAGCCGGTCCAGCCGCTCTCGATGACGTTGGTCGGACCGAGCCTGCCGTTGCGCGTGAGGACGGTGTGCTTCAGGTCCTCGGTGTTCGGGCTCGTCGGATGCGACCAGACGACGTGGAGCACGCCGTCAGCGGTGCGCGCGAGCGCCACCTGGTCGCTGCTCGCGAGCCCGATCTGGTCCGGGGTCGCACCGTCCGGCGTGGTCACGCGCTTCCACGGCGCGGCGCTCGCAGACGACGCGGCGAGGGCGGTTACGAGTACGGCGACGGCCAGTGCAGGGGCGAGGGCGCGAGTCGGCATCGCGCGATCCTCGCACGGGTTTTCCTTATCCGCTACCGATCAGTTCGACCCTGTAGCCGTCCGGGTCGCGCACGAATGCGATGAAGGAACCCTCGGTGCGGCCACCGGGGCGGTAGGGCGGCTTCTCTGGCTCGATGCCGTCGCCGGCGAGCTGCTCCAGCGTGCCGTCGAGGTCGTCGACCGCGATCGCGATGTGGTTGTAGCCCGTGCCGAGGTCGTAGGAGTCGACGCCGTGGTTGTAGGTCAGCTCCAGCACCGGGTCCTCGCCCGGCAGGCCCATGAAGACGTTGATCGCCTCGTCGCCGATCGGCATCCGCCGCCGCTCCTCGAAGCCGAGCTTCTCGTAGAACGAGACCGAGCGGTCGATGTCGCCGATGCGGTAGCAGGTGTGGAGGTAGGTCGCCATGGGCCCGAATCTACCCGCCGCCGCGTGGCCGGCTCGGGATGCGCTCGTCCAGCTCGTAGTAGTCGCCCGCGCTGTCGACCCAGATCTGCTCGGTGGTCTCCAGCCCGGTGGGCCCATCGAGGCAGCCGGCGGCCAGGCTCACCCGGTCGCTGCCCGGCACCCGCCAGAACAGCGATGACCCGCACTCGGAGCAGAACCCCCGGCGTGCGTCGTACTCGGAGTCGGGGCTGTCGATCCAGCGAAGCCCACGATCCTCGGAGAAGGCGAGGTTCGCCCACGCCGCCTCGCTGGCGGCCCATACGTGACCAGCCCATCGGCGGCACTCGGTGCAGTGACAGAGATGAACGTCCCGCAGGGCCCCGTTGACCTCGAACGCGACGGCCCCGCAAATACAACGCCCCGAAACCATGGGGGAACGCTACCCACGCAAGCGGCGCGGCCGGCGCGCGCGGCGAGCTAGCGGTCGGGCCCGACTGCTGAGCCGACTTCCTCTTCGCGGCCCTGCAGGCGGTCGCGGCCTCGCTGCACGGCCGCGATGAACTTCGTCAGGTTCACCTCGAGGGTGTTCAGGATGTCGTCGGCGTAGTCCTCGGCGCCCAGGCGGATCTCGCGCTCGCGTGCGCGTGCGTCCTCGATGATCTCGTCGGCCTGGCGCTCGGCCTGCTTCACGATCTCCTCCTCGGAGATCAGGCGGATCTGCTCCTCGCGCGCCTCGCGGATGATGCGCTCGGCCTCGCGCTTCGCCTCGGCCAGCATCTCCTGGCGCTCCTTGACGATCCAGCGCGCCTGCTTGATCTCCTCGGGGATCGTCGCGCGCATCTGGTCGAGG